>JBOGEV010000310.1:0-11175 GCA_050742015.1 Acidimicrobiia bacterium
ACGTCAAGTCGTACTGGGTCATGCTGGGGGAGCAGACGGGGGAGATGGCCTTGAACTTCGGGGCGAGCGACCTGGACGGGACGATCGGGGTCGAGAAGATCGCGCACTACGCGCATGCGCACAGCGCCGTCGGGCACACCGTGGAGAGGCTGGTCGGGATGATCCGGGCGGCGGGGAAGGTGCCGGTTGAGAGGGATGCGCTGTACAAGGAGATCAAGGTCTGGGGTTGAGCGAGCCGTCCCGCGGCTCGGCACTGCGCGACTTTCTGCTGGAGCTTCTCGTTGTTATTCTCGGCGTCCTGGCTGCCCTCGCGCTCAGCCAGTGGTGGCAGGGACGGGAGGATGCGCGGCTCGTCCGCCGGGCACGATCCGAATTTGCTTCCGAGACCCGGCAGAATCGGGAGGATCTGGAGGACTCGGCCGCCTATCACGCCTCGATCCCGGCCCGGGTGGACAGTCTGATGGCAAGGGTCGCCCCCGAGGATGGTCGAGAGCGGTCCGCTACCGCGTGGGCTTTATTTCCCGACCCTCGAGAGCGCAGCCTGGGAGAGCGCCGTGGCCACCGGCGTCCTGCGCCTCATGCCTCCTGCAGACGTCTCCGCGCTCTCGGCGGTCTACTCTAGGCAGTCTACTCCAGGCAGAGGGATCTGATCGGGCTCAGAGAGATGATTATGCGATCCGTTCGCGGATCCGGCCGTCTTCGAGCCGGAGAACGTCGCCGGGGCGGCGCGATTTCTGGGGATGATTATGGACGACGTGGCGGAAGAAGAGAGGGAGCTGGTGGAGGTGTATGAGGAGGGACTGGAAGGGTTGGGGGGGGCCGCTGAGCCCCTCGAGTGTCCGTGATGAAGGCATCGAGGGTCCTTCACTGATCCTTTGCAGCGAGCTTTCTCGCATTACTGTCAGAACCCTCCAGTATTATTGAGGTACCGGGTTTCGGCGCTCCTTCCGTCAAGAGCCCTCTTCGGCTGGGACGCGTCCCATCTGGTGGGGGCCTGGCGTTCCGCGAGGAGCGCGACGACACGTCGGCTTCCCTTGAATGGAGGAGAGACCAATGCCTGACCAACTCACGCTTGAAGTATTGCAGGAGGCCGTTACTGGGTCCGCAGCTGCGTTCCGGTGTCGCCGCCGACTTCAGCCCGCGGGCGGCGAGGGCGACAAGGTGTTCCCTCCAACGTTTGCAGGGGCTGTCTATGCGATCGAGCAACGTCGTCTGGCTGGGCTGACCGACCCGATCCAATGCGTGTTGCTCGATACCGTCCAGAGCCAGGCCAACCGCATGGAGCTCGCCCTCCAAGCGGCGGTGGACGCGGGAAACCTGAGAATGCCGCTGGTCGTGGTCGACTTCTCCGATCAGGATCCGACAGGAGATCTGGAAGCGGACCAGGAGGCGGGGCGACTCCTCGATGCCGTGGGGAAGGTGACGAGCTTGCAGGTGCCGCACCGGCTGGCCGACGCGATCCTGCGCGACAGCGAGCTCGATGGCACGCCATTCCGCAAGTCCGAAAGAGGCAAGGCCGTGAACAGGGTAAGCCTGAGGAACGCCACACCCCTATTCGAGCTCTGTCCCACCGCCTTGGTCTTCGGGATGTGGGACTCGACGGGACCGAAGGGCGGCCTCGGTCCGAAGTTCGAGCGCGCGATGGTTTCGGAGATCGTGGGCGTGGGTGCGGCGTGGGACGATGATTTTCGAGCCAGGGGCGTTCGGCGCGATCCTCTGGAAATCAGCAAGAACGTGCTGGTGCTGCGGGACGAGGACAAGTCGCTGCGCAGGGTTGCAGAGGGAAAGGAGAAGGGTGTGCGTCCCTCGGAGATCAACCACTCGAGCGTTCCGTTCGACTCTCCCAACTCCGGCGTCACGGTGGAATACGCCGAACAGACGACGACGCTCTCTCTCATCGTGCTCCGGCGGCTGCAATTCCCTCTCAATGGAGCGGCGACAAGCGAAACCGATGTCGCCGCTCGGACCGTGGTCGCAGCGCTCGGCCTCTGTGCGGCGACGCTTGCCTTCGGGGCCGGGATGGGCCTGCGGTCGCGCTGCCTGCTCTGGCCGGACGGGCCGATGGCCTGGGAACTGCTGGACCGGCCGGGGGAGAATCCAAGAAGCTTCTCCCTCGCTGGTGAGGGGGCCTTTAGCCTACTGGCCGGTGCAGTCGATCGGGCCAGAGCGGCCGGACTCCCGTGGCCTGAAGAACCCCTCCAGCTCAAGCCGTCTCAGGAACTCGTGAAGCTCGTCCGCCTCAGCCAGGGCGAGCTGGTCAAGGAAGGCACCGAGGCGGCATAGCGATGCTGGCGTTCGGCATCCGGTATCTCAACGGCTTCGCTGTCGCCACCGAGCCGGACGTGCGCGATCGGGCCGAGTGGCCACCGCATCCCGGTCGGGTGTTCATGGCGCTCGCAGCTGCGCACTTTCAGACCGGTGCCGACTCTGCCGAGCGTGAGGCGCTCACGTGGTTGGAGGATCTTGACGAGGCACCCGCAATCCGTGCGGGCGATTACGTCGAGCGGTCACCCGTCACCCAGTACGTGCCGGTGAACGACAAGCCGGGTCCCGCGAAGGCCCTGCTTCAGAGCGTACCGCTCACGCGTGACCGCCAGCCCCGCACCTTCGCGCGAGCCTTCCTCGAGCACGATATGGTGTACCTGATCTGGCCGTCAGCGGAACCTGCGGAGGCGATGCGACATGCGTTCGAGGGCCTCTGCGCGAAGGTCACTCGGATCGGGCACTCGTCGTCCCTGGTCCAGATGTGCCTGGCGAATGGGAACGAAGTCGGCGAGCCCGACTGGGTGCCAGATGACGAACGCGCGACCGAGTATCTGCGTGTTGCAGGACCGGGGACACTGGCGGAGCTGGAGCGGCTGTACAACGCCGAGGCGGTCGACGCGTACGCGGATCTGTTGGTGGCGGCGGCCGACGATTCGGATCGGAAGGCCCAGAGGGCGGCGAAGAAACGTCTCAAGGAGGAATTTTCAAGCGAGGAACCCCCACAGTTAAGGCCTCGCATTTCTCTATATCGTGGTTACGCTCCCGCCACTGTCGTAGGCGCCACCTCCACCGCACCAGGAACGGTCTTCGACGTGCACCCGATCGTCCTAGGGTTCCAGCGCGAGGATGGCCCACAGCGCGAACTGGATTTGTCCTGTGTTCTCGCCGTGGTGCAGCGCTGGCGTGAGGCCATCATCAGTCAGAGCAACGGTCTCCCGGGCCGGATCCGTGGACTGCTCTCGGGTCACAAAGGCGACGGCGCGCCTCTCGAAGAACCCCACCTCGCGTTCCTTCCTCTGGCGTTCGTCGGACACTCGCATGCCGACGGGCGGCTGCTTGGTATGGGACTGAGTCTGCCGTCCGACATCTCGCGTGACGAACGGCGAAAAGCGCTGCAAGCGATCGCCAAGGTGCGACATCTCGCGCTCGGGCGGCTCGGTCTGTGGAGGATCGCGCCCGAAAGAAGATCGAGCCCACCTTGGAACCTGCGGCCGCGGGTATGGACGTCCTACCCCCAAGGCGCCACGCATTGGTCCACGGTCACGCCGGTGGTATTCGATCGCCACCCGAAGACGAAGGACCGGGGGGCGCACCAGAAAGAGGTGGCTGCGATGATCGCGTCGGCATGCAAGCGCATCGGCTTGCCCCAACCTCGTAACGTGATCGTGACCCATGTTTCGGCTCATCTTGGCGTGCCGCCTGCGTTCGCCTTTCCGAGGTTGACCCGTAAAGACGGGAGCGAGCGCCGCCATGCACACGCGATCCTCGTGTTCGACGAGCCGGTTTGCGGGCCGATTATGATCGGGGCAGGGAGATACCGAGGGTATGGGGTGGCCCGGGCCGTCAACATCGATGAAGCAGGGATGGCTTGAACGAGTTCCCCAAGTTCCCTGACTTCTTCCACGCCCTCTGGGACTACGATCCCTTCCCTTGGCAATCCATGCTCGCCGAGCGGGTAGCCGCCGGTGCGTGGCCGGGGGCGCTCGATCTACCTACCGCGAGCGGCAAAACGGCGTGCATCGAGATTGCGCTTCACGCGCTCGCTGCGCAGGCGGAGCGAGCAACTGCCGAACGAAGCGCCCCGCGTCGGATCTGGTTCGTAGTGGATCGCCGAATCGTAGTTGATGAGGCATTCGCTCGCGCCAAGAAAATTGCCCAGAAGCTAGGCGAGGCCTCCGATGGGCCGCTGCGCGAGATCGCGGATCGGCTGCGCGAGGTGGGCGGAACGGAGCGCCCCCTGGCTGTCGCCCGTCTTCGTGGTGGGGTGTTCCGCGATGATGGCTGGGCGCGGCTCCCATCGCAGCCGGCGATCATCACCTCCACGGTAGACCAGCTCGGTTCGCGGCTCCTTTTCAGGGGCTACGGTCGCAGCTCTCTGACCGCATCCATCTTCGCCGGTCTTGCCGCCAATGATAGCCTCGTTCTGCTCGATGAGGCGCATTGCTCGGTGCCCTGCTTCCAGACGTTGCGGGCGGTCGAGGCGTTCCGGGGGCAGAAGTGGTCCGAGGCGGCGGTCCCTACACCTTTCGCGTTCGTCGTGCTGTCTGCTACGCCGCCACAGGATATCCCAGGGGAGGCGGTCTTCCCCGGTGCCGAGCGCGAGCGCGCGCTCGATCATCCAGTGCTTCACCGGCGGCTCCAGGCCTCGAAGCAGGCTGCGCTCGTCCAGATCAAGAGCCGCAGGACCCGCTCGGGGGACCCACTGATCGAGGAGGCTGCAGAGCGGGCACTCACTTACATCGGACAAGACAAGCGGCGGGTGGTGGTGATGGTGAACCGGGTTCGAACCGCACAAGAGATCGCGTCGACGCTGCAGGAAAGGCTGGACGAACAGGCCGATGTGGTTCTCCTGACCGGCCGCCTCCGGCCCTACGAGCGAGATCGCCTGGTCGATCGGTGGAGTCAGTTCTTGAGAGCGGCTTCTCCCCTAGACCCGCCAAGACCCATTGTGTTGGTCTCGACACAATGTCTGGAGGTGGGGGCCGACTTCAGCTTCGAGGCCCTGGTCACGGAAGTGGCGAGCCTTGATGCACTCCGCCAGCGTTTTGGCAGGCTGGATCGGATGGGCGTTGCTGGCACTTCCCCGGCGACGATTCTTGTCCGCGACCGCGATGCCAAACCCGATAAGGCGGACCCCGATCCCATCTACGGAACGGCATTGGCCAACACCTGGCAGCTGCTCGAGGAGCAGTCCCAGGACGATGTGATCGACTTCGGGGTCGAGCAAATTAGATCGACCCTCGAGCAGGTCGACGATCTATCGCCCTACCTGGCGCCAGCCCCCGATGCTCCGGTTCTGCTCCCGGCGCACCTCGACATGCTCTGCCAGACCTCGCCGGCGCCAGAGCCGGAGCCGGATGTGCAGCTCTTTCTCCACGGCAAGGGTAGAGGCGTGCCTGAGGCCCAGGTAGTGTGGCGTGCGGATCTCGCCGCTAACGACACCAGAGCGTGGGTAGAGACCGTCGCGCTCTGTCCCCCCGTGAGTGGCGAGATGCTTTCCGCGCCGCTCTACGGGCTGCGTTCCTTCCTCGCGGGTGCAAAGCCGGCGAAAGACACGGGCGACGTCGAGGGCATGACAGAGGAGGAGGGCGGCGGGGCGACACAGTCGAAGTCGTTCCTCCTCTGGCGCGGCCGTGACCGATCCACTACCGCCCGCGATTCCCGACGGGTCGCTCCAGGCGATGTCGTCGTGCTCCCCGCTGCCTACGGCATCGGATCGTTGGGGCAGCGAGGCCCAGTAGAGGGCATGGGACGCGAGGGGATCGACTTGTGGGAGCTGGTCCTCGAGCCCGCTGGGAGACGGCAGGCTGTTCGACTGAACGGCGCGGTCCTGGCGCCATGGATGGAATGTCCTCCCGTCGCGGCGTTAGTCGCCCTCCTGGAGCAACCCGAACGCGACCGCGACCAGATCGCCAAGGCCCTCGAGGAGGTACTGGCGTGCGAACCCACCGAAGAGGCCGCGGCCACAGCACCGCCGGACTGGTGGCGCAACATGCTGCGCGAGGTTCATTTCGGTCGTATGGAGGAGCACCCCGCCGGAGGCGTGATTCTGTTTGCCCGAGCATCGGCGAAAACACGCCGGAGGGAGCTCGACCTGTTCGCGGACGACGACGACTTGACCTCCGCGGCGGGAGTAGAGGTCTCCCTCGACGACCACACGGATCTCGTAGAACGCACCGCCGCAAAGGTCGCGAGGCTCTGCCTGCCGGACGAATACAGTCCGACCGTTCAACTCGCGGCGCACTGGCACGACGTCGGCAAGCTCGACGAGCGGTTCCAGGTTCTGCTCCATCAGGGAGACGAGCTTGCCGCGGCCTCCGCCTCGACGCCTCTCGCGAAGTCTGCATTGATCCCCGCGTCGCCTGCGCGTCGCCGCCTGATCCGCGAGACGAGTGGGCTTCCCTTGGACTTCCGCCACGAGATGCTTTCGGTTCAGCTTGCGGAGCTCCTGGCGCGTCCGCCAGCCGACAACATGTCGATTGACCTTTTCCTCCATCTAATCGTAAGTCATCATGGATATGCGCGTCCATTCGCTCCGGTGAGTTTCGATCATGATCCGCCGCCGGTCGGGGGAGAACTGAGAGGCGTTCCGATCACCCTCAGCGCGGCCGACCGGGCTGACTTGCCACCGCCTCACAGGTTGGAGTCGGGCATTGCGGACCGCTTCTGGCGCCTCGTCCGCCATCATGGCTGGTGGGGGTTGGCATACCTCGAGGGAATCCTCAGGCTGAGCGATTGGTATGCGAGCGAATCCGTGGTGAACGAGAGGGAACAGGAGACCCAGGAAGCGGCAGCGTGAGCAGGCCAAGACCGGGAACAGACACAGTCGACCTCACCGGTATCGACGGGGCGAACCCGCTCGGGTTCCTGGCCGCCCTGGGTACGCTGGTGACGCTGCACGATGCGGGGGAGAAGCACGCGAGACTGCATTGGAAGAGTGGTACGACTTGGACACCTGCAATCGGGGGTATCTCTGTTATCGACCCCGCCCAATTGAGCGAGATAGTGGCTAGAGGACTCCTCGGCCGGGAGGTATCGGAGGGAGCGGAGAATGAATGCGCGCAAGCCGAGGAGCAGTACAGCGCAGCCAAGAAGGCGGTGAAAGACGAGCTGACTGATATTCGACGGAGGAAGCTGCGGGGTAATGTGCGGAAGGGCGCGATCGAGACAGAAGTTGCGCCTCTGGAGCGGAAACGGGAAAAGCTGCGGGAGATCTGGCTGGAGGCTCTGGCAGCTGCGGTTCCCCGGGCGGAGCTGGCACTCGGGAAACGCATTGACTGCAAGCCAGCGGAATTTCGCGAACACGCATCCGCATTTCTGGCGAGATCGTGTCTCAGTGACCGGGACGCCGTCGATCTTCTCGCGGCGTTCGGTAGCGATGCGTCTCTCAATGACCGGACCGATACGATCGAGCCTACGCCGTTCCAGTTCATAACGGGCTCAGGGCACCAGTATTTCCTGGAGACCGTCCGTGATCTGGTGGAGAGAGTGAGCCCGAAGCGCGTCCACAACACGCTCTTCGAGTCTTGGACCTATCAGGACGAGAAGCTGTCCATGCGCTGGGATCCTCTGGAGGACCGCCGCTACGCCCTCATGGACCGTGACCCCACTTCCTCCGGCAACAAGCCTCGGACCATGTGGATGGCGAACCTTCTCGGATACCGATCTCTTTCGCTGTTTCCCTCCGCACCACGAAGAGGAGGGCTTCGAGTTGTCGGATGGTTCGGGCTCAACAAGGAGCCGTCATTCACATGGCCGCTATGGGATTCCCCAGCGCTTCCAGATACGATCCGGTCTTTGCTGTCAATGTCTGAACTCATCGTACCTCAACCCTCGCACGAAGACCTATACGCGCGAGGGGTTCTCGCTCTATTCCGAGCGCATCGCATCCAAGTTGGTACCGGATCGAACCGGAAGCTCAACTTCAGCCCCGCGCGGAGGGTATAGCGCCGGAGAGAGCAGCCCAGGGGCATGCAGGCTCTCGCCGCTCAACGACGGATACATATTCCTGACATCCAACGATGGCCCTCAGAAGGGGCGCACTATTCGCTCCAGTCCTCCACTTTCAGCCCCGGCACACGACGAAACTCGCGAACGTTGCTCGTAACGACGATCAGGTCGTTGGCCATTGCGATCGCGGCGATGAGGAGATCTCTTTCTCCGATCGGATTGTGACGCAGCTGATGGCGGAGGCGCCCGTGATGCTCGCCTGCCGGGCGATCGAACGGCAAATCCTCATAGGGCTTCAGAAATTCCTCGAAGACGTCCTTTCTCCTTTGCGGCTCGGCGCTACGCTCGGCCCCGTACCAGAGCTCGGCAACAGTGATCGCTGAAACGGTGACGTCGTCGGGGCCTACACGATTGAGACGCCGACGAACCTTGGCGGGACGGCCCCGGATGGCTTGAATGACGACGTTCGTGTCGAGGAGCCAGGTCACGCGTCATCGGGCAGAATGTCGAGAAGTGCGCCGCCGAGCGGCTCGGGGTCCGGAAACTCCAGGCCGTGGCTGAGCGCATCGATCCGGTCCCAATATCCCTTGGGCCACGTCTTCTTCGGAATGGGCTCGAGGACCACGGCTTCGCCCTCACGACGGATCAGGACCTCTTTACCCTCGAATCGAAAATCCTTGGGGAGTCGGACGGCCTGAGACCGGCCGTTCCAGAAAACCTTGGCCCGGCGCTTCTCGGGCATGTCCCTCCCGCCATTGCTGGTGGTCCCCATGAATACCTCCACCATAGGTGATAGATATCAGTATATATCATCTCTCACCGTCCGTACACCAGGGCACAAAGGTTGCGAATGAAGACGTTCCCCGACGGCAACCTCGACCCTGGAGGTCTTCGGCCCACATGAACCGCGAACCCCTGCCGGCACAAATGGAGGGCGAGGAAGGGCCGGAACTGCTGCCGGTCCGGATGCTGAACGAGTACGCCTACTGCCCCCGTCTTTTCCATTTGATGCACGTGGAGGGACGCTGGGCGGACAACGAGTACACAGTCGACGGACAGGTCGTCCATGGCCGAATCAACAAACGCGACGAGCTCCTGCCGGATCCTGAGCAGCCGCATGACAACGGACCCGACGGGTCCGTGGGAATCGACCGGGAGGGTGACCCACCGCCCAGGGTGGCACGCTCGGTAAGTCTGAGCTCCGATCGCCTCGGCATCACTGCCAAGCTAGACCTGGTCTCAACGGTGGGGAATGAGGCGACTCCCGTCGATACGAAGCGGGGCCGCGTACCAAATGTTCCCGAAAGGTGCTACGAACCGGAGCGCGTGCAGCTGATGGCGCAAGGTCTCCTGTTGCGCGAGCACGGATACCGTACTGAGCATGGCGTCATCTACTTCGCGGGCTCCCGCACGCGCGTCGAGGTTCCGTTCACCGCGGAACTCGAGGCGCGTGCTCTCCACCTGATCCAGCAGGCGCGACAGGCTTCCCTTCAGAAGTCCCTTCCCGATCCTCTGGAAGACAGCCCGAAGTGCAACAAGTGCTCCCTCAACGGGATCTGCCTGCCGGATGAAACACTCGCCCTCCGACGCGTGCCGGTAGACCCGGTGGCTCCGGAGGTACGCAGGCTCTATCCGCCGCGGGATGATGCTTTGCCGCTCTACGTGCAAGAGCAGGGAGCCAGCGTAGGGAAGAGTCGAGGAACTCTTGTGGTGCGCAAGAAGGAGGACCTTCTTGCCCGAGTTCGACTCAAGGAGGTAAGCCAGCTCGTTCTCTGTGGAAACGTCGGCGTCACCGCGCAGACCATCCATCTGCTCTGCGAGGCGGGAATTCCCATTGTCCATCTGTCGCAAGGGCACTGGTTCTACGGCGTGACTCATGGCATCACCCTTCGAAATGCCTACGACCGGGCGGCACAATTTCGCGCGGCAGAAGACCCTTCGCGCGTCCTGAGTTTCGCGCGGTCGGTGGTTGCAGCGAAGGGTTCCAACCAGCGGACCCTCCTGCGACGAAACCTCCGAGATCGTGCGGCTCACGCGCTCAAGTCCATGTCGAGGCTCCTTGGCCAGGTGGACTCGGCCACGAGCACTGAATCCCTCCTCGGATTGGAAGGCTCGCTTGCCGCCCACTACTTCGCGAATTTTGCCCAGATGCTCCGACCGAGGGACATCGACATCGAGTGGAGCTTTCATAATCGTAACAAGCGGCCGCCTCGCGATCCCGTCAATGCGATGCTGTCGTTCGCATACGCTCTCCTCGCGAAGGAATGCAGCGTTGCCTTGCTGGGTGAAGGTCTCGATCCGTGGTGGGGTCTCTATCATCAGCCACGACACGGCCGGCCGGCACTGGCGCTAGATCTCATGGAGGAGTTTCGCCCCGTCGTAGCCGACAGCGCTGTTATCACGGCCGTCAACACGGGCATGGTTGTCGCCCGAGACTTCACGCGCGCGGCGAGCGGTTGCATGCTGAACGACAGTGGGCGCAAAGCGTTGATCCGGGCCTACGAGGCAAGACTCGATCAATTCGTGACGCATCCTGTATTCGGCTATCGTTGTGCTTGGCGGGCGGTGATTAGAGTCCAGGCCAGGTTGCTGGCGCGCTGGCTTCGTGGCGATGTACCGAATTATGCCGGCATGGTTACTCGATGACAGCGCGACGGCATTATCTCGTCGCCTACGATATCTCGGACGACAAGAGAAGGGATCAGGTATACAAGACGCTCCTCGACCATGGAGATCATGCTCAATACAGCGTATTTTTCTGCGAGTTGAACCCCCGAGAGCTCGTTGGCCTGAAGGGTTTGCTCAACGAGTACATCAATCAGCGCACGGACCAGGTCATAATCCTGGATCTGGGCAACGCGGATAATCCGCTGGATTCTGGCTTGGAGACCCTCGGGAAGGCGTATCAGCCCACGGCTAGGGTTACTGTCGTCTAGCCTTCGAGTACCGCAGTGGTTGCGAATCTGTGGCAGCCGCTCGAACTTGTTCCGGGAGAGAGGGTTATGCAGGTTCTACAAGAGTGAACCTGTATCTAGAGGGCATGATTCCAGACAACCTCGCGAAATCGACCTTGCAACTCCTAGGCGACCAACACCTTATATTGGGCGCTGTTTCCGCGCCTTGAAAGGCGCGGCCCCATTGAAGCCTGATCGTGGCATTCGGGGCAGAGCAGCAAAAGATCGTTTCCGCGCCTTGAAAGGCGCGGCCCCATTGAAGCGAGATCGGCGCCGAGGAGTCGAC
>JBOGEV010000311.1:0-5067 GCA_050742015.1 Acidimicrobiia bacterium
CTTCGTTGCGGCTGCCTGGCGACAGCCATGCATTACCCGCGACAGTCCTGCTCAACGAAGGTCGACTCCAGGTTGCCTCGGGAGAGCACGTGATCGGTGACTGGCCGATCGAGACCATCGACATCTCCGCCGTTCCTGAGGGAATCCGGGTCGCCGCCGAAGGGGAGGTCCTGTTACTCGACATCTCCGATCGGGCCGCCTTCGAACAGGAGGCAGCTTCCCTCAACGGCAAGCCGAAGCGTTTCAGCCGGCAAAAGACCGCCAAGCCCGAAAAGACCCAGTCGGCAAAGGCCGTGCGAACCGAGGCCACCGCCACCAAGACGGCCGCCGTCAAGACGCCCAAGCCCAAGGGCAACTCGAGGTTGGACGGCTATCTGGCGCGGGCGAAAGAGAGGTTCGGCGCCAAGCTCCCCGATTGGGTTTTCAGCCGGATCGGCCTGGCCGCGGCCGTGTTGCTCCTGGTCCTGTGCGTGATCTTCGCCGAACTGGTTTCCAACCTGCTCCTGATCGCCGGCGTGGTGATCCTGCTAGTCGGCGGTGTGACCATGCTCGACAGCGTGATCGCCCGCCAGCTCCTTCATCACAAGGTGACCCCGATCCAGGTCGTCATCGGCGGCGGCACCATCTTCGTGACCGGCCTGCTGGTCGGCATCGTCGCCTAACGTCACCGCCGGCCCACCTTTGGCCCATTCTCAATGCACCGCGTCACGTATGCGTGACGCCCTGCATTAGGTTGCCGGTTCAGACCAGTTCGATGATGGCTTCTTCGGCGCCGTCGCCGCGACGGGGGCCGAGTTTGGTGATCCGGGTGTAGCCGCCCTGGCGGTCGGCATAGCGGGGGGCGACATCGTCGAAGAGCTTGACCACCGCATCCCGGTTGGGGATGGTCCGCAGCACGGTTCGCTTGGCGTGGAGATCGCCCTTGCGGGCTTTGGTGATCAGCTTCTCGGCGAGCGGCCGCACCGCCTGGGCACGAGGCAGGGTCGTGGTCACCTTCTCATGGAGGAACAACTCGATGGCCAGGTTGGCCATGATCTTCTTGCTGTGAGACGGAGAGCCACCGAAACGCGGGCCCTTGAGGGGCCGTGGCATCAGTTGTTCCCGCCGGCATCGGCCAGGCTGAGGCCGAGCTCGTCGAGCTTGGCAGTGACCTCTTCCAGGCTCTTCTGCCCGAAGTTGGTGATGTTGAGCAGATCGTCCGAGGTCCGCTCGACCAGCTCGCCCACCGTCTTGATCTGGGCCCGCCGCAGACAGTTGCGGGGGCGCTCCGACAGGTCGAGCGCCTCAATGGGAAGCTCGAGGTCGGGTGAACCCGAGAACTCGGGCTGTACTTCACCCAGCTCCAAGCCCTGGCCCTCGCCGATGTCCGCGAACAGACCCATCAGCTCACGAAGGGTCTTGCCAGCCGAGGAAACAGCCTCGCCGGGCTCGATGGCGCCATTGGTCTCGACGTCGAGGACAAGACGATCGAAGTTGGTCATCTGACCGACCTGGGTGTTCTCCACTTTGTAGGAGACCTTGCGCACCGGGGAGAAGATCGAGTCGACTGGGATGACCCCGATCACGGAGCTCGACCCCTTGTTCCCGTCGGCGGTGCGATATCCCACGCCGGGGGAAACGGTCATCTCCATCTCGAGACGCCCACTGGCACTCAAGGTTGCGATGTGGAGCTCCGGGTTGACGATCTCGACGCCTGCCGGGAGCTTCAAGTCGCCGGCGGTGACTTCCCCGGCGCCCTTGGCGGAGAGATACAGCGTCTGGACGTCGCTGTCCTCCATGCGAACCACGATCCGCTTGATGTTGAGGATGATGTCGACCACATCCTCGACCACGCCGGTGATGGTCGAGAACTCGTGCTCGACCCCCTCGATCTGGATCGAGGTGACGGCCGCACCGGGAATGCGTGAGAGCAGGGTGCGACGCAACGTGTTGCCGAGGGTGTATCCGAAGCCTGGTTCGAGAGGCTCGACCACGATCTTCGACCTGATGTCGGAGATCGCTTCCTCTTCGATCTGGGGGCGCTGAACGATCAACAAGGCATTACCTCACTTCGAGTAGAGCTCGACAATCAACTGCTCGTTGATGGCTGTGTCGATCTGATCCCTTCTGGGATGATCGGTCACATCCACCTTCCGCTCGCCGAGGTCGACACTGAGCCAGGCCGGAGCCTCGCGTCCCTGTGTGTCCACGGCGTGCTGGATGACGATTGCGTCCTTGCTCTTGTCCTTCAGGGTGACGGTGTCACCGGGACGGACTTGATAGGACGGGATGTCCACCTTCCTCCCGTTGACCTTGAAGTGCCCGTGATTGACGAGCTGACGGGCCTGGGGACGGGTGGCGGCGAGACCGGAGCGCCATACGACGTTGTCCAGTCTCTGCTCCAGGAGTTGGAGCAGGTTGTCGCCGGTGATTCCGGGACGACGGGCGGCCTCCTTGTAATAGAGGCGGAACTGGCGCTCGAGGACGCCGTACATGGTGCGCAGCTTCTGCTTCTCGCGGAGCTGAATCAGATAGTCGCTCTCCCGAATCCGGCCCCGACCGTGCTGACCGGGGGGATAGGGACGACGATCGACCGGGCATCGCTTCGACTGGCACAGCGGGGTCCGAGCGCGACGACAAGCCTTGTGACGGGGGCCGGTGTAGCGAGCCATTAGCCGCGCCGTCGCTTCTTGGGACGGCAGCCATTGTGCGGGATGGGGGTCACGTCACGGATCCAGGTGACTTCCATGCCCATGTTCTGCAGCGTGCGGACCGCGGTGTCCCGGCCAGAGCCGGTGCCGCTGACGATCACGTCGAGCTTGCGAATACCGTGCTCACCAGCCCGACGGGCCGCCTCTTCGGCCGCTACCTGCGCCGCATAGGGAGTCGACTTGCGAGAGCCCTTGTAGCCCACCGACCCGCCTGAGGTCCAGGCGACCGTGGCCCCGGTCTGGTCGGAGATGGAGATGATCGTGTTGTTGAAACTCGCCTTGATGTGGGCCTGACCGTGGGAGATGTTCTTTCGCTCCCGACGTCGGACCCGCTTGGCGCCTTGCTGCTTTGCCACTCTCTTCGAAACTCCTACTTCGTGACTTTCTTCTTACCGGCGATCGCCATGCGACGCCCCTTGCGGGTGCGGGCGTTGGTGTGGGTGCGCTGTCCGCGCACGGGCAAGCCGCGCCGGTGGCGGATGCCCTGGTAGCTGCCGATCTCGATTTTTCGCTTGATGTTCTGCTGGACTTCGCGCCGCAGGTCACCCTCGACGTCGAAGTTGGCTTCGATGAAACGACGGATCCGGGTCACCTCGTCGTCGGTCAGCTGACGGATCCGGGTGTCGGGGTCCACCCCGGTCTCGGCGCAGACCCGCTGGGCGCGGGTGAGCCCGATGCCATAGATGTAGGTCAGCCCGATCTCGAGCCGCTTGTCCCGGGGGAGGTCAACACCTGCAATACGTGCCACTCAGATCATCCTTGCCGTTGCTTGTGACGGGGGTTGCTGCAGATCACCCAGACGCGGCCACGGCGTCGGATGACCCGACATTTCTCACACATTCTCTTGGTGGAAGGTCGTACCTTCATCATCTGCTCCAAAATCTCAAATGGTCTCGGCGCACATTGGGCAACCTTCACCGGTTGTCACTTGGACGTGCGCGAACGTTTCCAGGCCATCGTTGAACCCGGCCCAGAAACCTGATTCGGGGGTAGGGACGACGACGTCCTGGCCTGAATGAGCGTTGAACGGCGCAAAATGACGCCGCAACGGTCCCCTGAGTTTAACCACGAGCCGCACTCTGCTCAAATTCCACCGCGATCGGCTGCTCACCGGCCGTGAACACCTCAGGTCCGTCCGGGGTGAGGCAAATCGTGTGCTCAAAATGCGCCGAAAGCGATCCATCCCGGGTGCGAACCGTCCATCCGTCGTCGTCGACCGTGGTGTGCTTGTCGCCGATGTTGAACATGGGCTCGATGCAGAGGGCCATGCCGGTGCGCAGGCGAAGCCCCTGGCCCTGTTGGCCGTAGTTGGGAACCTGAGGCTCTTCATGCATCTGCCGGCCGATGCCATGACCCACGTATTCCTCGACCACGCCGTAACCATTGCTCTGCCCTACCTCGGCCACGACCGCCCCGATGTCTCCCAGGTGAAAACCCTTGCGCACCTGGCGGATCCCCGCCCAGAGGGCCTCCTCGGTCACATCGATGAGATCCTGTGCCTCCCTGCTCACGCGGCCTATGGGCATGGTGAAGGCAGCGTCACCATGGAAACCCTCGAAGATGGCGCCGGCGTCGACCGAGAGGATGTCCCCTTCTTCGAGACGGTGGGAGGTGGGGATGCCATGGACGATGACGTCGTTCGGGGACAGGCACAGCGTGGCGGGGTAGGTGCCGTGGTAGCCGAGAAACGATGACGTGCAGCCTCGCGCTTCCAGGATTCTTGCCGAGATCTCCTCGAGGGCGAGCAACGGGACCCCGGGGGCGGCTGTCTCCCGCACCGCCTCATGGATGGCGGCGACGGCGGCGCCCGCCTTTTGCATCTTGGCGAACTCACGCTTGGACTTGATGGTGATCATGGGCCAACCTCCGGTTGGCTCGTGATCTCGTCGTGCGTTTTACGTTCTACGTTCTGCGTTTCCAGGACGGAGAGGATCCTGTCGGTGACCTCGTCGATCTCGCCCAGGCCGTCCACGTTGACCACGATTCCCCGGGAGCCGTAGATCTCGAGGAGGGGGGCGGTCTGTTCCCGGTACACCTCGAAGCGGTTACGGATGGTGTCCTCGGTGTCGTCGGCACGGCCTCGCGCCAGCAACCGCTCCACCAGGGCGTCCTCGTCCACCTCGAACAGCACCAGCGTGTCGAGGCCATCGGCCCCGATCAAATCGTCGAGTGCCTCCACCTGAGGTCCGGTCCGGGGAAAACCGTCGAGGATGAAACCCGCCCGGGCATCGGGCTCGGCGATGCGCTCCCCGAGCATCTCCACGGTGATCTCGTCGGGGACGTACGCCCCCGACTTCAAGATCGAGTCCACTCGCCGGCCCAGTTCGGTGCCCGCCGAGACGTGCTGTCGAAACATCTCCCCGGTGGAGATGTGGGG
>JBOGEV010000312.1:0-27632 GCA_050742015.1 Acidimicrobiia bacterium
TGCCGCGGTGTCGCCGAGGCATCGGGGTCGCTGGCAAGGACGCAGGACGAAGGCGCACCTGATCGTTCGTCGAGGACGAGGACGCCGCCAGCGGCGTCGAGGGCCGGCGAGACTGCGTAGCTATTTCAGCGACGGGCCACTAGACCGTTTCGAACCCCCGGTCGATCCAGGCGGTGATCCCGCCGGTGATGCTGTGGGCGTCGCGATAGCCGAGGGAGTTGAGATAGAGCACGCCGGGCAGCGAGATGTTGCCTCGCCCGCAGACGGTGAGCACGGGGGTGTCCAGGTCGGGGGGAAGGAGGTCCTGGCTGTCGGGCAACTCGAGAAGCGGGATGTTGATCGCTCCCGGGAGGTGCCCCTGGGCGAAGTCTTCGGGCTGACGCACGTCAACAACGAGCGGGCGCTCTCTTTCGAGCCGGTCGTGCGCGGCGTCTACGTCGACAGTCAGATGGGGGTTGTGTCGGGTGTGCTCGATGATGGCGTCGAACAGCTCCTCCCGCCGACTCTTGGCCCGGGGCATCGCGGTCGGAGCCAGGCCACTGATGTGCCTGGCCATCGAGGAGGCGTACTTGAAGGCGTTGTCAGGGAAGATCACCACCACCTTGTTCCCCGGGGCATCGGGGATGGTGGCCAGGGCCCCGGCAAGGGCCATGCCCGAGCTGGGGCCGGCCGGGATGCTCTCCTCGCGGTTGAGACGGAGCGTGAGCGCATAGGCGTCATCGTTCTGGACTTCGACCATGTTGTCGTACTCGTCCGGCAGGAAGAACTCGGTCTGTTTCAACTGGCGGATGCTGCGCACCCCGGGGATGTCGTGACCCTCTCCGGGATGGACCCCGATCACCTCGATGTCGGGGCTCTGCTCCTTGAGAAAGCGCCCGGTGCCGGTGATGGTGCCGCAGGTCCCCATCCCGGCGACGAAGTGGGTGACCGTCCCGTCGGTCTGGTGCCAGATCTCGGGTCCCGTGGTGCGGTAATGGGCAGAGGGGTTGGACGGATTCTTGTACTGGTTGAGCATCACGAAGTCGGGTTTCTCGGCGATCTCCATCGCACGGGCGATGGCGCCCTCCGGTGCCCACGGAGCGGGGCACAGGTCGTCCTCGAGCTCTTCGACGGTCGCACCGAAGAAGCGGAGAATGGTCCGTTTCTCGATGGGGATGGCGCTGGACAGTGGTGTGGTCAGGGAATAGCCGAGTGCGTTGCCGATCATGGCCAGCCCGAGCCCGGTGTTGCCCGACGTCGGCTCGACCAGGTCCTCGTCGGTGAGCTCGCCCTGCTCCTCGGCCTCGGCGATCATGTTGGATGCGATGCGGTCCTTGACCGAGCCGAATGGGTTGTACCACTCGAGCTTGGCGTAGACCTCGGTGTGCTCGAAGCCCACGACGTGGTTGAGCCTGACCAGAGGCGTCGGGTTCTCGGCATTCGAGAGCAGCCCGAGCATCGAGTCATAGATGCGGAGTGAGTGGTCGTTCAAATGCGCTCGCCTGTTGACCATCTCAAGGTTATCGAGATGTCCCCGTATTCCCCCGGGAGTTCACTCCGAGACAGCGAATTCGACCCGAAGATCGACGGTCACCGTCGTGGTGCCCGGCTGGATCGGGGTGGTCGCCCCCTCTGACATTGCCATGTCGGCCGCCATCATCCGCATGGGGGCCGCCGGGCTCCGCACCGTCTCGGTGATCGAGGTCGCCCTGCCCAATGTCTGGCCAGAGAGGGTGGCCAGTTGATTCGCCTTGGCCACGGCGTCGTTCCAGGCGGCTTCCCGGGCGGAAGCCTCCAGCGCGGCATCGTCTGCGACACTGAACCGCAGCCCTCTGACCCGCGAGTGGTCACCTCCGGCGGCCGACACCGAATCGACGATCTCGCCGGCCCGGGTCACGTCACGCATCTCGGCCCGCATTGTGTTCCCGACTCTGTAGCCGAGGAGACGCTGCTGATTCCCGGAGTAGTCGTATTCCGGCTGGATGGTGTACTCGGTGGTCGAGACATCGGTCTCGGCGACACCCCCGGCGGCAAGGGCCGCGGCTACGGCCTGGCCGCTCTCGGCAGCTGTCTTGGTGGCCTCGGCCACGCTTCTGGCGAGGACGGAGACACCGACATCGATCTCGACCGTGTCGGGGACGCCGTTGGCCTCACCGACACTCGACACTGTGATGGCCATCGTTACCTCCGTTTTCGCGAAATCGGAGCCTACGCCCAACTCCGGAAACCGAGCTCAGCGGTCCCTGACGCCCACCACCTTGCCCCCCATCACCAGGATGCCCTCCGCCTTGAGGAGGTCCACCTGGCGCTCCTTGCCTGGCGTCCGGATCTGCCCACCGGCGCCGACCACCCGCCACCAGGGGACGACTTGCCCGTCGCAGTTGCGGAGGACCGTGCCGACCGCCCGGGCCGCCCCGGGAAACCCGGCTTGGTCGGCCACCTCGCCATAGGTCACGATCTCTCCGGCCTCCAGTGAGCAGATGACCTCGAGGACTGCCTCCTCGAAGACGGTCACAGGGTCCCGAACAAACGGTCTCCCATGTCCCCCAGGCCGGGTGCGATGTAGAAACTGGGGTTGAGCTCCCTGTCCTGGGCCGCGGCGACGATGCGCACGTCGGGGTGTTTCTCTTCGATCACCGCCAAGCCTTCGGGCGCGGTCACCACGCAGATCGCCGTGATGTCCTTGGCGCCGTTCTCCTTGACCTTGTCGATGGCCCACGACAACGACCCGCCGGTGGCCAGCATCGGCTCCAGGATCAGGACCCGGGCCGAGGAGAGCTGGGGGAACTTGTTGTAGTACTCGATCGGTTCGGCAGTCTCCTCATTGCGCTGCACGCCGGCGAAGCCAATCGCTGCATCGGGTACCAGGGTGAGCACCGATTCGAGAAGCCCGAGCCCGGCGCGGAGCACGGCCACCGCCACGACGGGGCGGCGAAGCTGGCGACCACTCGCCTTCTCCAGAGGGGTCTCGATCTCGACGTCGACGGTGGGCATGTCGGACAGAGCCTCGGCGACGAGCAGATAACCGAGCCTCTCGGCGATCTGACGGAACTCGGGCGGCTCGGTGTCCCTGTCCCGGAGGATGGAGAGGAGGTCGGCGGCGAGGGGGTGATCGAGGATCGTGAGCGGCATGAGGTGCAAGCCTACGGGTGTGGTTCACCCCGTGTTCCGCATCCCGGCGGCGATCCCGTTGACCGTCAGGAGAAGGGCTCGGTTGAGGTCGTCGCCGGACTCGCCGGCCCGGCTCCGGGCCAACAGCGACACCTGGAGGTAGTTGATCGGGTCGAGATAGATGTCCCGGACGCCGAGGGTCCTCTTGAGAAGGGGCAGATCGCCCAACAGATCGGGCATCCGGCGCAAGGAGAGCACTTCCTCGGTCGTCAGCTCGCACTCCGACCGGATCAAGTCGAGCAGACCCCGATGCTCATCGGGCACCAGGCTCGACACGTACCGTTCGGCGATGTCGAGGTCGGTCTTGGCCAGGGTCATTTCCACGTTGGACAGGAAGGTCTGGAAGAAGCCCCACTCCTGTGCCATCTCGTCGAGCACTACTCCATACCCGGCCTTGCGCGCTGCCTGGATGCCGGTGCCCACCCCGAACCAGCCGGGGACGATCTGCCGGGTTTGCGTCCATCCGAACACCCAGGGGATCGCTCTCAGGTCCTCGATGCCTCCGACACCTCCGGGACGGCGTGATGGCCGGCTCCCGAGGTTGAGCCTGCCCAGCTCCTCGACGGGGGTCGAGGTGAGGAAGTAAGGAACGAGACTCGGGTGTTGGGCGAAGTCCCGATACGAGGAGTAGGCCTCGGCTGAGAAGCAGTCCATCGCCTCAGTCCATCGGTCCAGCGTCTCTTTGGGCTTGCGTGATCGGCGATGGAGCAGCGACGACTCGAGCACCGAAGCCAGTGCCAGCTCCAGGTTGCGGGCGGCGATGGCCGGGTGCCCGTACTTCTCCGAGATGACCTCGCCCTGCTCGGTGACCTTCAAGTCCCCGTCGATGGTCCCATAGGGCTGGGCCAGGATGGCGGCGTGGGTGGGACCACCACCCCGGCCGATGGTTCCACCCCGGCCATGGAAGAGCCGGAGATGGACATCGTGCTGCTCGGCCACGTTACGCATCGCCCGCTGTGCCTTGTAGATCTCCCACTGACTGGTGGAGATCCCACCCTCCTTGTTGGAGTCGGAGTATCCGAGGACCACCTCCTGGCTGTTGCCGCGAAGCTCCAGGATCCGCCGGTACTGCCGGTCGGTGAACAGGTCCTCGAGGAGGGCCCCTGCGTTGCGCAGGTCGTCGATGGTCTCGACGAGGGGGACGAGCCCGATCCGGGCGATATCACGCTGCAGGTCGACCAGACCGGCTTCCCGAGCCAACACTGCGGCTTCGAGCACGTCGGCGGCGCTCTCGGTCATCGAGATGATGTAGCTCTCGATCACCTGCTCCCCGTACAGGTCCTTGGCCTCCCTCACGGCATGGAAGGTGCCGAGGGTCCTTCCCGAATCGTCGCTCAGGGTCGTGGT
Organism: Acidimicrobiia bacterium; assembly: GCA_050742015.1. Lineage (GTDB taxonomy): Bacteria > Actinomycetota > Acidimicrobiia > Spongiisociales > ZC4RG35 > JARDZU01. The sequence continues at coordinate 4,498 of JBOGEV010000312.1, forward strand.
CAGGCCGCTCAGCGGGCGGGTTCCCTTCAGCTCATCGGAGAGCAGCCTCGGGCGGTCGTCTCGATCCATCGCCCGGTAGTCGATCCCGACGAGGGAGAACATCTCACTGATCGCCTCCCGGTGCTTCGCGGCATGCTCCCTGACATCCAGGATCGCCATGTGGAACCCGAAGGTCTCCACCGCCCGTCGCACACGGGCCAGCGATCCCTCGGCGATCAACTCACCCCTCGCCTCGAAGAGGGACTCGGCCATCAGGTCGAGATCGGCCAGCAGGTCGAGCGGGTGGGCGTAGTCGACGAAGGGGATGTGGGGGAGACCCTGCTGGAGCCGGTTCCTGGTGTTGATCAATCGATCGTGGATGTATGAGCATTTCAAGCGGTAGGGCTCGGCCGCAGTACGTCGCCCTTCCCTCTGCCAGACATCGGGCAGAGCCTCACGGTCCGCGGCGAGCGACTCTTCCATGGCGTCGCTGATCGGAGCCAGATGCTCGGAGACGGATAGCTCATCGGCCAGCTCTTCGATGAGCTCGGTGAGGTGGCGAAGCCCGCGATCGTGCTGGAGGAGCAGTGTCTCCTTCGTCGCCTCCGGGGTCACTCCCGGATTCCCGTCCCGGTCCCCGCCCACCCAGGAGCCGAATCTGATCGGGCTCTGTGGGGCTTCGGCACTGAGGCGGGCCAGCTCGTAGTCGATCCTGTCACCGAGGTCCGGCATGACTTTGGTGGCGATCTGGACCAGGTAGTAGAGGGCGGACCGGGCCTCTTCCACCGGATTCGGCTTCTGCAGCCGCAGCTCGTCGGTTTGCCAGATCTGATCGATCAGCTCTGCCGTCCGGCGATCGATCAGGCCGACGTCGTCAATGCCCGCGTCGAGTCGCCGCTCGATGAGCTCGGCCAGGTGGATCGTCTTGCTCAATATCGATCGACGGGCCGACTCCGTGGGGTGGGCGGTGAACACCGGCCGCATCTCGAGCCTCTCCAGGACGTCGGCCAGCACCTCGGGCTCGACACCCGCCTCGAGCACCCTGTCGACCGTGGCGGCCAGCCCCAGATCGGCGACTCCCAGCTGGTCGATGCGGTGCACCTGCTCGGCGACATTGGCGAGGTAGAAGTAGCTGGTGAATGCCCGGACCAGTGGGATGACCCTGTCGATGGAGAGCTCGGCGAGAAGCCGGTCGAGCTTGGCTGCGGCCTCGCTGCTTCCGCCTCGTCGTGACGACTTGCCCAGCGCCCGCACTTCTTCCACCAGATCCAGCAACTGGGGACCGTCCTGACGCACCAGGGCATCGCCCAGTTGATTGCCGAGCCGGCGAATGTCGGCGCGCAGTGCCTCGTCTGAGCTCTGTGTCACCCGGACAGGGTACGGGAGGGGATCTGGGCCTCGGTCCACGTCCAGATCATGATCCCCCCTCCCCGGCTGCGTCCACGGGTCTCTGTTTGTGGACCCGCCCCTCGATGCCGTGCAGGGAGAGGCCGGTGCCATGCCCGTATCGGACCATGGTCATCTCGGCCAGGATGGAGACCGCGACCTCCTGCGGGCTCTCCGCCCCGATATCGAGGCCGATCGGGCCCCTCACCCGGGCGATGTCCTCGTCGGAGAAGCCCATCGCCCTCAGTCGTTCCACTCTGAGGTCCTGGGTGCGGCGGCTGCCCATGCATCCGATGTAGCGCACCGGGCTCTTCAAGGCCGCTTCGAGCACCGGGTCCTCGTGGGGAGGGGTATGGGAGAGGATCACCACCCAGGTCCTCCGGTCGAGTGTCACCTGACCGATGACGTTCTCCGGCCACCCGACCAGGATGCGGGCGCTGGGGAATCGCTCCGGTGTGGCGAAGGCGCCGCGGGAATCGATGACTGTCACACGGTATCCCATCTGCGTCGCGAAGCTGGCCAGTGCCTGACCGATGTGTACTGCGCCGACTATCACCATCTCCTGGGGCGGCGCCAGCGACTCGATGAACACCGTGTGAGGCGGGTACTCCATCGCCCGGTGCTGCTCGTGGTCCATCAACACCATGGCGTCGGCGGTCATGTCGGAGTCGACTCCTCCGGGAAGCCGGCCGGCCACCACCTCGCCCGACGAGGCGATCACCACTTTCGAGCCGAGGTCTGGCCCGTCGACGAAGGTGACGACGGATCCATATTCCTCGCGCTCCAGTATCCCCTGTATCGCCTCGATCGGGTTCACCAGGGCTCGATGAACACGTCGATGGTCCCGCCACACGCCATGCCCACCTCGAAGGCGTCGTCATCGGCGATGCCATAGGTGACCGTCTTCGGCGCACCTGTCTCGATGACATGCTGGGCGTGGAGGAAGACATCGTTCTCGACACACCCGCCGCTGACGGAGCCCTCCATGTCCCCGGCGTCGGAGACGAGGAACTTGGAACCTTCGGGCCGGGGCGCACTGCCATGGACCCGGATCACTGTGGCAACCGCCACCTTCTTGCCTTCACCGACCCAGCGATTTCGCACTTCGATCTGGTTTCTCATCACCTGGCTCCGGCTACGGAATCGAGCACCCGCACCACTCCCCTGAAGTCGTTGACGCTAGCCGCCGGCAACAGCTGATCGACGTGGGGCAGCACCGCCTGCATGCCCCGGGTCAATGGCTGATACGAGGACCGCGCCGCGAGAGGGTTGAGCCAGATCACCTGATGCACCGATCGGGCGAGCCGGGCCATCTCGGTGGCCAGAACCCCGGGGTCGCCACAGTCCCAGCCGTCGGACAGGATGAGGGCGACGGGGCCTCCCCGTGCCAGACGACGGCTCCACCGCCGGTTCCATTCGGCGAGGGCGTCACCGATTTGGGTTCCGCCCGACCAGTCGGTGACCCTCATCGCGACACGGGCGAGGGCTGTTTTCGTGTCGCGGCGTCGCATGTCCTCCGTGATCCGGCTCAGGTGCGTCGAGAAGGTGAAGATCTCGACCTCCCGGAGGCGACGCTGGGCGGCGTGGGAGAACACGAGGAAGATGTCGGCGTACTTCTCCATCGATCCCGAAACGTCGGCGATGATGATCAGCGGGCGCTCCTTGCGGCGACGCCGCTTCCAGCTCATGCGCATGATGTCACCGGTCGGGCCTACCGCCTCGCGCAGGGTGCGGCGCATGTCGGGCCGATTCCCGTCGCCTGGAGACCAGCGGCGAGTCTTGTAGTCGGTGGGGTGCCACATCATCGTCATGACCAGCCGACGGGCCTCCTGGAGGTCCTGGTCGTCGAGGTCGGCAAAGTCCCGGGTCGACAGCCTCTCCACAGCCGAGGCGCCGGCCTGCTCGCTGACCGGGGCTTCGGTGGTCCCGCCGCGACCCGTGATGGCGTAGGCGGCACGGGATTCCGACGGTATGTCCGGGTTGCGATCGACCAATGAGGGTGGTCGCAAACGATCGAAGAACTGATCGAACTCCTCGTCGAACACCGGGATCTGACCCGGGTCGGAGACGGTCAGGGCACGCAATGCCGACGCGGCCTGGGAACGACGGGTCAGGTCGACCAGAGTGAGGGCGCGGGCCATGTCGGTTGTCTGGTCGGCGGTGACGGTCAAGCCTCGATTGCGAAGCGCGGCCGAGAAGGTGCTCAGTTGGTCGATGAGGCCGCGCCGGCTCATCCCACCAGGGTGTCCACGCCAGCGGCGCGGACCGAATCGATGTCGTCCTTGTACTTGAGGACGACCCCGATCGTGTTCTCGATGGTGGCCGGCGACAACTCGCCTGCCCGGAGGAGGCGAAGAGACTCCGCCCAGTCGAGTGTCTCGGCCACGCCTGGCGGCTTGAACAACTCCATCCCCCGGAGTCGGCGCATCGCCTCACTCAGGGTGTCGGCCAACTCGGCCTCGAGCTCGGGAACCTTGCGGGTGATGATCTCCGACTCCCGGGCCGGGCTCGGGTAGTCGATCCAGTGATACACGCAGCGACGCTTCAGGGCGTCGTGGATCTCCCGGGTGCGGTTCGATGTGAGCACGACGATGGGAGGGGTCTGGGCCTTGATGGTACCGATCTCGGGGATGGTGACCTGGAAGTCGGAGAGCAACTCGAGGAGAAAAGCTTCGAACTCCTCGTCGGCTCGGTCCAACTCGTCGATGAGAAGCACCGGCCGGTGCCCGTCATTGCTCGTCTCGATCGTCTGGAGCAGGGGCCGGGCGATGAGATAATCACGGCTCATGATGTCGTCCGGCGTGGCCGTTGCCCCCTCACCGCGGGCTTCGAGGAGGCGGATCGCCATCATCTGCCGGGCGTAGTCCCATTCGTAGAGGGCCTGGCCCACGTCGAGACCCTCGTAACACTGGAGCCGGATCAGATCGGTGGGGGCCATCTTCGCCAGGACCTTGGCCACCTCGGTCTTACCGACACCGGCCTCGCCCTCGAGGAACAGCGGCCTCCCCAACTGGACGGCGAGGTGGATGGCCACGACCAGGCTCTCGTCGGCGAAGTAGTCGAGGTCGTCGAGGTGCTGTCCCAGTTCTTCGATCGTGTCAGGGATCACAACGAAGAAGCCTAAACCGCGCCAATCGATGGCAGATTCGCGGCGTGGAGCCGTTTCTCCTCGCCCGCAACCCAGACCCTGATTCGAGCCTTCCCTATCTGGTGAGACTGCCGATTGAGGGCATCGTCCTCAAGACCCGGGAGTCGTGGCCCCGGGCCAACCGCTCCTATTGCCATCCCGCCGACGAGTGGCCTGACGACGCCGAGATACTCGAGGAGGATGCCGGGGCACAATGCCGTCGGCGGGGCTCGGCCATCGACCTCGTCCTCCACCGTCGCGCCAACTACAGCAGCCAGTTCGTCTTCACCCGGAGTCGGGGACGGGACATGATCTTCTGGCAGACGGGGGAAGCTCATTTTCGTCATGGCCGACTCTCCGGGCTGCCGGCGAAGGCCGTCGTCGAGGACCGATACACGTCGCTGTTCGAGGTCGAGCACGTGGAGCCTGGGTGGCTGCCCGAGCTGGTCGCACGTTTCCAGGGTGCGCTGGGTGCTCTGGTGCACACGTAAAGGAACCCGGCTAGCGCGCCTCGGCGAGAAATGCCTCGGGGGTCTTCTCGAATGCGGTCTTGCACGCCGGGGCGCAGAAGTAGTAGGTCTCGCCGTCGTGCTCGCTGATCCACTTCGCGCTAGCCACCTCGACCTCCATCCCGCACACGGGGTCGATGGCGGTGTGGGATGGTAGGGCCGACCCGACCCAGTCCCCGATCTCGCCCCGGGCCCTCAGGGCCACCAGCTCGGCGAGGACGGCCACCCCGATTTCGCGGTGCTGGATGTGGCCGAGGTCGACACCGGCCGGAGCGGTGATCCGATCCAACTGCTCCTGGGAGACGCCGCGGTCACGTAGGTAGCCGAGCACGGTCTCCGCCCGTTTCGCCGACGCGACCAGGCCGATGTAGCCGGCGGCGGTGGCCAGGGCGGCCTCCAGGGCGGGCTCGTCATAGTGCCCCTGGGTCGCGATCACGATCGAGGAGCGGGCGTCGACGCCGTTGGGCATGGTCAAGGTGGTGACGACCTCGGTGGCACCGGGATGGTCATCGAGTTGGCCCTCGTCGTCGACCACGGTCACCCTCCAGTCGAGGGCTGCCGCGAGATGGGTCAGCGTTCTCACTGCCGGCGAGCGGCCAACGGCCACGATATGGGGCTGGGGGAGCATGGGCTCCAAGAACACCTCGAGGGCGCCTTCGCTGGTGCAGGAGATCGGCACCGAGATCACGTCCGGCCGATCGATCTCACGGATGTCCTCCGGTGTGCCCAGGAACAGCAACCTCGGCTTGCCATCGCCGATCGCTTCTCGCGCCTCTCTGCGCACGACCGGCTCGGCGCAAGCGCCGCCGATCCAACCGGTGACGTTGCCCTCGGCGTCGATGATGGCGGATGACCCGCGTTTTCCCGACGAAGGACCCCGCGCCCAGACCACAGTGGCCACCAGGAACGGCTGGTGCCGGCGGCTCAGATCCGCCGCTAGCGCCAACAGCTCGCGATTCATCAGGCTTTGGCCTCTTCCATGGCGGCCCACACCCGGTCCGCCGAGACCGGCATGTCGATGTTCCGCACCCCGAGGTGCCACAGCGCATCGACCACCGCATTCACGAAAGCGGCCGGGGAGCCGACCGTGGCCGACTCGCCGACACCCTTGGCCCCGATCGGATGGTGAGGCGAAGGGGTAACCGTCTCACCGAGCTCGAATCGCGGGGTCTCCCACGCGGTGGGGATCAGATAATCGAGGAAGTTGGCCCCGATGCAGTTGCCCTGATCGTCGAAGGAGATGTGTTGCATGGAGGACATTGCGTAGCCCTCGGTCAGCCCGCCATGGATCTGGCCCTCGACGATCATCGGGTTGATCCTGACCCCGCAATCGTCGACCGCCACCATCTTGCGGACTTTCCACTGCCCCGTGCCGGGATCCACGTCGACCACGACGATGTAGCTTCCGAACGGATAGGTCATGTTGGGCGGGTCGTAGTAATGCACACCCTCGAGGCCGGCCTCCACGCCCTCGGGGAGGTTGGTGTAGGCGGCGAAGGCCACGTCCTGGATGGTCACCGACGAGTCGGGGTCACCCTTGACCGAGAACTTGCCCACCTCCCATTCAAGGTCATCCTCTGATGCCTCGAGAAGATGGGCTGCGATCTTCTTGGCCTTCTCCCGCAGGTTCCGTGCCACGACGGCCGTGGCGGCGCCGGCGACCGGGGTTGAGCGCGAGGCGTAGGTGCCGAGCCCATAGGGGGTGTTATCCGTGTCGCCTTCGACCACCTTGATGTCGGATGAGGGGATGCCGAGCTCCTCGGCCACGATCTGGGCGAACGTCGTCTCGTGACCCTGGCCTTGGGTGCGCACTCCGAGCTTGAGGATCGCCTTGCCGGTGGGGTGGACCCGCAGCTCGGCCGAGTCGAACATGCGAAGCCCGAGGATGTCGAAGTCATCACCATGCCCGGCGCCTACCACCTCGGTGAACGAGGCAAGTCCGATCCCGACCAACCTCCCCTCGGCCCGGGCCTGCTTCTTCTCCTCTTGGATCTCGTCCCAGCCGACCATCTCCATCGCCAGATCCAGCGCGGTCTCGTAGTCGCCGGAGTCGTATACGAACCCGGTGGGGGACAGGTAGGGGAACTGGTCTTTCTTGATGAAGTTCTTCCGACGGAACTCGGCCGGGTCCATTCCGATCTCGTACGCGGCGTTCTGTACCAGGCGCTCGATCATGTACGAGGCCTCGGTGACCCGGAACGAGCACCGGTAGGCGACACCGCCGGGCGCCTTGTTGGTGTAGGCGCCGCGGGTGGTCACGTGGGCCACCGGATAGTCGTAGGACCCGGTGACGATGTGGAAGAGGCCGGCCCGGAACTTTGTGGGCTGGGCATCGGAGAAGAACGCCCCCTGGTCCGAGAGCATGTCGACTCGTAGACCGAGGATCTTCCCCTCGCCGTCCACCGCGAGCTCGCCATGCATGTGGTAGTCGCGGCCGAACCCGGTCGAGATCAGGTTCTCGTAGCGTGTCTCCACCCATTTGATCGGCTTCCCGATGACGAGCGAGGCGGCAGTGGCCACCACATATCCGGGATAGACCGGCACCTTGTTGCCGAACCCGCCCCCGATGTCGGGGGACACGATCCGGATGTTCTGCTCGGGGAGCCCCGCGACGAGAGCGAAAACTGTGCGGTGAGCGTGGGGGGCCTGCGAGGTCATGTAGAGGGTTGCCTGCCCGGTGGCCGAGTTGACGTCGGCCACGATGCCACATGTCTCCAGGGGGGACGGATGCGAGCGCGGGTAGAAGGTGTCCAGTGTCACCACCCTGTCCGCCTTGGCGAACGCGGCGTCAGTCGCCTCCTTGTCACCCGACTCCCAGGTGTAGCACTGGTTGGTGTCCTGGTCCTCCTTGTCGTCGCGGATCAATGGGGCGTCCGCCTCCAAGGAGCGTTGCGGGGTGACGATCGGCTCCAGTTCCTCGTACTCGACCACGATCTTGTCCGCGGCGTCCTGGGCGATGTAGCGATCGGTGGCGATCACGGCCGCGATCTCCTGGCCCTGGAAGCGGACCTTGTCGGTGGCCAGCACCGCCTGGGTGTCCCCGGACATTGTCGGCATCCAGGCCAGGTTGTATCCAGCCAGCAACTCCCCGGTGACCACCGCGATGACCCCTTCCACGGCCGATGCCTCGGAGGTGTCGATCGAGAGGATCCTCGCGTGGGCCAGGGGGCTGCGATGGATGGCCATGTGCAGCATGCCGGGCAGGACTATGTCGTCGACGTAGTTTCCCCGGCCCTCGATGAACCGGGCGTCCTCGACCCGCTTTCGGCTGTGCCCGAGCCCGCCGACCTCGGGTGTGGTCTTGGGGGTGTGATCGGTGGTGGTGGTCATGCTGAGACTTCCTCGCTCTTCATGGCGGCTGCGGCCTGGATCGACTTGACGATGTTCATGTACCCCGTGCACCGGCACAGATTGCCCGAGATCGCCCAGCGCACCTCCTCGTCGGTGGGGCTCGGGTTCTCTTCGAGGAGTGCGGTGCCGACCAGCATCATCGCCGGGGTGCAGAACCCGCACTGGAGACCGTGCTCCTGGTGGAACGCCTTTTGCATGGGGGACAGCTCACCGTTCTGTTTGAGGCCCTCCACCGTCGTGATGGCCCTTCCGTCGGCCTGAACCGCGAAGACCGTGCATGACTTGACCGGAACCCCGTCGAGGAGCACCGTGCACACCCCGCAGCTGGTGGTGTCACAGCCGATATGGGTCCCGGTGAGCCCCAAGGTGCCCCGGATGAAGTCGGTGAGGAGCATCCTCGGCTCCACGTCCGCTGCACGCTCGGCTCCGTTGATTGAGACGGTGACGTTCACGACCGACCTCCCTGGGCAATTTCCAGTGAGCGGGTGAGCCCCCGCTCGGTGAACACTCCGACGACGTGTCGCTTGTAGGCGGCACTGCCCCGGTGGTCACTCGCCGGGTCGCATGCGGCGGCGGCGATGGCGGCGGCCTCCTTGAACAGCTCGGCACTGGGCTGTTTGCCCCTGAGCAGAAGCTCGGCCTCGGTCACCTTCAGGTTGTGGGCGTAGACCGAGGTGAGGGCGATCCCCGCACTCGCGATCCTGCCGTGCTCGTCCAAATCGAGGGATGTGGCGACACCAACAGTGGCGTAGTCGCCGACCTTGCGCTCGAGCTTCTGATAGTCGCCTCCGCCCCGGGCGCTGTGTTGGTTGACACGGACCTCCGTGACCAGCTCGTCGGGACGGCACAGGGTTTGGAACATGTCGACGCAGAAGTCGGTGATAGGGATGACCCTTTCCCCCTGGGTGCTCTTCAGCACGACGTCGGCGCCGGTCGCCATCATCACCGAGGCCCAGTCTCCTTCCGGGTCGTGGTGGGCGATCGACCCGCACACGGTGCCCAGGTTGCGCACGATCGGGTCGGAGATCCAGGGCGCTGCGGCTGCGACAGTTTGATTTGCCCGCTTGACCAGGTCGGACCTGACCACGTGGTTGTGTCTGACCAGGGCGCCGAAGGTGAGGTGCCCGTTCGACTCCCCGATCGCGTCGAGACCGGGCAGCCGGTTGATGTCGAGCAGTGCAGGTGGGTTGGCCAACCTCAGCTTCATCATCGGGATGAGACTCTGACCTCCGGCCAGGACCTTGACGGCGGGCCCCTTCTCAGCGAGCACGCCCAGCGCTTCGTCGAGGTTTGTCGGGGCGAGGTAGTCGAACTTGTTCGGATACATGGACGCCTCCGTTGCGGGGAGGACCCCGGCTCTTCCGGAGTCCACGTCCGACACTACGCAATTGATTGCAGTGGTGCCGGCCACCTGGCATTACGTTCATCGAGCCGTGTCCGGTTCCTGGTGCCGCTGACGAAACCGGGTTTAGGGTCATAGTCCCATGAGCACAATGACGGGAACCGGGAAGCTGGTGCGTCTCACCTTGCGCCGCGAGCGGGCTCGGCTCACCGTTTGGGTGGTGGTGCTAGCCGTGATCCCGCCGGTCACCGCGAACGCATTCATCGGCCTATACCCCACGGAGGCCTCCCGCGATGCGCTGGCGGCCACCGTGGCCTCCAGCCCGGCGCTCACCACATTGCTCGGCCCTCTCTACGCCTCGAGCATCGGGGCCCTGACCGCATGGCGGTTCGGGACGATTGGCGCCTTCATGGTCGCCCTGATGGCGATTCTCACCGTCATCCGCCACACCCGTGAAGAGGAGGAGACGGGCCGTCGCGAGCTTCTCGGCTCGACCGTGGTCGGTCGGAGCGCGCCGTTGGCGGCGGCGCTGTCTGTGACCGTTGCGGCGGGGGTGGTCCTCGGCCTGCTCATTGCCGGCGGTCTGATCGCCGTGGGCCTTCCTGCCGCCGGCTCGATTGCGTTTGGACTGGGATTCACCGGGCTCACTGTTGCCTTCGCTGGAGTGGGTGCCCTGGCGGCCCAACTGACCTCGGCCTCGTCGACGGCCCGGGGGATCGGTGTGGGTATCGCCGGGCTTGCATTCGTGGTACGCATGGCCGGGGACTCCGGCGGGGAAGGGGTCGAGGGGCTCTCCTGGCTGTCGCCGATCGGTTGGTTCTCCCGGCTCCGGACTTTCTCGGGCGAGAGATGGTGGGTCCTCCTCCTCTGGATCGGGCTAGCAGTGATCTTGGTGGGCACGGCGGTGGCGATTTCAGCTCGCCGTGACGTGGGAGCGGGGGCGATCTCGCCCCGTCCGGGACCTGCTCATGCCGGGTCGGCGCTGGGTAGCCCCCTGGGCTTGGCCTGGCGCCTCCATCGGGGCTCGGTGGTCGGCTGGACTGCGGGGCTGGCGGCTCTCGGGGCGGTATACGGCGGTGCAGCAGACGGCATCGGCGACATGTTGGAGGGGAATCCGCAACTCCTCGAGATCTTCGAGCAACTAGGAGGGGAGCAGGGGCTGACTGATGCCTTCTTCTCGGCGGCAGTCGGGATCATCGCCTTGATCACCTCGGCCTATGGCATCAGGGCCGTGCTGCGGCTGGATGTGGAGGAGGCACGGCTTCGGGCCGACCCGGTGCTCGCTACGGCCACGCCCCGCATCCGATGGGCTTGGAGCCATTTGGTCTTTGGAGTCGGGGGACCGGTCTTGATCCTCGCGGTGGCCGGCCTGGCAGCCGGAGCCACGTATGGGGCCATCGTCGGCGATGTGCCGGGCCAGGTGCCCGGCGTGCTCGGGGCGGCCATGGTCCAACTCCCGGCGGTCTGGGTGGTGACCGGTACAGCTATGGCCCTATACGGGGTCGCACCGAGTCATGTCGGGCTGAGTTGGGGACTCCTCATCGGGAGTCTCGTCCTCGGTCAATTGGGCCAGGTCCTGCAGTTTCCACAATGGAGCCTCAATCTGTCCCCATTCAGTCATATCCCGCTCTTCCCGGCCGAGGACATCGAGGTGGCGCCGATGGCCTGGCTCCTCATCATCGCGGTCGCCCTCATCGCCGCCGGCCTCAGCGGATTTCGACATCGCGACATCCGATGATGATTACCCGACCGGCGCCTCCTACCGTTGAACCTTCATGTTCGACTCACTGACCCAACGCTTCGAAGACGTCTTTGCCACCCTGCGCGGCAAGGGGCGTCTCTCCGAGAAGGACATCGACGCTGCCCTGCGGGAGGTCCGTCTCGCTCTGCTCGAGGCGGACGTAAATGTCCAGGTGGTCAAGGACTTCCTGGCCCGCGTCAAGGACCGAGCCTTAGGCGAGGACGTCTCCAAGTCGCTGTCGCCGGGTCAACAGGTGATCAAGATCGTGCACGACGAGTTGGTCACGACCCTGGGCTCGGAACCGGTGCCGCTGAAGAAAGCCTCCCCACCGCTGACGATCCTCATGGTCGGGCTCCAGGGCTCGGGAAAGACGACCACCGCCGGGAAGCTGGCCCGTCTCCTCGCCAAGCAGGGCAAGAAGCCCTTGCTGGTGGCGGCGGATCTGCAACGGCCCGCCGCCATCGACCAGTTGGAGACCTTGGGCCGACGAATCGAGGTCCCGGTCTTCACCGACCGCAAAGGGAAACCTGCCCGCCTGGTCAAGGCCGCGTTGAAGGAGGCGTCGAGGACCGGCCGCGACGTGATCATCGTCGATACGGCCGGCCGTCTTCAGATCGACCAACAGCTGATGCGGGAGTTGGACGACGTCCGCAAGGCGTCCGATCCGGACGAGGTGCTGCTCGTGGTCGATGCCATGACGGGTCAGGACGCGGTCAACGTGGCGTCGGGTTTCCAGGAGCAGGTCGGGCTCACCGGGGTCGTGCTCTCCAAACTCGACGGTGATGCTCGCGGCGGTGCCGCCATCTCGGTGCGCGAGGTGACCGGGGCCCCGGTGAAGTTCGCCGGGGTCGGCGAGGGTCTCGACGACATCGAGGCCTTCCATCCTGACCGGATGGCGTCCCGCATCCTGGGCATGGGCGACGTGATGTCTCTGATCGAGAAGGCCGAGGAGACATTCGACGAGGCGGAAGCGGAGAAGGCGGCCAGGAAGATGCAGAAGGGGGAATTCACCCTCGAGGACTTCCTCGCCCAGTTTCAGGCGATGAAGCGGATGGGGCCTCTGCAAGACATCCTTGCTATGATCCCCGGCTCCGGGTCGCTCATGCGCGAGGTGGATGTCGACGACCGTGACCTGCGTCGCGTCGAGGCAATCATCCAGTCGATGACTCCAGACGAGCGCCGGAACCCAAAGCTCATCGGCGGGAGCCGGAAGCGCCGGATCGCGTCCGGCTCCGGCACCAGGCCACAGGACGTGAATCGGGTGCTCAAGCAGTTCGTCGATGCGCAGAAGATGATGAAGATGCTGGCCGGAGGCAAGGGGACTCCCTCGTTGCAGGGTCTCCTCTCGGCACAGCGAACCAAGAGGTGAATTGATGGCCGTGAAAATGAGGCTGATGCGGATGGGGAAGAAGAAGTCCCCCTCCTACCGCGTCGTGGTCGTGGACGGGAGAGCGCCGCGAGACGGCCGTTACATAGAGCAGATCGGGCGTTACGACCCCCAACAGGACCCATCCCTGGTCGAAATCGACAATGAGAAGGCCACCTCGTGGCTCTCCAAGGGCGCCCAGCCGACGGAAGCGGTGGAGAAGCTGCTCAACATCTCGGGCGCCATGAACACCATCAAGATCCGCACCGGCCAGATCCACACGGTTGGCGCGCAGCCGGCAACCGCTGCTCCCGAGCCTGCGCCGGTTGAGGAGCCCGTAGAGGCGTCACCGGCCGGGGAGCCCGTAGAGGAGGTCGCAGAGGAGACCGGAACCGAGCCGGCCGCAGCGGAGATCGCAGCCGATACCGCCACCGAGGAGGAGTGAACTTGGCCAAAGGCGAAATCGTGGAGAGGGTCGTCACCTACGTCGTGAAGAGCATCGTGGAGGAGCCTGACGAGGTCTCGGTGACCATGGTCGAGCAGGGACCCGATGAGGTTGTGGCCGAAGTACGCACCGCCAAGGGCGACATGGGTCGTGTCATCGGGCGTCGAGGCCGGGTCGCCAAGGCCATCCGTGCCGCGGCCGGCGCAGCCGGTGACGAGGAGGGCATCAACGCCGGGGTCGAGTTCCTCGACTGATCGGTTCGTGATCGGGCGTCTCGGCCGACCTCACGGCCTGGACGGCTTCCTCGGTCTCTACGTGGACGACGAGGACATCGTCAGCGTCCAGCCGGGTGCCACTGTCTTCGTCGGTGACCGCCAGCACTGTGTTCGCGCGGTCCGTAAGGTCGACCGCGGCTATCAGGTGGCCTTCGAGGACGTTGCCGATCGGGAGGGTGCAGAGGAGCTTCGTGGCCTCGATGTTTCGGTTTCGGAGCGACGCCAGCTCAGCGAAGGTGAGTTCTGGCCCGATGACCTGATCGGCCTGGCCGTGTTCGATGACACCGGCCAGCCGCTGGGCGTGGTCAAGGAGGTCCTCTTCGGCCCCGGCCAGGAAAGGCTCGTGGTCGAACGAGTGACCGGTGGCACGTTCGAGGTCCCCTTCGTCGGCGACCTGGTGCCATTGGTCGATAGAGAAGCCGAACGGGTCGAGATCGTCGCAATCCCGGGTCTCATCGAACCGTCAGGTTGATCGTCGCGCCGACCCGACTCCCGTCATCGGGGCCCTCCTCGCCGACGAACAGTGAGACCTCGCCGGGCGGAAGCTGGATCTGTGCCCGGAACTCACCCCAGGTCTCGGTCCAATCGGCGGCCGTCGTCGTCGTTTGGGCCACCGTTTGGCCGCCGATACTGGCAACGACGAGGACGTTGGCCTCGAACACCCGGGCATACCCGGAGACTCCGATCGCTCCGGCCGAAGGCTGCGCCCCGTCGCTCGGGCTGATGAGCACGGTGTTGCCTTCGATCACGGCCGCAGTGTCGAGGGCTTGCGCCCCGGCCTCCAATTCCAGCGTGAGTCGAGCCGGCGAAGTGGACACTTCGGCGCGTGCCTTTGCCGGGCCATGAAGGTGGAGATCGATGAACATCCCTCCGTCGAGTGCCCGGACGACGAACAGGCGATCGATGAGCGGGGTCTCCATCAGTTGGTCGGTCACGACCGTCGAGCCCACATCGACCCGGATCCGGAGCACGTGACGGGAGTCGAGGAATTCCGCGACCACCTCCGGCGGTGTCGTCGCCGGGGCGCCTTCGGTGGTCTCGAATTGCACCGTCAACCGCTCACACCCATGCTCTACCAACCAGGCGATCGGTCCGAGCGTGTTGGTGTCCGACGTTGCTTGGCCGGCGCTCATGACCCGGCCCGCGTCGACGAACCCCTGGTCTTCGGAGCAACCGGCAGAAGGGTTGGCGGGCTCGATCGTCGTGCTCGTGGTGGCGGAACCTCCGGTGGCCGGCGGAGTGCCGGGGGTCGTGGTGGTCTCGTCACCTGCACCAGGGGCGCACGCCAGCACGACCACCAGGGCCAGCCAGCCGAGAGACCTCATCCCCGGTAACCGGCTGGGGTCGTAAGATTTGAGCGTGCAGTCAAGATTTGCCTGTTTAGAGATCCGGGAGTGATCTGCCATGCCTGAAGCCGTGATAGTCGCCACCACCCGCTCCCCGATTGGCCGCGCCTACAAAGGATCCCTCATCGACGTCCGCGCCGACGATCTCGCCGGGTTCGCCATCGATTCTCTGATGAAAACCGTACCGGAGGTGGACCGCGCCCTGGTGGCCGATGTGATGGTGGGTTGCGCGCTGACCCATCATGAGCAGGGATTCAACCTGGCCCGCCCTGCCTCTCTCCTCGGCGGGATGCCGGAGAGCGTTCCGGCCACCACCGTCAACCGTTTCTGCGCCTCCTCGCTCCAGACCATCCGCATGGCGTTCCATGCGATCGAGCGGGGTGAGGGGGACACCTATGTCGCCGCCGGGGCGGAGTCGGTGACCCGGACCTACGGCAAGGCACTCGACGCCGAGGACCTCAACCCCCGGTTCACTGACCCGGGTCGGGACGACTTCATCGACCAGGTCTACATCCCGATGGGCAACACCGCGGAGAATGTGGCCGCCAAATACGGGATCACCAGGGAGCGGATGGACGAGTTCGCCAAGCGATCCCAGGACCTGGCGGTCGAGGCCCAGAAGAACGGCTTCTTCGACCGCGAGATCACCCCGATCGAGGTCCCCGATGGAAGGATCATCGCCAGCGACGATGGGCCGCGACCCAACACCACCCTGGAGAAGCTGGCCGAGCTTCCGCCGGCATTCCAGCCCGATGGCCTGGTGACTGCGGGGAACTCTTGTCCCCTGAACGATGGGGCGGCGGCGGTGCTGGTGATGTCCCGTGATCGTGCCGACGATCTTGGATTGCAACCCGTGGCTCGGATCGTCGCGTCTTCCGTGGTCGGCCTGGAGCCCGAGTACATGGGGATGGGCCCGGTGGGGGCGGTGAGGGCCGTGCTCGACCAAGCGGGAATGCAGCTGGGGGACATCGACGTCATCGAGATGAACGAGGCGTTCGCCGCTCAGGTACTGGCCAGCGTGGACCAACTCGGCATCGACATGGACCGGCTCAACCCGCACGGGGGCGCGATCGCTCTGGGTCATCCGTTTGGCATGACCGGCGCCCGCATCATGGGGACTCTTCTCAACGACCTGCGAACCCTGGACAAGACCATCGGCCTCGAGACCATGTGCGTCGGCGGCGGTCAGGGCATGGCGATGATCGTCGAGCGCCTCTCCTGACGGCCCATTAGATCTCCTCCGGCTCGCCGACCGGACTCTCACCGCGTGCCCATGCCGTGGCGTCGGAGACTCGATCGCTGGCCCCGTTCACCGCCACCATCAGGAAGTCCCCGGCGGCGAAGACGGTGTCTGCGCTCGGAATCGTTGCCCGGTGCTCCCGAATCACCGTCGTGATCAGCATTCCGGGAGGTGGAGGGTTGTCCCCGAGCCTGGTGCCGACGATCGGAAGGTCCTCCGTCACCTCGAGCTCGATCAGGTCGACGTCCACGTCCTCGAGTGGCACCGCCTCGGCGATCGACTGCCAGGCAGGCCGTTCCACGGCCAATCCGAGGCGGCGGGCGACGGTGCTCACCGTGGTGCCTTGGACCAGCGCCGACACCACCACCACGAAGAACACCAGATTGAAGATGGCATCGCCGGCGGGCACTCCGGCGGTCGCCGGAAAGGTGGCGAGGACGATTGGCAGCGCACCGCGCAGGCCGGCCCAGGAGATCAGCGTCATCTCCCTCCAGTTCAACCTGAACGGGAGCATGGCGAGGACCACAGCGAGCGGCCTTCCCACGAACAACAGGACCGCGGTGACGGCGAGGGCGGGAAGGGCGAACCCGGGCAATTCGGAGGGGAACACGAGGAGTCCCAGGAGGAGGAACAGGGCGATGTCGGCCCCGTTGGCCAGACTGGCGTGGAAGCTCCTGATCACCCGCCGGTGGCGGGGAGCGAGGGCGCCGATCATCAGCCCGCAGATGTAGACGGCGAGGAAGCCGGAGCTGGACAGCAGCGCGGCCGCGGCGAACGTGAGCCCGGCGATGGCCAGGGCGAGCAACGGGTACAGCCCCGACGAGCGAAGTCGGATCTTGAGGAGCCTGGTTCCGAGCCAGCCTCCGAGCAAACCTATGGCCAGGCCACCGATGAGCTGACGGGCGCCGAAGATGAACCAGTCGCCCGCGGAGGGCTGCGACCTGGTCACCTCGATGAGCCCGATGGTGAGGAGGATGGCGAATGGGTCGTTCACGCCCGACTCCACCTCGAGGATCCCGGCGAGACGTTTCGGGATGGGCGTCCGGCGCACCAAGTCGAAGACAACTGCTGCGTCGGTGGTGGCGACGACCGCCCCGATTATCAGTGCGGTTTCCCATCCCGGGTTCAGGATGAGCTGGACGCCGACGGCGACGACTGCGGCACTCACGAGCACGCCGACATTTGCCAGGACGAAGCCCGGCACGCCGGACTCCCGCAGCGTGGATGGCTTGGTAGTGAGCCCACCCTCGAAGAGGATGATCATCAGGGCGACGATGGACACGTCCCTGACCAGCTCCATGTCGTCGACGTTCACCAACCCGAGGACATCACTCCCGAAGACGATGCCGATGCCCAGGGACAGGAGAGCGGCCGGCACCCGCAACCGGTCTGAGGTGCCCACGAATACCACCCCCATCACCATGAGCCCCGCAGCCACGAACACAACGCTGTCGACCGGCAGGTGCTCGAGCGTCATGGTGTCGGGATGTGGCGAGTGGACATGTCAACCCTCGGGGGGATGGCGCAGGGGTGCGTCAGCGCCGACTTTACCGGCCCGAAGCCGGCCTCCGTCTGCCCCCTTCTACGCTTTCCCGGTGCATATCAGCGTGGTCACCATGTTCCCCGAGTACTTCGACGGGCCGTTGCGCGTCTCGATCGTGGCTCGGGGCATCGAGGCGGGGGCCCTCGAGGTCGACTTGATCGACCTGCGTGAGCATGGCCTGGGCAAGCATCGCCAACTCGACGACGCCCCGTTCGGAGGCGGGCCGGGGATGGTGATGATGATCGAGCCTCTGGCGACTGCTCTCGAGCCCCTGAGCGCGACCCATCGGATCCTGTTCACGCCGGTCGGAGCGCCACTCACCCAGGGGACACTCGACCGTTGGGCCGGCTTGCCCGAGATCACCTTCATCTGTGGGCGGTTCGAAGGTGTGGACGAGCGAGTGACGGAGCATCTCATCGACGAGGAGGCCTCCGTGGGGGATTTCGTCCTGGCCGGTGGGGAAGTGGCTGCCGCCCTGGCCATCGAAGGGATCGCCCGACTCCTCCCTGGCGTGGTCGGGAATCCCGAGTCGACGGAGAGCGAGTCGTTTCGTCAAGGGCTGCTCGAGGAACCGGTGTACACCCGACCGGCGGACTTCAGGGGATGGGAGGTGCCTCAGGTGCTCCTTTCCGGAAATCACGGCGAGATCGAGGAGTGGAGGCGGGCCCAGAGGCTGCTGCGGACGAGAGAGCGTCGTCCCGACCTGCTCCCGGATGGCGAGACTCCCGATACCTGATACAATTCCGACGGGTCGGGCCAAGAAGGCTTCTCCCGACCGCTCTAGGAGTCCTCCATGAACGATCTTCACCTAGTTGAGAGCGCGCACGTCCGCGACGACATCCCCGATTTCCGGGCAGGTGACACTGTCAAAGTCCATGTTCGCGTGGTCGAAGGCGGCCGCGAGCGGGTCCAGCTCTTCGAAGGGCTCGTCATCGCCCGCAACGGGGCGGGTGCCCGCGCCTCATTCACTGTTCGCAAGTTGAGCTTTGGCGTCGGAGTCGAGCGGGTGTTCCCGCTCCACGCCCCGATCATCTCCCGGATCGAGGTGGTCCGGAAAGGCGATGTCCGTCGCTCCAAGCTGTACTACCTCCGGGACCGAGTCGGGAAATCGGCCCGCATCAAGGAGCTACGCGACTGATTTCCGCCCAACCGGACCCCGTCGACGAGGAACCGATCCCCGAGACGACGCCGGCGCCGCCGCGCCGGCGTTCTTTCATCGCCGAGCTGCCCGGCCTTCTGCTCACCGCATTGGCGATAGCGGTGGTGATCAAAACCTTCCTGCTCCAACCCTTCTGGATCCCCTCGGAGTCGATGCTGCCCACGATCGAGGTCAACGACCGGGTCATGGTCAACAAGCTGGCCTACCAGTGGGGCGAACCGCAGAGGGGCGATGTGGTCGTCTTTCGGGATCCACGTGAGGAAGAGGTCGAGGAGTCGATACCCGAGGCCGTGATCCGCTCTGTGCTGGAGGCGGTCGGCATCAGGACCCGGGGCCGGGAAGATCTGATCAAGCGGGTGATCGGCTTGCCGGGGGAGACCGTGGAGGTCCGCAACAACCAGGTCGTGGTGGATGGGACTCCTCTCGACGAGCCCTATCTGCCTCAGGTGTTCATGCCCGACGAGCCGCCGATCACACTGAGTCCCACCGAGGTCTTCGTAATGGGCGACAATCGAAATGCTTCGTTCGACAGTCGGAGATTCGGTCCCATCCCGCTCGACGACCTGATCGGCGAGGCTTTCGTGACGATCTGGCCCATCTCCCACATCGGCGGGTTCTGAGAAATACGTCACAACGGTTTGTTAACTGTTAAGAAACGAGCCGTGCATATGATCATTTGTCGGCCCGTGTGAAGAGGAGAGCATGGAAGAGGACCTGGAGCGCTACGAATCCGAGGTTGAGCTCAAGATCTACAAGGAGTACCACGACGTCCTTCCGATGTTTCGGTACGTCGTGGAGACCGAGCGGAGGTTCTATCTGGCCAACCAGGTGAACCTGGAGGTGCGCGAGGCCAACGGTTCGGTCTTCTTCGAGGTCGAGATGAAAGACGCATGGGTTTGGGACATGTTCCGACCAGCCCGATTTCTGGAGCACGTCAAGGTGCTGACCTTCCGCGACGTGAACGTCGAAGAGCTGGAGCAGCAAGAGATCTCGATCTGACCGATCGAGCCAAGGTGGGGGAAGCCGGCGAAAGGATCGCAGCTCGGTTCCTCACCGATCATGGACTGCAGGTAATCGCCCACAATGTCGAGCTGGATCGTGGCGAGCTCGATCTCCTCGCCGTCGACGGTGAGGCCCGGGTCGTCGTCGAAGTCAGAGCCGTGACCGGCGGCGGGGATCCGATCGACGCCGTGGACCCTGCCAAGCGACGTCGGGTTAGGGGACTGGCGAGAAACGTGGGGGCGACGCGTGTCGACTTCGTCGGTGTCCGGTTCACTCCCGATGACGTGATGGTCCACTGGGTTCCCGGGTGTGGTTGACTCCCGGCCTCATGACGGCTGCCGGCCCCACAACATGAATCTGGCCAACCCGGCGATTCGGGTCGAGGGGCTGGTCAAGCGGTACAAGTCCACTACCGCCCTCGACGGGCTCGATTGCACCGTCCCTTCCGGCGCCATCACCGGGCTGCTCGGCCCCAACGGGGCGGGCAAGACAACCCTGTTCCGGTCCCTTCTCGGGTTGACTCGGACCAGTGCCGGCACCGTCCACGTACTCGACCACCAGATCCCGCACCAGCTGTTCGAGGTGACCAAGAAGGTCGGGGCGATCATCGAGGAGCCCGGGCTGATTCGAGCGCTCACCGGGCGGGTCAATCTCCAGGTCGCTGCCGATCAGCTCGGGTTCGGCCATGAGCGGATCGACGAGCTGCTCGAGTTCGTCAGCTTGCAGGCCGATGCGAAGCGGAAGATCGACGAGTACTCCAAGGGGATGCGTCAGCGGCTGGCCCTGGCGGCCGCGCTGATCGGCGATCCCCAGCTCCTGCTGCTCGACGAGCCGCTGGATGGCCTCGATCCGGCCGGGCAGATGGCATTCCGGGCCCGACTCCGCGACATCGCGGACAGCGGTCAGACCGTGGTGGTCTCGAGCCATGATCTGGCCGACATCGAGGCCCTCGCCGACTATGTCGTCGTCCTCAATCACGGCAAGCTGGTCACCGAAGGCCCGCTCGAGGAGATGCTCTCCGGCGGTGCCACCCGGGTGCTGGTCGACGACCAGGCGGCTGCGAGGTCGGCATTTGGCGCCGCCGGCATCAGCGTGAGAGACGACGGCGGCTTTCTGGTCGTGGACGACGAGGACGGGAGCAGGGTGACCAAGGTCCTCGCCGACGCCGGGATCTATCCGAGCCAGGTCGGCCCCGCCCGCTCCACTCTCGAGTCGGTGTTCCTGGGCATGACCGGCGAGGAGGAGCGATGAGCCTGGTCCATGCCGAGTATCTCAAGCTGAGCCGGCGCCGGCTCTACTACCTGATGGTGATCATCCTCGCCGCTCTGGTGGCGCTTCTCGCCTTCTTTCTCCTCATCTTCGCCCAGATCGCTCCCGACCTGGCCGAAGGTGTTCCCCTCCTCGAGAAACCCGGCGCCTACGTCTTCGGAGCCCAGCAGGTCGCCGGGCAGACCTGGTTCCCCCTGATCCTGGCCGTCGTCATGCTGGGCAGTGAGTTCGGTAGCACCGTCTGGGCCACGGCTCTCACCCGGGACTCGAGACGGGCCCAACAGATCTCGGCTCGCTTTTTCGTCCTCGCCATCGCCTCCTGGCTCGCCATCGCCGCCGGCATCGCCGGCTGGGCGATCGTTGCCTTTGTCGCCGTCCCAGGCGAGGGCGGTCCAACCGCGACGGACTGGCTGGGGATCGTGTGGAAGGTCGGCCTCATCGAGTTGGCATGGACAGCGATCGGTCTCGGTGCCGTCGCCATGCTCCGCTCGGTCGGGCCTGCTATCGGTGCCGCTCTTGCCCTCTACTTCGTCGACCCGATCCTCGGTCTATGGGGGCCCTGGGAGAATGTCTCGTTGTCGGCCGCCACCACTGCCCTTTTTCAGATCGACATCGAGGGTGATTTCGGGTCCTTCATTCCAGGCTCTGACCTCTCCCTGGCCCATGCCGTGGCGATCGTGGTCGGCTGGACCGCACTCGGGCTGTTTCTCACCTGGTGGGGCCTTCACCGCCGCGACGCGTGAGCCACGCCAAAGCGACGTCTCATCTCCTTGTGCCAGCAACCCTGATGCCAGTGTCGGCGCAGATCGGGCTCCCCGTCGGGCACGACCACCATGTGGTAGGTGCCGGGCAGGATCGTTGTCTCACATCCGGGGCAGATGTACTCCTTGCGCGCCGCGTAGGGCTGCACCGGGGTCACCGTCACCCCGAGAAGATCGCCCATGCCACTACCGCCAGGATGGCAACGAGTGTGACCACCATCGCCACGATGTCGGCGACGTCCTTCTCGTGATCGCGAAATGGGTTGAAGCCCATGGGAGGAACGGTAACCCTGCTCTTTCCGGTCTACCGTCACCATCGTGACCTGGCTCCAGACCGACGACCGGGGTGCGGTGCGCTGGTTGACCATCGACCGACCCGAGCGCAGGAACGCCATTCCCTTCGACGGTTGGGAGGAGTTGGGTGCCGCTTTCGAGTCATTCGAGGGATCGGAACAGCGGGTGCTGGTCGTCACCGGTGCCGGTGGTGATTTCTGCGCCGGCGCCGACCTCGACCCCGCACGATTGGATCGGCTCCAATCTGTCGAGGATCGGCACTCCCGGATGAAGGTCGTGGGCAACGTGGCGATGGCCCTGCATCGACTCACCAAGCCTGCCGTCGCCGCCGTCGACGGAGTGGCCGTGGGTGCCGGGATGAACCTGGCGTTGGGGTGTGATGTCGTGGTGGCGACCGAACGAGCCCGGTTCGCGGAGATCTTCGTTCGCAGAGGTCTGACGGTGGACTTTGGCGGCTCGTGGCTGCTGCCCCGGATCGTCGGGCTGCAACGGGCCAAGGAGCTGGCTCTATCCGGCCGAATCGTTGAAGCCGACGAGGCGCTCCGGATCGGATTGGTCACAGAGGTGGTCACCGTCGAGTCGCTCCAGGATCGGGTCGGCGAGATCGCAGAGGGATTCCTGGCCGGGGCCCCGCTGGCTCAGATGTTCGCCAAGCAGACCCTCAACGCCTCGTTTCAGATCGGCTTGGCCGACGCACTGTCCTGGGAAGGCGAGGCTCAATCGGTCGCCCTCGGCACGGAAGATGCCACTGAAGGAGTGCTCGCCTTTCTCGAGAAACGCGACCCGCACTGGAAGGGCAAATAGGCGCTTCTCCTGCACGGAGAAATTTCTGAGATTTCTTTTCCGTCCGGCCGATTTGGACCCGTTTCTGTACCTGGGTCTCGATACTTTGGAGTGCATGGAGGGGTATTCGAATGATCAGGTCGAGGTGGGGATCGGCCACTTCCTTGCCCTTTCGGCGGCGGCTCTGGCGGCGGCTTGTGAATGGTTGATGGAGGCG
>JBOGEV010000313.1:0-10236 GCA_050742015.1 Acidimicrobiia bacterium
ACGTCGAGAAGGGACGTGTCTTCTACGAGGGCCTGTTCGGCTGGAAGTTCGAGACCGGGCCGTCCGGTGGCTACGTGATCTCGATGCCCAACGTCGGCGGGGGCATCCACGGCGGCGACAAGGAGTCATCCCCCTATCTGTTCTACCGGGTCGACGACATCGACGCCGCCGTGACCCGGGTGGAGGAACTCGGTGGGAGCGTCGAAGACATCGACGTCGAGGGCGACGAGGCCTCGAGGGCCCGGTACGGCCGGTTCAAGATGTGCCGCGATGATCAAGGCTCCCCGTTCGGGCTGCATCAGCCACCGCTTCCGATGTGAAGATCAGGGCCGTGGGGGTCCGGTCACATATTGCGCCGGTATTGGCCACCCACGTCGAAGAGGGCATTGCTGATCTGGCCCAGAGAGGCGACTTTGGCCGTCTCCATGAGCCGGGCGAAGATGTTGCCCCCAGACACGGCTGTGTTCTGTAACTCCGCCAGAGCAGATGCCCCCACTTCCCGGTTTCGATCCTGGAAGGCGCGCACGTTGGCGATTTGCCGGTCCTTGTCCCCGGGGGTGGAGCGGATCAGCTCGGTGGGGATTACGAAGGGTGAGCCCTCCTTGGAGATGAAGGTGTTGACCCCGACCACCGGGTAGGCGCCCGACTCCTTCTGCTGTTCGTAGTAGAGGGACTCCTCTTGGATCTTGGTCCGCTGGTATTGGCGCTCCATGGCGCCGAGCACGCCCCCGCGGCTGTTGATCCGATCGAATTCGGCCAGGACCGCCTCTTCGACCAGATCGGTCAGCTCCTCGATGATGAAACTGCCCTGGAGAGGGTTCTGATTCCTGGCCAAGCCCAACTCCTGGTTGATGATCAGCTGGATCGCCAGCGCCCTGCGCACCGACTCCTCGGTGGGGGTGGTGATCGCCTCGTCGTAGGCGTTGGTGTGCAGGCTGTTGGTGTTGTCGTAGATGGCATACAGCGCCTGGAGGGTGGTCCGTATGTCGTTGAAGCTGATCTCCTGGGCGTGAAGGGACCTGCCCGAGGTCTGCACGTGGTATTTGAGCTTCTGGGACCGCTCGTTGCCGCCGTACTTGTGCTTGATCGCCTTGGCCCAGATGCGACGGGCGACCCGGCCGATCACTGCGTATTCGGCCTCGATGCCGTTGGAGAAGAAGAAAGAGAGGTTGGGGGCGAACTGGTCGATGTCCATCCCCCGGGCGAGGTAGTTCTCCACGTAGGTGAAGCCGTTGGCCAGGGTGAATGCGAGTTGGGTGATCGGGTTGGCCCCTGCCTCGGCCATGTGATATCCGCTGATGGACACCGAGTAGAAGTTGCGCACTTCGTTGTCGACGAACCATTGCTGGATGTCGCCCATCATGCGCAGAGCGAACTCTGTCGAGAAGATGCAAGTGTTCTGCGCTTGGTCTTCTTTGAGGATGTCGGCCTGAACGGTGCCCCTGACCCGGGAAACCGTCTCCGCCCTGATCCGCTGGTACACGTCGGGCGGGAGCACCTGGTCACCGGTTACGCCGAGCAGACGGAGCCCGAGCCCGTCGTTTCCCGGAGGGAGGTCTCCGTGGTATGCGGGACGGGGGCGGTCTCCGTAGAGATCTCCGATCCTCGCTTCCACTTCCTCCCACAGGTCGTTTTCGGTGATGAAGGTCTCGCATGCCTGGTCGATGGCTGCATTCATGTAGAAGGCCAGGATCATCGGGGCCGGGCCGTTGATCGTCATCGAAACCGACGTCGTGGGGTCTGATAGGTCGAACCCGGAGTACAGCTTCTTGGCGTCGTCCAGAGTGGCGATCGAAACCCCGGAGTTGCCCACCTTTCCGTAGATGTCGGGTCGCTCGTGAGGGTCCTCCCCGTAGAGGGTCACCGAGTCGAACGCAGTGGACAACCGTTTCGCCGGCATCCCTGCCGCCAGATAGTGGAAGCGTCGGTTGGTCTGCTCCGGTGGTCCCTCGCCGGCGAACATTCGGGCGGGGTCTTCTTCCATCCGCTTGAAGGGGAAAACCCCGGCGGTGTACGGGAACTCTCCGGGAAGATTCTCCTGGAGCAGCCAGCGGAGCCGGTCCCCCCAGGACCGGTATCGGGGCAGGGCGACTTTGGGCACCCGAGTGTGGCTCAGAGTCTCCTCGTGAAGCGGGACCCTGATCTCCCGCCCGCGGACGTGATAGATGAACTCCTCCCCCGTGTACTCGGCGATCATTCCCTCCCAATGGTCCAGGGCGCGCCGGTTCTCCGGGTCCAAACGCTCCCGAGCCTGTGCCGCCAGGTCACCGATGTCCACTCCCTGCTCACTGGCCCCCTCCAGCCTGTAGAGCGAATCGGCCATTGACGCCTGATCTTCCGCCCAACTGTCGTAGCCGCGATTGGTCTCGATGATCTCGGCGAGGTACCGCGTTCGTTCCGGGGGCACGACGTGCTGTTTGGCCGTGTCGGCAAGCGGCAGGTCGAGCTTCGACTCCAGAGCAAGGCCGTGGTCGGCCAACTCCGACAGGAAAGCTCGATAGAAGCGGTTGGTCCCGGGGTCGTTGAAATCCGAGGCCACGGTGAGATGGACCGGGAGGCTCTCGTCGTCGGCGGTGAAAGCGAGGCGGTTCCGCTTCAATTGCTTGCGCACATCTCGAAGGGCGTCCTCGGCCCCCTCCTTGTCCGCTTTGTTGATGGTGACCAGATCAGCGAAATCGAGCATGTCGATCTTCTCCAGCTGCGTGGCCGCCCCGTAATCCGGGGTCATGACGTAGATCGACAGGTCGGAGAAATCGACGATTTCGGTGTCCGACTGGCCGATGCCCGAGGTCTCCAGGAGCACCAGGTCGAAGCCGGCCGCCTTGACCACGTTGAGCGCGTGTTGCACATGCGGCGACAGGGCCAGGTTCGCCTGACGAGTGGCCAGCGACCGCATGTAAGCCCGGGGATGCGGCAGTGAGTTCAACCGGATCCGGTCCCCGAGCAACGCTCCACCGGAGCGCCGCTTCGATGGGTCGACCGAGACCACCGCCACCCTCAGGTCCTCGAAGTCGAGCAGGAACCTCCGCAGGAGCTCGTCCACCAGGCTCGACTTGCCCGAGCCCCCGGTCCCGGTGATCCCGACCACCGGCGCCGAAGCAGCGCCCGCCCGCTCCTCGACCTTCTCGAAGACATCCTCGTACTTCTCCCCGAAGTTCTCCGCGGCCGAGATCAGGGTCGCCACCATCCGGGTGTTGGTCGCGTCGAGCTCGTCGAGGTCGAAATCGTCGCCGAGCTCCCCGGTCGCAAAGTCAGAACGGGTCAGCATGTCCCCGACCATCCCCTGCAAGCCGAGCTCGCGACCGTCGTCAGGCGAGTAGATCCGGGTTATCCCGTACTCGGTGAGCTCGTCGCCCTCGGCAGGGAGGATCGTGCCCCCTCCTCCCCCGAACAACCTGATGTGGGCGGCGTCCTTCTCCACGACCAGGTCACGGAGATAGCGATAGAACTCCATGTGCCCGCCCTGGTAAGAGGTGACCGCGATGGCATGGGCGTCTTCCTCGATGGCCGTCTCGACGATGTCCAACCCGGTGCGGTTGTGCCCCAGATGCACCACCTCGGCGCCGGATGCCTGGAGTATGCGGCGAAAGATGTTGATCGAAGCGTCGTGACCGTCGAACAGGGTGGTGGCGGTGACGAACCGGACCTTGTTGGCCAGATTCGGCCTGTTCGCGGCGGCGTTCGTCATTGATCCCTTCTCGCGGACTAGCTCAAACTGTAACCCCGGATTGGGCACTGTCCCCCTGTTCCCAAACGAGTACATTGACAGGCGGGATGGCTTATTACGCGGGGCGACTCAAGGCATTGAAACTGGAGCCAACGGCGGTCACGATCGAAATCGCCGAGGGTCGGTTTCGTGTCGTCGCCGGCAAGAGGCATCTGGGCTCCTGGCCGATGGAGAGCCTCATGGTGCACCGGACCTCGGTGTACCGATTCGCATTCGAGATCGAGGGGGACAGCTTCGAGTTCTTCCCCGAGGATCCGTCCGCCTTCTCCCACGGTGTCGGGGCCATCGTCGACCTGACGGAGACCAAGGGAAGATACGGTCTCAAAGAGCGGATCCAGAACGCCAGCGGAGCCTGACCGGGCCAAGCCTGGCAGAATCAGGGCATGGTCCGCCGTCTCCTCATCCGGGGCGTCGCTGCCGGTGCCGCGATCTTGGGCGCCGAAGTGGTCTATGCCGTGCTTCAACACGCACCACGACAAACCGAGTTCGACCCATCAGGCATCCTCGGTGACCCTTCTCACGAGCCGTACCGGGTAGCCGTCCTCGGCGATTCATCGATCACCGCTCCCGGCGTCGCAGGGCCGCATGAGATCTGGGTCCGCCTGGTCTGCGACCGCATTGCCGAGAAACGCCATGTCATCCTGCGCTCGTTCGCGGTAAGCGGGTCCCGGGCCGACGACCTGCTCAACGGTCAACTCGAGTCGGCACTCGCCTTCCGACCCGACCTGGCCATCGTCTCCGTGGGGGCCAACGACGTGATCCACGGCGTGGGCCTCCGGCCTTTCGAGAAACGGCTCGACGAGCTCGTGGCCGCGTTGACCGAGACCGGGGCCCTCACCATCCTCAGTGGAGTTGGCGACATCGGCACCATCCCCAGGCTCAAGCCGCCGTTGCGCAACTTGATGTCACGGCGATCGGAGCGCTTCGATCGGGTGCATCACCTGGTCGCGTCCCGCTACGGTGCACACGTGGTGGAGCACAGGAAGGACGATCCGATGATCTGGTACTCGGATCGCGCCCTTTGGTCGGCCGACCTCTTCCATGTCAGCGCCGCCGGTCACGCGAGGTGGGCCGACTCGACTTGGCGTACCGTCGAGCCACTCTTGGAGAATCATGGATCGGGCTGAGGCTCTCGAACGGCTGGGAGCGGCCCGGGTGGGCCGATTCGCCTCGATCACCCCCGACGGGCGTCCTCATGTCGTCGTTGTCACCTTCGCAATGGTCGGGTACCAACTGGTCCACATGATCGATCAGAAGCCGAAGTCGACCCGGTATCTGCAACGACTGCAGAATGTGGAGACTCTTCCCGTGGCCTCGATGCTGGTCGACCACTACGACGAGGACTGGTCGGCCCTGTGGTGGGTGCGGGTAGACGGCGAGGTCGGGATCGAAAAGGATGGCGATCTGTGGTGGACGGCGCGTTCACGGCTGAAGGAGAAGTACCGCCAGTACCGGAACGCTCCGCCCAGCGGGCCTGCCATCTTCCTCACGATCGACCGGATCACCGCCTGGGAGCACGGCTGACAACGCCGTCTTCGGTGGCCAGCCAGTCAACGGAGACGTCCTGGCTGTCGACCGGAACCACTTCCACCAGACGCATGTGAGGCGCCATCCCGATGCTGAGTGCGTCGGCCCGGGCCGCCGACAGAATTCGGTCGTAATGCCCGGCTCCGTTGCCGAGACGTCCGCCACCTCGATCGAAGGCAAGACCGGGGACCAGGAAGATGTCGATCTCGTGGATCGGGATGATCGGGCCGGACTCGGAAGGCTGCTCCATGCCGAACCTGTGCGTCTCGCGGGGGCTGGCTGCATCCCGGAAGGTGACCGATCGATCCGGCTCCACCCGGGGCAGCACCCATCGCCAGCCCGGCAGCCGCTCGAAAAGAGGCCGCAGATCGACCTCGCCCTCCATGGGGAGGAACGCAGAGATGGTCCCGGGAAGACGAGGTGAGAGCCAGCCGAGGAGGCCGGTCACGATGCGGTCGTTGACCGAGTCCGACAGCGGCCCGAGAGCGCGCATCCGTTGCCGCAGAGAAGCCTTGTCCATGTCACCCCAGGGTAAGTGACCGACCGGTACGCTCGGACGATGCGCCTCCTGATCGACATCCCGCGGACCATCATCACTGTCGTCGCCGGGGTGGCCGCCACCGTCATTGCCGTGGCCCTGATCGCGGTCATCGTCGTGTTCGACGACACGTCACCGGTCATCGACAAGGTCATCCGCACCTGGAGCCGGGTCTGGCTGTTGGCCTCGGGAACAAGGCTCGAACTCGAAGGGGAGGACAACATCGACCCCGATCGCTCCTACGTCGTGGTCGCCAATCATCTCTCCGCCCTCGACATCATGGCGTGCCTGCTGGCGGTCCCTCTGCCCATCAGGTTCCTGGCCAAGAAGGAGCTGTTTCGGGTCCCGGTGCTGGCCCAGGGGATGCGGATGGTGGGCATCATCGAGGTCGACAGGGAGGCGCGAGGTGCAGTCCACAGCGAGGTCAATCGCCAATCGAAGGAGTTGATAGAGAAAGGGCGGAGCCTGATCATCTACGCGGAAGGGACCCGGCCGCGGAACGGCGTGATGAAGCCGTTCAAGAAGGGCGCCTTCACCATGGCCATCAGCACAGGGCTCCCGGTCCTCCCCCTGTCGATCCACGGCTCCTACGAGGCGTGGCCACCCGGCCAGCCCATCGTTCGGGGTGGCGTGATCAGGGTGGTGCTGGACAAGGCGATCGAAACCGAGGGTCTGGGCAATGCGGACACCGGAGAGCTCCGCGATCAGGTGCGAGAAGTCATCGCCGGCCGGGTCTCCTCGATGGGTGGTGCCGTGGGCGGTGGAGGGTGAAGAGACCGTTTTGGCGCGGCGCCAGAATGAGGGGTCAGGACGGCTTGGGCTCGAACAGCTCGATCGGGTTGCCGGCTGGGTCATCGACGATGATCTGGCGACCGCCCCGACCCTCGATGACGTCGCCGCGAAAGTCGACCCCGGCTCCCGTCAGCCTCTCGACAATCGAGTCGAGATCCTCTACCTCGATCCGGAATCGATTCCATCCACCGGGCTCGGGCATCTTGCCTCCTGAGGCCTCGCCGGCACCACCGCCACCACCAGGAGTGTTCAGGAACAGCCGAAGTCCACTGCGTTGGAGCATCACGAAACCCGGGCCGGGACCCATCCCCACCTCGAACCCGAGCTGTCCCGTGTAGAAGTCGACCGCCTTGTCGATGTCGTCGACGATGTAGCGCACGCTGATCTCTGCCATGGGCGATGTCATACCCGCAGCATCGCACCTTCAACCACTGGCACCTAACCGTCTTGGCCCGCGCTAGTGGCCCGTCAGTAGAGGAACATCGGCTTGCCCAGGACGTGGCGGACCTTGGGCAAGTAGGTCTCGAGGTCATAGAGCTCGTCGACATCGACCCGCTTCACCCCTTCGCGGGTGACCCCGATCGGGACGTGGGTGTAGGTGCCGCCGCGTAGGGCGACCATCCGCCCGTGACTCTTCTCCACAGCCAGGTCGGCAGCCATCACCGCGTAGTTGGTGGCCACCATCAAGTCCAGCGAGTCGGGAGCTCCCGACCTCATTAGATATGCCACCTGCTGGTAGAGCACCGGCTCTCCAGTCCGCTCCTTGAGCAGCTCACCGGTCAAGGCACCGATCCCACCCAGCTTGCGATGGCCGTAGGCATCAGCGTCGCCGGCCAACATCATGTCCCCCTCCTGGAGCCTGGCTCCCTCGGAGATGGTCATCATGGCGTAGCGGGACGGATTGGTGGCCCGGTCGGCCAGGAGGAGCCCGGCCAGTTTCTCGATGTCGAAAGGGACCTCGGAGATGATCGCCCGGTCCACCCCGGACAGATAGGCCGTCACCAGCGAGGTCTCCCCGCTGTACCTCCCGAACAGCTCCACGACCGCAATCCGCTCATGGGAACCGGCCGCGGTGCGGAGACTGTGGATGAACTGGACTCCTCTGGTCACCGCGGTGGAGAACCCGATGCAGTAGTCGGTGCCATGGACGTCATTGTCCATCGTCTTTGGGATGCCGACCACCGGCACCCCCTCATCGTGCAGGCGGAGACCGTATGACAAGGTGTCGTCGCCGCCGATGGGAATCAGAACATCGATCTGCTGGTCCTCCAGGACTCGGAGCACGTGCGGCGTGATGTCGACATTGCCCTCCTCTCCGACCTCGGCGTCGAGGAAGTCCGGCACCTCCTCCGGCCGGACCTTGCCCGGATTGGTGCGAGAGGTGTGGAGAAAGGTGCCGCCGGTGCGGTCGATGGTGCGGACCACTCCCGGATCCAACGGGATGAGAGCGTCGTCGGTGGCGGCGGGATCATCGGGATTGAAATAGGCCAGACCGCCCCAACCTCGTCTGATCCCAAGGACCTGATGGCCCTCCTCGGCCACGCGGTTGACCACGGCCTTGATGCAGGCGTTGAGCCCGGGGACGTCGCCCCCTCCGGTCAGGATCCCGATGCGCACGGCGGCAGGGTAACGCCCGACGGTCAGCCAACCATCGCCCGGGTCACATAGAAGGCGACAGCCCCGAGCAGCATCACCGCCCAGAGGTTTCGTCGAAACAGGACGCCCCCGACAACTCCTCCGACGGCTCCGGCCAGGGCAGGGGTGACGGCGAGGCTGCCTTCCGGCGCCACCAAGCCCGTGACCGCGATCACCATGAAGAGGGCGAGCGGGAACACCTCGAGAAACCGGCCCAACGGCCCGCCGGGCACGGGCCGCGGTCGAATCAGGAAGGCAATGCGTGTCGCGAAGGTGATTACGGCCACGACCAGCACCAAAGCAAGGTCACTCATCCAGCACCATCCCGGCCAACGAGGCCGCCACCGCGGCCACCGTTATCTGCCAGGCCGCAGGAACCAGGCGTATGGCCAGAACCGATGCCACGACCGCTGCCCCGGCTACGACCCAGTCCCTTCTTGAACGGATCATCGGAGCGGCCAGACCGAGGAACAGCAAGGAGAAGAGGACCCCGATCCCGATCGCCTCGGGATCGATGGCGCCCCCAAACCAGGCTCCGATCGCGGTTCCCGTGATCCACCCGGTGTAGAGCATGAGATCGGCGGCGGACTTGTAGGCCACCACGTCCTCCACTCCGGTGCCGACGGCGCGCACGGTCAGACCGAAGGTCTCGTCGACCAGGATCCAGGCCAGGCGGAGCCGGCGCCTGAGTGGCTGGGGTCCGATCATGTTGGCCAGCGAGGCCGACATGGGGAGGTGGCGAAGTCCCAATCCCGTCACCGCAATCAGCACCGGCACCGTGCCGGCGGACAACAGGCCGATCATCGTGAACTGTGCAGCTCCCGAGACGATGATGATCGATGAGAAGGTCGCCAGCCAGGGCGAGAATCCGGCCGAGACTGCGAGCACCCCGTAGGCGAGCCCGAACCCGCCCACCGCGAACAGGATCAGGATCGAGTCACGCAATCCCGCCCGGAACGATGGGCTCTGCAGCATCGGGGGACGGTAACCAGGCAAATCCTGGCATCCGACCGCTAGGTCATGGGAAGGTGCGCGGCTTCCGCTGGACGTTGATCCAGCGCAACTCGGTGAACTCGTCGAGTGCGGCCTGCCCCCCGAATCGGCCGTAACCGCTCCCCTTGACTCCGCCGAACGGCGCTTGCGGCTCGTCGTTCACGGTCTGGTCACCGATGTGGACCATCCCCGTCTCCAGCCGCAGGGCCATGTCCATGGCCTGGTTGAAGTCCTTGGTCAGGATCCCAGCCGACAGCCCGTACTCGGAGTCGTTGGCAACGGCCAGGGCCTCTTCGCGATCATTCACCACCATGATCGGCGCCACAGGACCGAAGGTCTGCTCTCTGAACAGTCGCATGTCGGGTGTGACCTCGGTAACGATCGTCGGGTGGTACACGAGATCGTCGGATTGGCCTCCCGTCACCAGTGATGCCCCGCCGGCCACCGCCTCATCGACGTGTGCTTGGACCTTGTCCACGGCCTTCTGATTGATCAGCGGCCCGATCGCCGTCGCCGGGTTGGTCGGGTCTCCCATCGGGAGGGACTCCGCCCTCTGCTTGAGCTTCTCGGTGAACTCCTCGGCGATGCCGGCTTCGATGATGATTCGCTCGGTCGACATGCAGATCTCACCCTGGTGGAGGAATGCGCCCCAGGCGGCGGCATCGACTGCGTAGTCGACGTCGGCGTCTGCGAGGATGACCAGCGGGTCTTTCCCACCCAATTCGAGCACGGCGCGCTTCAGGTGCCGGCCCGCCTTCTCCGCGATGACCCGCCCCACCTCGGTGGAGCCGGTGAACGAGATGCGGCGGACGGCAGGATGGGAGATCATCTCATCACCGATCTCACCCGCCGCCTCCCGTGTGCTGCTGACCACGTTGAGGACGCCCGGTGGGAGCCCGGCCTCTTCGAAGATCTCGGCGAGGAGGAGGCCGCCGGTGAGAGGCGCCTCCTCAGACGGCTTCAGGACCGCGGTGTTCCCGTATGCGATCGGGAGGGTGAAAGACCTGCTCCCCAGGATGTAGGG
>JBOGEV010000314.1:0-42344 GCA_050742015.1 Acidimicrobiia bacterium
ACGCTCTACATCATCATCGCCCACCGTGTGTCCCGGGCCGACATGTCGGCCACACCGGTCGACCGTCTCGGAGCAGCGATGCTCATCGCCGCGATCGTTATCACCCCGATCGGTCTCACCGGAGCGATATCGGTCTTCGACGAGCCGATGCTGATGGCGGCCGGCATCGGTGTCGGGCTCAGCTCGTCGGTCATCCCCTATGCGTTCGACCAGATGGCCATGAGCCGACTGCCACGTGCCACCTATGCGTTGTTCGTGGCACTGCTTCCCGCCTCAGCCGTCATCATCGGGCTCGTCGTGCTTCGTCAGATCCCGACATGGAGCGAGGTGGTTGCCGTTGGCTCCATCATCGGCGGCACCCTCATCCATCAGACCGGCAAAGAGACGGCGTGAGGTTCGGGACCTTCGTGCCGCAGGGCTGGAAGCTCGATCTCGCCGGAGTTCCCGTCACCGCACAGTGGGCCACGATGTCGGGCTTTGTCCGCACCGCCGAGTCGGTCGGGTTCGACTCGGCCTGGGTCGTGGATCATTTCCACACCGTGCCCGAGCCAACCCAGGAGCCCACCTACGAAGCGTGGGCGCTCATGGCTGCTCTCGCCGGCTCCACGGACAGGATTCGCCTCGGTCAGATGTGCACCTGCAACTCTTATCGGCCGCCTGCCTATCTGGCCCACCTCGCCGCATCGGTGGACGTGATATCGGACGGACGGCTCGACCTCGGCATCGGAGCCGGGTGGTACCAGGGCGAATACCTGGCTCACGGCTATGAGTTCCCAAGCCCGGCAGTGAGGATCCGTCAGCTCGACGAAGGCGTTCAGATCATGAAGCGGATGTGGACTGAAGACGAGGCGACCTTTCGAGGCGATCACTACCGGATCGAGCGGGCGATTTGCCGCCCAAAGCCGATCCAGGAGCCACACATCCCGATCTGGGTCGCCGGGGGCGGCGAGAAGCTGACACTCGAGGTCGCAGCCCGCCATGCCTCCTACACGAACTTCGGTGACACGGCCGATGAGTTCGCCCACAAATCCAAGGTCCTCGAAGCGCACTGTGTGGCCCTTGGCCGGGATTTCGAGACGATCACTCGCTCATTCAGCATCGTCGTTGTCTGCGCCCCCACCGAAGCCGAGGCGTTGCAGCGATTCGACGAGGTCGTGGGGCGGATGCGGCCCCTGGTCTCCGACCAGGACGGCCTCGACCGGTATGTGGCCGAGACCCGGCGTCGTTCCGGTCCTCCAGACAAGATCATCGAGGAGCTCCGGCCCTATGTGGCGCACGGCATGCGCTACCTGCTCGTACGCTTTCCCGATGCCGCCTACGACACGTCCGGCGTGGAGCTCTTCGCCAGAGAGGTGATCGGGTCGCTCTGACCAAGAGGCCGAGATCCCTGGTCGAGTCCTAACCGACCAGCATCACCGCCTTGCCGTTGACCTGGCGATCGGCCAGCGCCTGGAAGACGACATTGGCATCGGTCCAGGGGGCTTCGAGGCCCACCTGGGGATGGAGTGTCCCCGCGGCGACCATTCCGGCGAGAAGCTGGAGATCGGAGCCGAAGGTCGGCGGTTCGCCGCTTTCGTAGACGAAGAAGGCAGTGATCCGAGCGCCCGGCCTACCCCGGAAGTCGCCGAAGGAGATCTGGGCCGGCGTGTTCGACGAATTGCCGTAGACGACGATGTTGCCTCCGGGGGAGACGTGTCTCACGGCAGCCTCGAGCGAAGGGCCGCCCGATGATTCGAGGATGAGGTCGAACGGTCCCTCCAGTTCCTGGACATCGTGAACCACATCCTGCGCACCGAGGTCGGCCAACCCCTCTGCGCGCGAACCACCGCCCGTGACCCCGGTGACGATGGCTCCGGCACGGGCCGCGAGCTCCACCGCGAACCGCCCCACACCGCCCGCCGCCCCGGTGATCAGGACCCGTGAGCCTGACAGATCGCCACCGATGCGCAGCAATCTCAGGGCAGTCACCCCGGCGATGGGTAAGGCGGCGGCCTGCTGAAGGGTGACGTTGTCGGCGATGGTCGCCAGGTGGGTGGTCGGCACTGCCACTCTCTCCGCCCATCCGGCCTGTTCCGGCCACGCCACGACCCGTGTCCCCACTGCCGGCCCCGATCCGTCCTCTGCAGCCCTGACCACCACGCCCGACACGTCCTGGCCCGGTCTCCATCCGGCGGGACGGGCCGCGAGGAGACGAAGCTCACCTCGGTTGACCGCTACCGCACCGACCTGGACCAGCGCCTCGGGCGGCCCGGGATCCGGCTCGGGAACATCGTTCAACTCGACGGCCATCCCACCTTGGCCGACGTTCACCAAAGCCTTCATCGGGCGAATATCTCCATCTCGGCCAACCTAGCTAGCGGGCAACCACGTGGGTCACCGGGATGAGGATCGTTTTTTGCAGGCGGTTGATCAGATCGGCGCCTAGCCAGCGAGATATGCCTGGGGCGAACGTCGAGACGATCACGTGGTCGAATTCCCCGGTCGCCAGTTGGTCCATGATTGCCTGATACGGGTCGGCATCTCCGACTCGGGCGTCGAGCACTCTCACTCCGAGCTCCTCGAGAAGATGACGGGCGGTGCGAGCCCGCTCGGCGGCCACCGCCCGGGACTCTCCCTGCGTCCAGGAGGCGAGGTGCCGCACCGGGGTTGCCGGGACGAGGAGAACGATCTCGGTGGTGGCATCTCGCTCCGCCGTGACCCTGATCGCGTCGACGAACTCACGAGCTTCAGCCGTCTGATGGGCAACTGCCAGAAGTCTGGTCACGTCCACCTCGGAGTGATCGGACCACCGTCGCGCCTCTGGCCACCGCTGTCAAGGGTTTCCGACACTGGGTTGTGAGTGGCCTAAAAGGGGAGAAGCCCCACCGACGTTTCCGCCTACGGGGCTTCTCAGAGCGGTCCCACAAGTGGGACGCTCGCCGGTCTTGTGATCCAGTCGTTTCCGACCTACGTGTCCGACCAGCAGCGAAAACCATACACCATGGAAGGAGATCTGTCATGGGTGCTCATCAACCCCTCAGATGAGGCGACCGGCGTGCTCGTGCAGCGGGCGATTCTCGATCACACGACTAGGCCCGAGCCGGGCCAGGTCGAGCATGTGGTCCATTCCCAGGATCTGCTCGGCGAGATGACGGCCGACTGCCGGGCCTTGCTGGAATCCGTGACCTGAGAACCCGGTGGCCACGAAGAGCCCCTCGATCGTCGGCCACTCCCCGATGATTGCGTTGCCGTCGAGCGTGTTGACCGCGTAGAGCCCGGCCCAGGTGGTCTCGATCTGAAGCCGGTCGAAGGCGGGGAGGTGGGCGTACAGCTCCGGCCAGATCAGATCGGTGAATCGTTGCCGCCCCGCCGGGGTGAAGTCGAACCCGACCGGGTCCTCGGGTCGCGACCACGCCATGAGCCAGGTCTCGTCGCTCTCCGGGATGGCGTAGATCCCGGACGGCAAGAAGACACTGGGCAATCCCTCGGTCGAGACCGTGGTCGAGACCACGTACACCGTTCGCATCACAGGCAGCACCGGGAGTTCGATACCGAGCGGCCGGACCAGGTCGGCCGTCCATGCCCCGGCGGTGATGACGACGATTGGGCACCTGACATCGCCGTTGCGGCGAAGCCGGGCTCCCACGATATGACCGGCGTCGGCGGTCAGGTCGGTCACCTCGTCTTCGACGTACTCGGCGCCCCGTGCGATTGCCTGGCTTCGATAGCCACGAAGCACGGCGCTCGGGTCGACAGAGCCATCGGCCTGGGCAAAGGTGCCGCCCACGATCCCATCCGTGGCGAACGCCGTGAATCGGGCCGCGATCTCGCCGCTGTCGAGCCAAGCCACCTCACAGCCGAGACTCGTTTGCAGCTCGATGCCACCGAGCGCCGTGCTTCTCGACGCCACGTCGGCGAGGAAGAGGTTGCCCTGGTGCCGTGCCGCCACCTCGGGCCGATAGCTGGGCGTGGCCATGTCGTCGTCGAAGCTGGCCAGCACCTCCATTGCGTGCCGGGAGATGCGTATGTTCTCCTCGAGGTTGAACTGGATGCGGACATTGCCGTCGGAGAGGACGGTCGACGCCCGGGCATACCTGTCGTCCTTCTCGATCACCAGCACACGGAGGGAAGGGTCGGCACTCAGCAGGTGATATGCGGTCGAAGAGCCCATTACCCCACCGCCGACGATGACGACGTCGGGCGTCATGCCAGCCCGCGGCCGCTCACGGAGCTTTCACGGCCGCAGCCAGGTCGGCCATCGAGAAGAAGACGTAGTCGGGGGTCGGCCGCTCATCGACCGGCACCGTCGCCCCCCATTCCCCACCTGCCGAGAGACGTTGCCGGTCGATCCATGCCGTGTCGAGACCGGCCGCCTTCGCCGGGGCGTGGTCGTGATAGAGACTCTGTGCCACATGGAGGACCGACCCGGGGCTGATCCCGAGGTCGTCTTGCAGGCGCTGAAGGAGGTAGTCGAAGTTGGCCGGGTCCGGCTTGTACGACCCGATGTCCTCGGCGGTGTAGATGGCATCGAAGGCCACCTCCAGCAGGCGGTTCGATCCGGCGAAACTCTCCCGGTCTACGTTGGAGAGGATCACCAGCCGGTAACTCTCTCCGAGCCGGTGGAGGGCTCCGGCGGAATCAGTGAACGCCGGCCACTCGGGCACCGAGGCCCCGAAACTCCGGTCGAGGTCCTGCGTCGTGGTCATTTCGAACGACTCTGCCAGCCCTTGATGAACCTGGGCCAGGATCTCAGGATACGAAAGACCGGGTGTCCCGGTCTCGTGGGTGGCCTCGAGACGACCGAACTCGACGAGCGCCTGGGACCTGGTCACGTTCCGGGGGTTGGGCCCGAGCAGTGGTTGCAGGGCGTTCCAGATTCCCGACTCCCAGTCGATGAGGGTCCCGTAGCAGTCGAAGCTCAGGGCGTCGTAGTCGAGGACGCCTCTCATGGCCCCAGCTTGGCCGCCATGGTGCCGTCGTCGGGCTCTGCCGTCGCCGACTCTTGGTCCACCGAGACCAGGCTTCGCCATCCGACGGCCGCGGCGAGGAGAACGGACACTCCGCCGAGACCCAGGGCCCAGCGCGGGCCCAGGTGCTCTCCGACCCAGCCCATGATCGGGGCGCCGAAGGGAGTGGTGCCGAGGAAGGCCACAGCCCACAGCCCCATGACCCTGCCTCGCATCTCCGGCTCGGCCGTGAGCTGCAAGGTGGAGTTGCCCAACGCGATGAAGGAGACCCCGAGAGCCCCGAGGGCGACGAGGGTCACCAGGCTCATGATCAGGCTGGGTGCCAGCGCCGCGATCATCTGCATCACACCGAAGAACCCGCCGATCCTGGCCAGGGCGACCGCCGGTCTGGTCTGGCGCGAGGCGGTGTAGAGACCACCTGCGATGGCCCCGATTCCCATCGCGGAGGTCATGCTGGTGAAGGTCTGGGCGTCGCCGTCAAACGTGAACCTGGCGACCAGAGGCAGGACCACCTGGTACTCATAGGCGAAGGTCCCGGCCACCGCCATCATCAAGATCGGGGTGAGGACCGCCGGAGTCGATCGCACGTAGCGAAGTCCCTCCCGCAACTGCCCGCGTCGCCGCGGCTGCAAGGGCGCCGAGTCGAGATCCCGAACCCGCATCAGGTTGAGGGCGACGATCACGGCCAGATACGAGATCGCGTTGAGCGCGAAGCACCAGCCGATGCCGACCGTGATGATCAAGATGCCGGCGATGGCCGGGCCCACCACCCGGGCGACGTTGATCAGTGTCGAGTTCAGTGCCAGGGCATTGGTGAGCTGATCCCTGCCCACCATGTCGAGAACGAAGGTCTGCCGGGTCGGGTTGTCGATGCTCCCGGCAACACCGAGCACGAAGGCCAACAGGAAGACCATCCACAGCTCGACGATCCCGGTGAGGACCACGGCACCGAGGGTGGCTGCGGTCAGGGCGGCCAAACCCTGGGTGAGCATCAGCATCCGGCGCTTGTCCACTCGGTCGGCGATCACCCCGCCGAGCGGGGCGAGGACCAGAAGGGGCACGTACTGCAGTGCTGTGACCAACCCGACTGCGGTACCGCTTCCGGTTAGCTCCAGCACCAACCATGCCTGGGCCACCCGTTGGATCCATGTCCCACACAACGAGATGCTCTGCCCGATGAAGAACACCCGATAGTTCCGCACCCGCAGCGAGGAAAAGGTGCGGCGCAGGGTCGGGGTCATCTCACCCCCAATTTAGGGGTGCGCTCAGACGTGACTGTCGGTGCGGGTCGCGGGAGACGGATCAGCCGCCGTGGGCCTCATCCCAGGAGATGATCGGGTTTCGCAGCACTCCCACCCGAGCAATCTCGGCTTCGACGACGTCTCCTGGCTTGAGGTACAACGAGGCGGGATCGTCGCTGAAGCCGGCCACCCCGGAGACGGTCCCCGTCGAGACGATGTCCCCGGCGCTGTATCCCATCGGGGAGTAGTGGGATAGGATCTCCTCGATCGTGACCGACATGTTCCCGGTGTTCGAGCTCTGACGAACGTCGCCGTTGACCCGCAGCTCGACATCGAGGGTGTGGGGGTCTCCCACCTCGTCCGGTGTGACGATCCAGGGCCCGATCGGGCAGAACGTGTCGATTCCCTTGCACAGAGAGAACACTCCGGACTTCATCTCCTCGCGCTGGATGTCCCGGGCGGTGATGTCATTGAAGACCAGATAGCCACCGATGTAATCGCTCGCCTCCTCGGGCGAGAAGAAGCTCCCTGACTTGCCGATGACCACCGCCAGCTCCAGCTCGTAGTCGAGCTCGTTGGTCAACTGATGGGGGTAGACGATGGCGTCGTCGGTGCCGATGATGGCGTCTACGTTCTGGAAGAACACGATCCAGGGCAGTACCGGGTGCGACCAATTCACCCGCAGTGACTCTTCGTGATGCTCCTTGTAGTTGCCTGCGGTGTGGAAGAACTTCTTGGGGATGATCGGCGCCTCGAGCTTCACATCCGCCAGGGCGTGTTCGCTGCCTTCGGGGGAGACGTCGCCACCCCTCTCGAAATAGGCACGCATGCTCGGGACGTCGTATTCGACGACACGATCGTCCTCGACTCTCCCCACCTTCCCTCCGTCGAACGTAACCAGTTTCATTGTCGGGCCTCCTCGTCACCGAGATTTGAGATTTGATCAAACTTAGCAAGGAGGGCGTCTCGGGTCGATCCGGCACCCGTCATTCTCAATGCAGGGCGTCACGTATCCGTGACGCCCTGCATTAGGTTGCGGCCAAGTCGTCCTGTTCGCCGTCGCGGAGGGAGGCGATGGCCGCCTCGAAGCTGTTGGAGAGGTGATTGCGCAGCAGCGCTTCGGCCTGGTCGGGGTCGCCGGCGGCGCAGGCTTCGACGATCTGACGATGCTCCTCGATGCGTTGCTCCGGGGTTCCACGCAGGGGCAAGGAAAGACGTCGATAACGCTCGCTGTTGTCCCAGAGCATGGGGAGGAGGAGCAGCAACCACTTCGAACCCGAGAGCTCGTAGAGCGACATGTGGATGTCGCCGTGGATGTCGCGGGCCACTGGGTCCCCGGCCAGGGATGCCTTGGCGTAGTCCTCGACCCGCCCCAGGATTCGCGCCCCGTCCGCCTCGGTCATTCGTTCGGCGGCAAGACGGACGGCACGACTTTCCAGGTCGAGCCTGATCAGGTAGGTGTCGTCCAGATCACGGGCCGACATCGCAGACACGTAGACGCCACGATGCGGGGTCCGCTCGATGAGCCCCTTTTGCTCCAGGAACCGGAGCGCCTCCCGGATGGGAACGGTGCTCATGCCGAGCCGGTCCACGTACTCCTGAAGCCGGATCGGGGTCCCGGGCGGGATCTCGCCCGAGACGATGGCCTCGCGCAGCTCGGCGAGGGCGACATCGGCCAGGGTTCGGGCGCCGGCGCTGGGGCGCAGTGCCATCAGACCTTCCTTCCTCGACCAAGCACGCCTGTACCAAACCGACGCGACACGTGGCGGGCACTCGAGTGCGCCGACGGTTCGACCTCTGGGCGAGGCTGCGCCCGGAGTGGGGTCATGGTAGGCGGCGAGTCAGCCGGTCGTCGGGCCGGCTCAACCACTCTCATCGGGCAGCGCGGAAGTCACCTTGCCCACCATCTCCGTGAACTCTTCGTCGGTGACGAGGCCGCCATTGCGGATGGCGCGTTCCTTGACCCGCTCGAGGAGATCGGCATGGTG
This sequence comes from Acidimicrobiia bacterium, assembly GCA_050742015.1. GTDB lineage: Bacteria > Actinomycetota > Acidimicrobiia > Spongiisociales > ZC4RG35 > JARDZU01. The sequence continues at coordinate 8,176 of JBOGEV010000314.1, forward strand.
CTCTGAGGGGATGTCGAGGCCGAGCTCTCCGCCCTTGATGTCGATGCTGGCCAGACCACTCTTCTTGCCCAGCACCAGGCCACGCTTCGCCCCGACCAGTGTGGAGGAATAGGGCTCGATGGCTATCGGGTCGTGAAACTGGGCGGCCACGGCGCCGCTCTCACGGATGAACAGGTTGCGCCCGGTCACCGGCTTCCATGGTGCCAGGTCGTAGCCGGACAGCCGCTGCACCGTGTTGGCCACGTCCGAGATGTGCTCGAGTCTGAGCGACGTTTCCGCCCCGTAGATGGCCTCGATGGCGATGGCGAACTCGGCCAGGTCGGTGTTGCCGGCGCGCTCGCCCATCCCGTTGATCGTGCCCTGCACCCAGTCCGCTCCCGCCCGCACGGCCTCGATGGAACCGGCCGTGGCCAGCCCGAAGTCGTCGTGCCCGTGCCAATGGATGGCGTGATCGTGACCGACCCAAGATCGGGCGGTCTTGACCAATTCGGCAACCGCCTCCGGAGCGGCGATCCCCAGCGTGTCGACCAGGGCGATCTCCTCCGCCCCGGCCTCTACCGCCGTGGTGTAGATCTGCTCGAGGAACTGGGGCTCGGCCCGGCTGCCGTCGACACCGAAGAAACAAACCCTGACCCCGTTCCCGACCGCGTAACGGACGGCATCGACGACCCTTTCGGTGACGACTTCCCGGGTGAGCCCGTAGGCGGAGAGCTTTCCGTCGCTCACCGGGGCCTCGATGACCGCGGCCCTGACACCGAGCCTGACCAGCAGCTCGACGTCGGCCGGGACCGCCCGGGAGAACCCCCAGATCTCGGCGTCGAGACCCGCCCCCAGGATCAGCTCGAATGCGTAGGCGTCGTCGCCTGATACCCGGGGGAAACCGGCTTCGATCCGCTGCACTCCGAGTCTGTCGAGGGCCTGGGCTATCTCCAGCTTTGCCTGCGGGCCGAGGGCGACTCCGACGGTCTGCTCGCCATCGCGCAATGTCGTGTCGTAGATGCCGACCTTGCGTTTCAGGGCGTCGTCAGCGGCGATGTGATTGATATCTCCGGTCCACACCTGATCGTGGTCCAGCATGGGAATCCCCTCAGTCCGTAACAATTATCAATGATAACATCTCAGCCCTCTCCATCTCCCTGCGGGAAGAGGTGACATGACACCGTGTGGCCCGGTTCGGTCTCGGTGAGGGGAGGGTCCTGGCTGCATATCTCCATGACCTGAGGGCATCGGGTTCGGAACCGGCATCCAGACGGCGGGTCGAGCGGGCTTGGCATCTCCCCGTGAATCTTCAGCATCGCCCGACGGTGGCGGGGATGGGTGGGTAGGGCGGAGTCGAAAAGGCCACGGGTATACGGATGTTGGGGTGACTCGAAGATCTGCTCCACATCACCCATCTCGACGATCCTCCCCATGTACATCACCGCCACCTGATCGGCCACAAAACGAACGGTCGCCAGATCGTGGGAGATGAGAAGGAAGGCCGTGCCCAGGTCGCTCTGGATGTCTTTCAGCAGATTCATCACCTGTGCCTGAACCGAAACGTCGAGAGCCGATACCGGCTCGTCGAGGACCAAGAGCCGCGGCTCGGTGATCAGGGCGCTCGCCAGCGCCACCCTCTGCCTTTGCCCTCCGCTGAACTCGTGGGGGAAGAGATCTCCGTGCCACTGCTGCATCCCGACCTTCTCGAGCGTGGATCCGACCCTTTCCCGAACCTCGTCCCTCGAGATCTTGCGATTTACCACCAGTGGCTCGGCCACGATGTCGCGCACCCTCATCCGCGGGCTCAACGAAGCCCACGGGTCCTGGAACACGGCCTGGACGCAGGTGCGAAACCACTTGAGATCGGGCCCGGCCAGTTCGTAGATGTTGCGCTCATCGAGGGTCACCACTCCCGACGTCGGCGTGCGAAGACGCAGGACCAGCCGCGCCGTGGTGGTTTTCCCGCACCCCGACTCCCCGACGAGGGCGAGGGTCTTGCCCGGCTCTATGGAGAAGCTCACCCCGTCGACGGCGCGGACATGGCCCACCGTCCTCCCGCCGTATTGGCCGGATGACACGGGGTAGAGCTTGCTTAGGCCCCGCACGGTCATCAGCGGCTGGCCCACGGCGCCTCCTCGCTTCTCCAACAAGCGGCCGTGTGCTCGTCCTCGAATAGAAATGTCGACGGGTATTCCGTCTCGCAGCGGTCGACGACGTAAACGCATCGCTCGGCGAACCGGCATCCGGCCGGGAGGTCGTTCAGGGAAGGCGGCTGCCCACTGATCGACTGGAGCCGTTCCGCGGTGGCGTCCGACCGAGGCCGTGATTCCAGAAGAGCTCTGGTGTAGGGGTGGAGCGGATTGTCGAAGATGTCGGCTATCGGCCCCTGCTCGACGATCCGTCCCGCGTACATGACGGCCACCCGGTCACACGCCTCGGCGATGACCCCGAAGTCATGGGTGATCAGGATGATGCCCACCCCGGTTCTCTCCTGGAGATCCTTGAGCAGACGCAGGTACTGGGCTTGGATTGTGACGTCGAGGGCGGTGGTCGGCTCGTCGGCGATCAGGACCTGGGGCTGATAGGCCATGGCCATTGCACCCACGATGCGCTGTTTCATGCCGCCGCTCAACTGATGCGGGAAGTTGCGCAGCCTGCGCTCGGGAGCAGGGACTCGCACACTCTCCAGGGCGGCCACAGCCTTCGCTTGGGCCTCGTCCGTGTCCAGGCTGCGGTCGTGGACCCGGATCGCCTCGCGAATCTGGTTTCCGACCGAGAACACCGGGTTGAGCGACTGCTGGGGGTCCTGGAGGATCATCGATATCTCCTTGCCCCGGATCTCCCGCATCTGCTTCTCGGTCAGAGATAACAGGTCGCGTCCATTCAGGAGCACCCGGCCACCCTCGTAACGCCCGGCCGGCTCCGGGATGAGCCGGACCAGGGAGAGGGCGAGCATGCTCTTCCCGCTGCCCGACTCACCGACGATGCCCAGGGTCTCTCCGGGATCGAGGTGGAAGGAGACGCCGTCCACTGCCTTGGTGACTCCCCACCTCGTATGGAGATAGGTGCGCAGGTCCGTGACCTCGAGGATCGGGGCTCCCTTCCCCTCTAATGGCCGCGGCTCGGTGACCGGTGTTGTGGACACCGCCATCACCTCCGCTGCCTCATCTTGGGATCCAGGAAGTCGCGGAGCCAGTCACCCATCAGGTTGAGGGAGAGGACGACGAGGAGGATGGCCAGGCCGGGGAAGAACGAGACCCACCAGGCGGTGAGGATTTGGTCCCGCCCGTCGGCAACCATGACCCCCCAGCTCGGGTTGGGCCTCGGGATCCCGGCGCCGATGAAGCTGAGCGACGATTCCTCGAGGATGACCACCCCAACCTGCAGAGTGGCCAGGACGATGAGGGTGTTGGCCACATTGGGCAGGACATGACGGAGCAGGATCCTCCACGGTTGCGCGCCGGCCACCCTGGCCCTCGCCACATATTCGGTTTCCCTTACGCTCAGCGTCTCGCCACGGACCTGGCGCGCGAAGCTTGCCCAGATGGTCACGGCGATGATGGCGACGATCGTCACGAAGGAAGGTCCGATCGCGGCCACGATGACAAGTGCAAGCAGGACATGAGGCAGGGAGAGGAAGGTGTCGATCAGCCAGCTCACGAGGCGGTCGATCCAGCCGCCGAAGTACCCGGCGAGGAGCCCCAGCGAGGAGCCGATGACCGCCCCGATGATGATGGTGAGGCTGGACACGGTGAGCGAGATTCGCGCGCCGTAGATGAGCCTGGTCAGGATGTCTCTTCCTTGTTTGTCAGTCCCGAGTGGATAGGTGGAGGTGCCGCCTTCCATCCACATGGGCGGGGTGAGACGGTCACCAAGCACGCCGCGCAACGGGTCGTGGACCGTGATCAGGTCGGCAAGGAGAGCGGGGAGGATCAAGACGAAGAGGACGATGAAGATCGAAAGCCAGGGGGGCCTGCCCGAACGGCGCCCCCAGCGAAGGGGATTGCGACGTGGCGGGGAACCGAACTCGTCGAGCTGTGTCTCTTCGGTCCCAGAGAAGTCGCTTGCCGGGCGTGGAGGATTGCGTAGGGACATCAGGCGACTGCCTTCTGGCCCAGCCGGACCCGTGGATCTATGTATGCGTAGGTGATGTCGATCGCCAGATTCATGATCACGATCGCCGCCGCGGTGAACAGCGCCAACGCCTGGACGACCGGAAAGTCCCGGGCATTGGCCGCCTCATAGGCGAGCAGCCCCGCACCCGGCCAGGAGAAGACGATCTCGACAACCGTTGCCCCGGTCAGCATCCGGACCACGATTCCACCGAAGAAGGTGAGGGGGGCTATCGACGCCGGCTTGAGGGCGTGCTTCCAGATCACCTTCGGCTCGGCGACGCCCTTCAACCTCGCCAGCTTCACGTACTCGGTGCCCATTGTCTCCAGCATCGCCGAGCGGAACAGGCGTAGGAGGGCCGCGATGCCGAAGATCGAGATGACGATGCTGGGCAGGATGTAACTCTTCCATCCTGTGATGCCCGAGGTCGGGACCACGTTCCAGCGCACGGCTACGAACCAGATCAGCACGATGGCGAGCCAGAACTCGGGGACCGATTGTCCGAACAGGGCGAAGCCCTTGGCTATCCGATCCCACAACGACCCCCGTTTGACCGCAGAGAGGATGCCCAGCGGCACCCCGATGACGAGGGTCAGGATGGTCGAGACCAAACCCAGTTTGATGGAGTTGGGGAGACGGTCCAGGATCACTGAGCCGGCCGTCTCGGTGGGGTACTTGAACGACGGCCCGAACTCACCCTGCACCGCGTTGCCCATGAAGGCGAAATACTGCTGGGGCAGCGACTTGTCGAGGCCCCACTTGGCCCGGAGCGCCTCCTCGTCCTCCCGGCTCATGTCCACCGGTGCCAGGACGTCGAGCGGGTCCCCGGTGAGCCGGGCCAGGAAGAAGACGAGCACCGATACGGCGAACAAGGTGAGCAGGCCCCGGACCACGCTGATCGCGATGTAGCGCGCCATCAGTCCCCCATCATCATCTCTTCCCCCGAAGGGGGGAGTACCGGAAGACCCCCTCCGGCCCTTCGGGCCACCTCCCCCAACGTCGCTTCGCTCCTGGAGGAGGAAACCGCCGGGGAGGGGGGAAGGGTACGGTTGGTCACAGTCCCGGGTCCACTACGTAGAGACCGTCCCCGTGCCGATCGGTGACGTAGACAAGGCCGTCCTCGGTGGCGGTGACGTCGTTGAACTGGATCGAATCCCGTCCGGCCGGCGCCGGCGGAACCAGATGGGCGACTTCGACCGGGTTGTGGGCATCGGAGATGTCGTAAGCACGCAGTCCACCACCGAAGTACGTGAGATAGACGAGGTTGGGGTCGGTGAAGGAGCCGGGCCGCATCTCATGGAGGTTGTGCGGTCCCCATCTCACTCCTTCGTCATGACGGGCGCCATCCGGGACCGGCAGACGCGAGATCACCTGGGGGTTGGTGTCGTCGGAGATGTCGACGACCCACACATGGCGTTGAACGCCGATCCATCGGGTGAGCTGCTCGTCGGTGACGAGAAGGATGTCACGCCCTGGCGGCCGGAATGCGGTGTGGGTGTTGCGGCTCTCCGGCCCGAGCTGGAGCCTGCCCACCAGCTTCGGCTCTGCCGCGTCGGAGATGTCGAGGATCACCAACCCGGCATCCCAGTACCCGGCGTAGGCGCGGTCGCCGTAGGGAAGGGCGTGGTGAAGGGCGAACTGTCTGCCTTCATCGCCCGGCCCCGGCTCGGCGGCCGGAATCCAATCCGGGGTCTCGCCACCGGCAAGATGTTGTCCGGGGTACCACCACCGACCCACCTCGACCGGCTGGGCGGGCTCGGTCAGGTCCACGATTTGGAGGAAGCGCCCGTCGTATCCGTCGTCCGTCCCGGCCAGATAGGCCAGATTGCCCTCCCACCAGGTCATCCGGTGCACGCCGGTGCCGGGAGTGGGATAGAAGCCGATCTGCTGGGGGCTTGCCGGGTCGGACACGTCGTAGACGGCCATCCCGGCGCTCCAGTCCGCCGGCGGCGCGGCCTCGAAACGATTGCGCTCGTGATTGACCAGGAGGGTGCTCCCCACAACCTGCACCTTGTGTGAGTGGGTGCCCTCCGGTCGGGCGATCTGTGAGATCAGCCTCGGTCGGGTCGGGTCGGAGACGTCGATGATCGACGTGCCCAGGTCGTTGTAGCCCATATGGCCCATGTAGGCCACGCCGTCGACGACGTTCACATGCATCCCGTCGCCCTTTCCGTCGAGATCGATGTGCCCGATCACGGACATGTTTCGGGCGTCTTCGACCAGCGGCCCGGTCATCGTCTTATCCCCGCGAGGATTCGCTCCATGTTCCCTTCCAGGATGGCTTGGCGGTCGTCAGCGCCGAGACCGGGTATCGAGTCGATAAAGGCCACAGGCGAACGCTCTGCCATCTCGTAGGGGTAGTCGGTGCCGACCAGGACCTGTGACGGCCCTACCAACTCGAGCAGAAAGGTGAGCGCCTCCGGTATGTGCACGAGGCTGTCGAAGTAGAGGCGCTTGACGTACTCGATCGGGGGACGGGCGATGTTCTTCCCGGCGATGTGGGGCACCACCTTGTAGGCCTTCTCCCACCGACCGAGCTGATAGGGCATGTATCCACCGCCGTGCACCATGGCGACCACCAGGTCCGGGTACCGCTCCAGGACGCCGCTGAACAACAGGTAGGCGATGGCGACGGTCGACTCCGCCGGCCGTCCCACCATGTTGGCCATGAAGTAGCGGCTCAGGTCGACGCCGCGCAGCGGGTCGTTGGGATGGAGCAGCACGAAACACCGCAACTCGTTGGCGGCGGCCCAGAAGGGATCGAGGCCGATCTGGTCGAGTGGTGTGCCGTCGACGTTCGAGGCGATTTCGACTCCGACCATGCCCAGCTCCTGGACCGCATAGGTCAACTCGGTTGCGGCGCGCTCGGGATCCTGGAGCGGCACGGTTCCCAGGGCGAGCAGTCGGCCCGGGTGCCGCGACACCTCATCGGCGAGAATGTGATTGAACGCACGGGCATAGGCGGCGCCCTTCTCGCCATCGAGCGTGTATGCGCTGAACTCCGTCCGATGACCGACCAGTTGGATGTCGACTCCACCCTGGTCCATGGCGGCGAATCTGGAGTCGAGGTCGAACAGGTCGTCGGGAAATGGCCCGATCTCGAATCGTCCAGCCAGACGGATCCTTTCCTTCCCGTCTTCACCTGCGAACACCTCGATGCCGTACTTGGAGCCGTCGGCTCGCAGCATCTCCATCAACTCGATCGGCACGATGTGGGCATGTACGTCGTAGATCAATTGCTTCCTTTGTGTGAGGCGGCCCGTATTGCCTCCCAAACTCGGGAAGGAGTGAGGGGAAAGTTGAGTGAGGTCACCCCCCAAGGCGCGAGTGCATCGTGGACGGCATTCAGAAGTGCCGGGGGCACCCCGATGCATCCGGCTTCGCCAGTCCCCTTGGCCCCGAGTGGGTTGGTTGGTGCGGGATGCACAGTCCGTCTGGACTGCAGTGGCAAGGGCTGGGTGGCCGTGGGAATGAGATAGGTCATCAAGTTGGAGGTCAATGGCTGGCCTTCCTCGTCGTACACGATCTCTTCCAGGAGTGCGCTTCCCAGCCCCTGCACCACGGAGCCGTGAAGCTGGCCCTCGACGACCATGGGGTTGAGCACGTTGCCGCAGTCGTCGACCGCGACCAGGTTCAGGAGGTCGACCTGGCCGGTGTCGATGTCGACCTCGACCACTGCCACATAGGTCCCATACGGGAAGGTCATTGCCCCAGGATCGAACATCTCCTCGGCGGAGAGGTCCATGCCGGCCTCGGCGCCGAGTCTGGCCACCTCGGCCAGCGAGATCTCCGACCCGGGCGAGCCGACGACCCGAAGATGTCCGTCGACCAGTTCGAGGTCGACTTCGGCCGCTTCGAGGGCGTTGGCGGCCACCTTTCTCGCCATCAGAAGCACTTCGTTGGCCGTCCGGTTGATTGCCGCTGCGCCGGTCTGAGCCGATCTGCTGCCGAAGCTGCCGATCCCGTCGGCGACCTCGAAGGTGTCACCGGAGAAGAACGTGACCCGGTCCACGGGCACTGTGAAGATGTCGGCCGCGATCTGGGACCAGACGGTGCGGTGGCCCTGCCCGGCTGAAGTGGAGCCGGTACGGACGACGACCGTGCCGTCGGGACGCAGCTCGACTTTCCCGTATTCCCCACCGCCACCGGCGCGCTCGATGAACGACCCGATCCCGATCCCGACCGGGTTCTCACCGGCGGTGATGCGATGCTGCTGCTCGGTTCGCCAACCATCGAGGTCGGCGGTCCTCACCGCGAGGTCCAATGCCGCCTCATAGTCCCCCGAGTCATAGACGGCCCCAGTTCTCGTCGTGAACGGCATTTGGGCCTCGGTGACGAAGTTCCGTCGCCGTACCTCCTCCGGCCTCATCCCCACCACCCGGGCGTAGGCGTCGACCGCTCTCTCGATCGCGATTGCCCCCTCGGGTCGCCCGGCGCCCCGATAGGGGCCGGTCGGCGCCTTGTTGGTTACGACCGCCGTGGCGTTGACCTGGACGTGTTCGATGTCGTAGGCACCCTGGGCCACCAGTTGGGTGAAGAAAGGGATCCGGGAACCTGTACTGGGATAGGCGCCGACGTCGCCGATGATGTCGATCTGAGCGGCACGGATCTTCCCGTCTCTGTCCCCTCCCAACCGCACCTCGATCACCTGTCCCCGACCATGTGTGCCCGAGATCAGTTGCTCGCTGCGACGTTGGATCCAGGCAACGGGTACCCCCAGTCGCTGGGCAATTGCGCTGACGACCGGGTACTCGGCGTAGAACTGGCCTTTGGTCCCGAACGCGCCGCCGACATCCGGTGTACGTGCCCGAATGGCCTGCGGGGCGAGGCCCAGCATCCCACCCAATTGTCTGGGAAGCCGCATCGGCGCCTGATGGCCGCACCAGACCTCGAGCCCATCTCCTCGGGGACGGGCCAGGATGGCCAATGGCTCGATTGTGACCGGCGAGATGCGCGGGATCTCCACGGTGACCTGCGCCTCGCACTCGTGGGACGGCATAGGCCCGGACGCTCCCACGGTCCTTCGGTCCACGACATTGGTCCCCACCTCGGGAAAGAGCAGGATCTCGCCCGACAGCGATGAGGGGATGTCGGTCACAGCAGGCAGCGGATCGATGTCCACCCAAATCTGATCGGCGGCATCGATCGCTTCCCGAGCCGACTTGGCGACGACCACCGCAATCGGATCACCCACATGGCGTACCCGGTTCTTGGCGAGCGCGGGCTGGCCCATTCCTTCTGCTTCGGGCGCACCGCGGCCAGGAGTCGACGGAAGGTCGGGCAGGCCCAGCCCGTCCGCCCCGTATACGGCGACCACTCCAGGCATCTCCGCTGCCTCCTCGAGAGTGGGGGGGTCGAAGGTGCCGTGGGCCATGGGGCTTCGCACGAAGGCACAGTGCAGGGTGTCGTCATCGATCAGATCGGCGATGTATGAGCCGGCGCCGATGATCAGGGGACCGTCCTCCAGCCTCCGCATCGCGGTCCCGAGGCCGGTCACGAGATGCCCGCGCCCGATTCCTCGATGATCCAGATGCCGTCGTTGAGGCCGCTGAGATAGATATAGCCCCGGGGGTCGACCAGCACGTCCTGACTGCACACGTCTCGCACCCCTCCGTGGACCACGTCGAAGATCCTCATGAACGGTCGGGGATCGACGAATTCGGTCGGGCTGGGCGGCACGAATGAGGCCGTCTCCCGCGGGTGAGCCGGATCCGATATGTCGAAGACTCTCAATCCAGCGTTGAAATAGGCGTTGTAGACCTTGTCGTCGATCTGTTTGGTGCCTTGGTGGTTCTCGTGCATGTTGTGCGGTCCGAACCGCTCCCCTTTGTGGAAGTAGCTCGGATAAGGCTCCTCCGGCGTGGGATCGGGTATGGGGAGTGTTGAGATCTCGGTCGGATTGGCCTCGTCGGAGATATCCCAGAGACGTATGTTCTTTGGTCCCTCCAGACCGTAGTTGGCCATCGGCTCCTCGCAGACGACGAGGATTCCCCTGTCGGGCAGTGGGACACAGGTGTGGGTCTGCCCGTCGGTGAGCTCGGGAAAGGTGCGCATGTGACTGACCAGGGTGGGGTGCTCGGGCTCGGAGACGTCGACGATCCCGAATCCACCGTCGGAGTAGGCGATGTAGGCCCGGTCACCATGGACCAGCGGGAAGTGGACTCCGAAGGTCTCGTCCGGCATCGCCGCCGGTCCCTCGCCGAGCTGCACCGGGTGCCAGAAGTCGGAGACCTTCACCGGCTGCTCCGGGTCGGACACATCGAGGATGGTCATCACCCGCGTCCGACCCTGGCGCCAGTGGTACTGGACACCGGGAGCATCGATCATGTTGGACAAATAGGCGTACTGGCCGCCGTTCCACCACGAGCGATGGACCCCGTAGTCCGTTGGCTCGGTCCCAGCCCAATGCGACAGCTCGCGAGGCGAGGTGGGATCCGATACGTCGAAGAATCGGACCCCGGGCCACGCCTGGCTCGCGTCGACACCGGGTTTGAAGAAGGCCACCTCGCACGCCGCCATGAGGATGTTGTCAGCGACCTGGATCTTGATGTGCCAGGTGTGCTCGTTGGGGGTCGGGATGAACGCCGCGACCTGTGGGTCTCGTGGTGAGGTGACGTCGATCACACTCACCCCGCCGGACCAGGGATGCCCCACGTATAGGTAGTGATGTTCCCCGACCGTCTGGAACTGGAGTTGCTGGCCGTCGAGCCGGCCGTCCATGGGGGTGTGCCCGACCAGGTCGACATTGGTGGCTATCGGCTCGGAGAGGGGAGTTCCCGCCCGGCGCCGGATCCAGCTCTTCCACTCCGGCTGCCGCTCAGCCATCGCTGTTCACTCCTGACATCCGCTCTCCTCCTGGGCTCCGAAATTATCATTGATCAAAGCCGGGGTCAAACGGGTCCAAGGCGCCAAAAGCATGGTCTCATGGACGGCCCAGACTGACCCCGCCGTCGACCACGACCACGGCTCCGGTCATGTAGGAGGCGTCCTCCCCGGAGAGGAACCAGACGACGCCGGCCACCTCTTCTGGCGTGCCCACTCTGCCCAGAGGCACCGTGGACCGGACCCTCTCCTCGAAGTCAGGGGCCGCGGCCCGGGGCGCCACGAATTCGGTCATGATCGGGCCACCCGGGGCCACACAGTTGACCCGGATCCCATGGGGGCCGAGCTCCATGGCCTCGATCCGGGCCAGCACCTCGGCGCCTGCCTTGCTTGCCCCATAGGCACTGTGACCTGGTCTTGCCTGATGTGCCGATATCGAACTGATGATCACGATGCTGCCGGGCCAGTCGTCCTCGATCCATCGTCGGGCGACCGCCTGCGTGCAGTGGAAGACTCCGGCCAGGTTGACCCGCATCGTCTCTTCGAAGTCCGAAGCCGGGTAATCGAGGAAGGGGCCGAAGCGAATCACGCCCGCATTGGCCACCAGGACATCGAGACGACCGTGAGTCTCGTAGACCTCGGCGACCAGGCGCTCGGCTTGCTCCCGATCACCGACATCTGCCGGATGTGGGCTCACCATCGCGTCGTGGGGGGTGAGTGAGCCCACTGTCTCGACCAAGTCGGGCGCCTCCACGTCGTTGAGGGCCACCTTCCAACCTTCGGAGAGGAAACGCACTGCAACCGCCCGGCCGATGCCACGGCGCGCACCGGTGACCAGCACGACACCAGCACTCGAACGGCCCGCCCCGGCCACGACGGTCAGGTCTCCTTCACGATCCAGATCCCGTCGTTGTAACCGCTGAGATAGATGTACCCACGACGATCGACGAGCACGTCCTGGTTGCAGTTCTTGCGGGTTCCGCCGCGGAGCGGATCGGCGATCCGGTTGTAGGGCCGGGGGTCGACGTGTTCGGTGGGGTCCGCCGGGACGAAGGAAGCGGTTTCGATTGGATGGGCCGGATCGGCGACGTCCCAAACCCTCAGACCGGCGTTCATATAGGCGTTGTACACCTTGTCGGTGATGTGAGCTTTGCCCTGGTGGTTGTCATGCGTGCCGTGGGGCCCGAACCGCTCACCCTTGTGGAAGTAGGACTCGTAGGGCTCGGCGTCGGTCGGGGTCGGGATGGGAAGCATGGAGATGAGCCGGGGATCTGTCTCGTCCGAGATGTCCCACATCATGATGTTCTTCTCCCCCTCCAGCCCGAAGGTGGCCATCGCCTCGTCGGAAACGACCAGCAGGTCTCGATCGGGGAAAGGGACACAGGTGTGGGTCTGACCGTCGGTGAGCTCGGGGAAGATCCACTGGTGGGTCACCAGAGTCGGATTTTCGATGTCAGAGATGTCGGCGATGGCGAAGCCACCATCGGCATAGGCGATGTAGGCGCGGTCACCTTCGACGACGGGCTCATGGACACCAAAGGTCTCCCCGGGTCCCGGCTGGCGTCCCTCGCCCCGCTGCACCGGCAGCCAGAAGTCGGAGACCCGCTTTGGGTTCTCGGGGTCGGAGATATCGAGCGTGGTCATGATCCGGGTCCGATCGGCGCGCCCGGCGTACTGGAAGCCCTCGGCGGCCACCCCATGGGAGAGGAATGCGTACTTGCCGCCGTTCCACCACGAGCGGTGGACGCCGAAACCAGGCCGATCCGAGGCCCAAAACGAGAGGTCCTTGGGGTCGGTCGGGTCGGACACGTCGAAGAACCTCACCCCGAGCCAAGCCTTGGTCGGGTCGGGCCGCGGGTCGAACATGGGTGCTTCACACCCGATCATGGCGATCCCGTCGGCGATCTGGACCTTCGTGTGCTTGGTGCTCTCGTTGGGGGTCGGGATGAAGGCCGCCACCTGGGGGTCGGCCGGGTTGGTGACGTCGAGGATGCTGACCCCACCCGACCAGATGTGGCCGACATAGAGATAGTGGTGGTCCCCGACGGTCTGGAACTGGAGCTGAATCCCATCGAGCCGGCCTTCCACCTTGGTGTGGGACACGAACTCGGTGTTGATGGCGACCGGCTCCTCTAGGCGTGGGGCAGGACGCTTGCGCAGGCTCTTGCGCCATTCCGGTTGCTCGGATGGCACCGGGATCACCTCCTCGAGGTGGGCTTGGCTGGGACCAACGTGGCCGTGCCGTCACCGCAGTGACGACACGGCCACCGGAGGAAGGTCAGCAGGACTCGATGTACTCGACGAAGCTGTACGGCGCGCTCATGTTCGCTCCGGGGAAGGTGTACCCACACACGACCTCCGGGTTGACCACGATCTCGTCGTATGTCCTGAGCAGCGGGATCTGTGGGATGTTGTCGAAGATCACATTCCCGAACTCGAGCCAAAGGGCGGATTGGGCCTCGGGCTCCAGCTCGGCCAGGACGGCCTCGTACTGGGTGTCCCATTCCACCATCTCGATGGCACGGCCGGAGTCCTGGTTGGCGTAGCCGGCAGGCTCGAATCCGGTGATGTTCTCGCTGGCCGTGTCGTCGAACTCGATCATCCGGTCGAACTCACGTGCCTCGCGTTGTGACGAGAACTGGCCGTCGTCCATCGAGACCAACTCGACGGTGAAACCAACATCCTCGAGCATGACCGCAACGGCCTCGCTGACGTCATTCTTGGCGAAGACCTGGATCTCCACCGGGGCGCCGACTCCTTCGAGAAGGGCAGCTGCCCCCTCCGGGTCGTAGCCGATCTCGTCGGCATATCGCGCCTCCCAGTCGGGATTCCACGAGTCGGTCTGCTCCGGCAGCCAATACCACATGATGGCGGTCTCGGCCTCACCGGCGTAGAACGCCTCGTTCAGGGCGTCACGGTCGATTGCCTTGCTCGCGGCACGGCGGATGTCTTCGTTGCACCAAGGACTGTCGGGGAACTTGCGCTCCCCGCTGACGAACACGTCGGCAGCGGGTGCACCCGGCTGGGGCGGCTCGACGTAGTAGCACCCTTCCAGTGCCAGTCCGTAGCGACGACCTGGCAGTTGGGACCGGATGATTCCCATCCCTTGCGACTCGGCCTCGTCACCTAGCTCCGTGGGGAGGCCGGTCAGGTGGATCTCACCGGCGAGCAGTGCCGAGACACGGGTTGCATCCTCGGGGATGAACCGGTATTCGAGCTCCTGGAAGGACGCGTTCTGACGCCAGTGCTCGTACGGGATCCTCTCGAAGATCACGTTCTGTCCCGGGGTGCGTTCCAGGAACTGGTAGGGACCGGTGCCCGCGATCGGCGCCTCGTCGAGTGTCGGCGATGCCGGCGACCCGCCACCCCGCGACTCCCAGTCTGCTGCGCTCTTGATCGCGGTCCCTGCCGCCCCGTAGCTGATCCCTTCGAAGAAGGAATAGCTGAGACCCCCCTCGGCGATGTGGAAGATCACCGTGTAGTCGTCGACGATCTCGAACTCCTCCACCGCGTTCCTCACCGCTTCGGCCACGCCGGAGATGGCTCCAGGCGGGTCGATGAGGTCGGTGAGGGAGAAGACAACGTCGGCCGCGGTCATCTCGCCGAAGTCGTTGTGGAACTGAACGCCCTGTCGGAGATGGAAGGTGAGCTGATCTCCGGCCTCGTTGAGCTCCCAGGACTCGGCCAGCATGGGGACCCACTGCGCGGTCTCGGGATCCACCGCAATCAGGTTCTCGTACATCGGCTTCAGCTGGTACTCGTCGTTGGGCTGGATCTCGCGGTTGGGGTTGTTCGACTCCCCATCAGGTGGCGGCGGCACTCCGAAAACGAGACGGTTCACCTCTTCGCCTCCCCCTTCACCGCCTTCTGCTTCCCCGGCCGTAGTAGTGGTCTGTCCACTCGTGGTGTCGGTCTCGTCGCCGGCAGTGGTCGTGGTGCTGTCACCCGCCTCCTCGGCCGTGCACGCGGCAGCGACCAAGGCCAGACACAGCAGCACCACCAGCACCCTCAAACGTGAGGGGTGTCCAGATCGCAAGATGTACCTCCTCCTCGATCCATTCCGGAAATTATCATTGATCAACTATCGTCGCAAGCGGCTTGGAGGGTTTTGCCTCCGATCGCGAAAATCGTCCGTACCGTGTGCCGAGGAGAAGGATGAATGTCCGGAGAACCCGTCATCTACAAGCGTTTCCAGGGAAAAAGCGTGCTCGTGACCGGTGCCGGCACCGGATTCGGGAGCGCCCTTGCCCATCGAGCGGCGCAGGAGGGGGCTCGGGTCGGGGTCCACTACAACCGATCCCGGGAAGGGGCCGAGGCCACTCAGGCTCGGATCGCGGACCTCGGGGCCGAGGCCGAGTTGTTCCAGGCCGACATCAGCTCCTGGGACGCAGTCAAGGCGATGGCCGACTCGGTGTTCGACCGGTTCGGGGGACTCGACGTGCTGGTCAACAATGTGGGCGATGTGGCCACCGAGCAGATGTCGTGGCGGGACATCGACCAGGAGATCATCGACCGTGTCATCGATGTCGACATCAAGGGCACGATGTACATGCACCATGAGTTCGGGACCAGGATGCTCGATCAGGGTTCGGGTTCGATCATCAACATCGGCTCGACGGTCATCGTTCGGGGCAGCCCACGAGCCCCCCAGTACGCCGCGGGCAAGTACGGGGTGCTCGGTCTCACCAAGTCCTATGCCAACGCCTTTGCCCCCACCGTTCGGGTCAACGCCTTCGCGCCCGGATTCATGGAGACCGAGTCCACGCTGGCCCGGGAAGACTGGAACACGGGGCGAAGGGAGAAGTTGATCTCGGCCACGCCGGCAGGACGGATCCCACCACCCGAGGACCTGGCCGCAACCGCCCTGTTCCTGGCTACCGATGAAGCCACCCACATGATCGGCAACTACCTCATCGCCGACGGCGGCTACAACATGATCGGGGCCTAGCCCTCCTACCTTTCGGCGACGACCACGGTCCGGTACATCCCCTGCTCGTAGTGGTCGCTGAGGTTCCCCTCGTCGTCCTCGGCCACGATGCGACAGCTGAAGGTGTAGGTCCCCGCAGCCAGGTCGAGCTCGAGGGTGGTCGCGGTCCCTGAATCGACCAGACCGGTGGCGCCCACCACCTCCCCGCCGTCAGTGGTAACGATCAGGGTGTGCCCCCACTCCCCGGCGTTCTCCACCGTGAGCGATGAAGTGCCTGCCGTCAACCGATCCGGCCCGTCGATCTCCCATTCGCTGAGCACGTATCCGTCTCCCGGGGTCGCTTGCGTGGAGCAGGCGACGATCAACAGCAGAGTCAGAGCCAGCAATCGGGATCTCATGTCACGGCCTCGACACGGTCCCGGGCCGGCATGGCGGGAATCGAGATCTGGATTGTGGTCCCTGCCGGCGAAGTCTCCACCGACAGGGAGCCGTCCAGTGCCTCGACGATCATGCGGGCCATATAGAGGCCCAGCCCGGTCCCCGAGGAGAAGCTCGACTTTTCGAACTTCTCGAAGATGCGGGGCAGGAATTCATGGTCGATCCCGGGACCGTCATCCGCCACTGTGACGTATATCGCGCTCTCAGGGTCGTCTCCGACCACGAGTTGGGGGTTGACCCGGGCGGATCGCTCACATCCGATCGACACCTGATGTGCGCCATGGGTGAAGGCGTTGTCGACCAACGAGCCGACGACGAGGCAGAGGGCGCCGATGTCGGTCTTGACCGACACCTCGGCTCCGGAGTCGGGGTCGGCGGCAGTGCGGGCCGCCGAGTGAGCCGAGGCGAGAGCCTGGCACACCTCCTCGAAGGGCACCTCGGTCAGCTCGTAGGAAAGACCACGGTTCTCGATGCGAGCCACCGCAAGGATCTGGTCGATTATCTCCTGAAGTCTCGACCCGTCGGCAACCATGGCATCGAGGAGCGCAGATCGGTCCGCAGCCGACAGGTTTCTCGATCGAAGAAGCTCGGCTCCAGTGACAACGCTGGTCAGCGGGGTTCGCAGCTCGTGGTTGATCATCAATACGAACTCCGATCGGATGCGAATCTTCTCCTCGGCCAGGGCCAGAGCTTCCTCGGCTTGATGCCGGGCCTGTTCCAGGCTGGCGTTGGCTCGAGTCAGTTCGATCGAGTTGGTGCGCAGGGTCTCCGACTCGAGGGCGACCTTGCGGTAGCGACGGGCAGCTCTCGAGTGCCCGATGAGCACTGCGATGCCGAGCACCCCGAAGATCGCGGCAAGCCCGAGCAGTTGGATCGACAGTGGCTGGATGCCCCCGGGGCTCGCCCTGCGACTGATGAGCTCGGTGACGTCGTAGTGGAGCAGGACGGAGCCGCCCCCTTCGAGTGGAGAAACCACCTGGTAGAGGACGGTTCCCGCCGTCTGGCTCACCACCTCGTCGAGCCACAGGTCCTCCTCGATCGCAGTGGCGAGGGCCATGAACCTGCGGTCAGCTGCTCCGAATGCGATCAGGGGGTTCGAGACGGGTTCTCCCACCAGGGGATCGGAGGTGGAGGCGACGACAACCCCGTCCTCGTCGAGCACCGACACCGCTTCGATCCCGAGCTCGTTCCTGGCACGGCGGACCGCGGGGCCGGCATCGCTGGAGGCGGAGATGGTCCCGGCGACGGCCTCGACGTCAGCGACGAATACCTCCCCTTCGCCGATTGGAGCGGCCGACTCCCGCTGGACGGCGATGGCGGCGATGGCGGCGGCGGCGGTGAGGGCGGCGCAGATCGCGGCCAGAACGACCCACCAGCTCGAGGGCCGGCGGACACGGTCGGATTTGGGACCTTTCACCAAGGGAAAATCGGCAGAGTCCGTTGGTTTCTTGAGAATCGGCGCGGGCCCCTACATCAGGTACCAGTCGAGGAATCGCTCCACACGACGGTAGAAGTGGAGCTGAGGCTCTCTTCGCAACAGGCCGTGGCCCTCTGTTGGGTAGGTGAAGTATTCGTATGTCGCCCCGACCTGCTCGAGCGCTTCGACCAGTTGCTCTGACTGCTTGGGATTGACCCGGGCGTCCTGTTCGCCATGTGCGACGAGGATGGGCCGGTTGATCCTCCAGATTTGGTGAATTGGGGATCCGGCCCGGTAGGCCTCACGATTCTCGGCCGGATGACCCATCATCCGCTCCAGGTCCTCGATCCCTTCCCGATCACCCTGTGCCCACGAGGTGAGGATGTCACAGTCCCCGTACTTGGCCACCGCGCAGGCGAACGGGTTGTCCGGGCGGACCAAGGAGGCCAGGGCCAGGTATGACCCGTAGCTGGCACCGAATATTGCGATACGGGCCGGGTCGATCCAACCCAGGCCGGCCAAGAAGTGGGCGGCTGCGATGCAGTCGTCGACATCGCCCATTCCCCAGTCGCCGTGGTTGGCCCGCTCGAACGCGAGCCCGTAGGAGGTCGACCCCCGGAAGTTGATCGCCAGCCAGGCATACCCCTTGTCGACGAAGTACTGGGCGTGTCCGTCCCATTCATCCCCATAGTGGGCGGTGGGACCACCGTGCGGATAGACCACCGCTGGGACCGGGCTCGACGTGTCGGAAGGGCGGAACAGGAAACCCTCGATCTCGAGCCCTCCCGAGGAGGTGAAGGTCACCCTCTCCATCTTGGCGTAGGGACCCGAGCGGATCGCGGCCGGGGCGCCCTCGTAGACCGTCGATCGTGAGGCGGCTGCGTCGACCGCGACGATCGATGCGGGGCGATCGAAAGCCTCGTGGATGGCGACGATCTGCGAACCAATGTCCATCGGCGAGTCCCAAGTTCCCCCCTGGGCCAAGACCTCGACCTCCCCATCCAGACCGATGCCGACCAGGTCACTCCGGCCCCGCGACGTGGAAACCGCGAGCAAGCCGGAACCGTCGCGGCGCCAGCTCAGGTCCGAGAAGTCCCGGTCGCCGCCGGCCAGCGCCGTCGGGTCCCCACCCTCGAGGTAGGTCAGGAAGACACCTGCTCGGTCCCCGTCTTCGAGGGTGTATGCCACCCGATCCTGATAAAGGGAATGATTGGCCGCCCTCCGATCGGGATGCCCGACGATGGTGTTCCATTCACCGCCCGGCTCGACGACGACGATGTCACTGCGACTCAGGTCGTCCTTGGGCCAGAACGCGATGACGATGCGACCGTCCGCAGCGAGCCGGGGGCGCCCGACGTCCCCATCGCCGGGGCCGATCGGAGACGGCCACGGGTCGTCGACCTCAACCACGGCGAGACGGGAGCGACGATCGCGCTCCACCGCGACGAGGAGTCGGTTGTCGTCGAGCCAGGTCCCCGCCGAGCCCGCAACAAGACGGCGCGCCGGCCCGCCACCGAGCGGGACGACACAGGCGTGGCCACTGCTGTTATAGGCGAGCCTGGTCCCGTCTGGAGACCAAACCGGAGCGGCGTCCTCCCAGTACGCGACGAGGCCCCGATCTGTGGTCAGACGGGTGAGTTTGCCGTCATCGATCGTCAGCGACCAGAGGTCGGTGGTCCCTTCGATGTCGAGGACGAATGCGAGCCGGGAAAGGTCAGGGCTGGCCGCCGGGTGATGAGGGCGGGCGGTGGCGAACACCGCATCGAGACGCCAGTGTGGAGGGGGCTTGCGGTCGGGGCGGAGCTGGCTGGGCACGCCGCCAACCACGTCCTTGCCGAGCCATAGGGGTTTGCTCACCGATCAGGTCCTCCTCGGGGCAGTGGGGAGAAGCTACCTCCTAGCAAGTGGCAACCAACCCGGTCATCGAAAGGCGGTGAGGACCGCCATTACGTCCGGGCCCAGAGCTTCGAGGTGGTAACCACCTTCCTGGATCAGCACCGTGGGCAGTCCTAGAGCAGCTATTCGCTCACCGATGGCGGCGAAACCCTCATTGGTCACCCGGAGCGGGCTCTCCGGATCGGATGCACCTGCGTCGACTCCCAGGGACACCACCAGATATCGAGGTTCGTGGGCGACAACCGCTGCGCTCACCTCGTCGAGGGCCGCCAGGAACGCGTCGTCGCCACTTCCCGGGGCCTGGGGGACGTTCAGGTTGGCTCCGAGACCCTCTCCGAAACCACTCTCACCGGCAAAGCCACACCAATGGGGGAACCAGCCTGCACCGGGATCGACGTGAATCGAGGTATAGAGCACGTCGCCTCTCTCGTAGAAGATCTGCTGGGTGCCGTTGCCGTGGTGGGCGTCGATGTCGATTATGGCCACCGGCCCAGCGTCACGCCTGGTCAGCCAGTCGGAGGCGATCGCAACGTTGTTCAGATAACAAGACCCGCCGAAATAGTCGGTCCCCGCGTGATGACCCGGCGGTCGTACCGGGGCATACACCGCAAGCTCTCCCTGAGCGACCAGGGCCGCGGCAGTCAGCGCCCCGTCCGCCGCCGCGCGAGCGCCTCGGTAGGTGCCGGGACCGATGGTGGTCGTGGTGTCCATGCAATAGACGCCGGCCATTGCCACCCGGCTCTTCGGCTCCCGGGTCGGGTAGGCGCCGAACGCCGAGGGATGGCGAAAGGCGTAGGGGATCACCCGGTCCGCCCCGTGCTCGGCGAGGTAGCCAGCCTCGACCCACCGCTCGTAGGCCGTCTCCAGGTAGTCGATCATGGCCGGGTCATGCACATGTTTCAGCTCGGCCCTGTCGTGCTGCATGGCCGGCACCATCGACACCCCTGCCTGCTCCAGCTCGGAACGAAGGATCTCGGCCCGAACCGCTTCCTCGTCGCCATCGAAGCGGATCCCGGCCCAGACCAACCACCTGGCGTCGTGGGCGAGATATCCATCCGACCAAACCGCGAGCAGGCTCACCCGTTCACCATCACTGCCTGGGCGGTGCGTTCCACGATCAGGTCGATCTCGTCGTCGACAATGGTGAGGGGCGGTCCGAGCAGCAGGTAATCGCCGTTCGTCCCGTCCACGTTTCCGGTCGAGGGGTAGAGCAGGAGCCCCAGCTCTCGGGCCCGGCTGGTGGCCAGCTCGCTCATCCGGGCTGCTCGTGGAAAAGGTTCCTTGGTTTCCCTGTCCTCCACCAGCTCGACGCAGGCGAAGAGTCCGAGGCCGCGCACATCACCGACGTTGGGGTGCCGGCTCAGAGCCGAATTCAGTCGCTCCAGCAGCTTCTCCCCCTTGGTCCTCGCCCGATCGATGAGTCGAAGTTCTCTGATCCGTTCCAGCACGGCCAAGCCAACACTCGCCCCAATCGGATGGTGGGACCAGGTGAAACCGTGGACCAGGCCCCCCGAGGCGACGATGGTGTCGTGGACTTCTTTGCTGGCGACCGCCAACCCGAGCGGCCAGTAGCCCGACGAAGCGCCTTTGGCCGCGATGAGGAGGTCGGGGCGTAGGCCGAGATGATCCGCCGCAAACCACTCCCCGGTCCGCCCGAATCCGGTCATGACCTCGTCGGCGACGATCAGGACGCCATGACGGCGGCAAACGGCCGTGACCTCATCCCAGTAGCCGTCGGGAGGGACTGACGCCCCGCTGGCGGCCCCGCCAATCGGCTCTGCGACAAAGGCGGCCACCCGCTCCGGCCCGGTGTCCAGGATCGCCTCTTCCAGGCGGGCGGCGTGGAATCGGGCACACCGATCGGGATGTTCCGGGTTGGGGCAGCGGTATTCGTTGACCCCAGGCACCCGCACCGTGTGGCCCAGCCACGGCTCGTAGGGTCGGCGCAACGACTCACGACCCGACACATCGAGCGCGCCGCGCGTGTTTCCGTGATATGACCACCCGCGGGCGATGATCACCGACCTCTCGATATCCCCGCGTGCCAGGTGATAGGCCCGGGCCATCTTCAGGGCGCTCTCCATCGCCTCCGACCCGCCCGACACAGGGAAGACGCGGGCCCCATCGACGGGGACGACCGCAGCGATCGCCGAGGCATATCTCTCGACAGGATCGGTGGTGAAGGCGGAGGCATGCACCCACTCGAGGTTGGTGGCCTGTGCCGTCAACGAGGCCGCGACCGCGGGGTCGCCGTGGCCGAGAATCGAGGCGATGGCGCCGCCGGCAGCATCCAGATACTGCTTTCCGTCGGCGTCCGTGATCCAGGCGCCGGCCGCGGAGACCGCAGTTGGAAGTGTCCCATTTCCCCGTGAAAAGACCGATGACATTCGAGACGCGGCACGTTACGCCGCCGGTTACCGTGCCGCCGGTGTCAGTCACCGCCCCGGACCGGGCCAGGTTGCGTCAGCTCGGGATCGCCATCGGGAGGCTGGAGACTGGCGCCGCCAACGCAATAACCGACGTCCCCGGCGTGTTGATCGGCCAGGCAACGGTCATACGTGACGAGCCGCACGTGGTGCGCAGCGGCATCACCATGATCGTGCCCCGTGAGGGTGTTTGGACCGACTATGTCTACGCCGGCAGCCACGTGCTCAACGGGAACGGCGAGATGACCGGTCTGATCTGGGTCGAGGAGTCGGGAATGCTCGGTTCCCCGATCGGCATCACCACCACCGCCCAGGTGGGCCTGGTGCGGGACTTCCTGGTCGACGAGGCATATCGCCTCGGGGTTCTCGAAGGGTTTCACCTGCCGGTGGTGGGCGAGACCTGGGACGGATGGTTGAGCACGCCCGAGGCATTCCCATTGACGGCGTCCGACGCCGCGTCGGCCCTCGGCTCCGCTCGGCCCGGTCCAATCGCCGAGGGCGCCGTAGGCGGCGGCACCGGGATGATCTGTCACGAGTTCAAGGGTGGGACCGGCACGTCCTCTCGTTTGGTGGAAGCCGTTGGCGAGCGATTCACCGTCGGGGTGCTGGTCCAGGCCAACTACGGGTCGAGAGAGGATCTGCGGGTGGACGGGGTGCCCGTGGGCCGTGAGATCGGCCCCGACCTAGTGCCCTCGGCGTGGGATCAGCCGCCCCAGGGTGGGTCGATCATCGTCGTGGTGGCCACCGATGCCCCCATCTTGCCGGATCAATGCCGGAGACTGGCCCGGCGGGCGACTGTGGGTCTGACCCGGGTCGGCGGCTACGGGCATGACTCCAGCGGCGACATCTTCTTCGCCTTCTCTACTGCCAATCACCTCGCGGAGCTGCCCGGTCGGGTGCGAGATGTGAGGTCGCTACCCAACGAGGCGATGGACCCGCTGTTCCATGCCGTGGCTGACGCCACCGAGGAGTCGATCCTCAACGCCCTCTGCGTCGCCGACACCATGACCGGCCGCGACGGCCGCACCGCCCACGCTCTCCCCCTCGACCGCCTGGTCGAGATCATGGAACGACGGGTGTTACCCCGAACCTGAGGTTCCACGTTCCATATATGGAACGAACAGTCTCAGGTTCGTGGTTGCGGCCTCCTAACCTCAGCCCGTGACGCAGATTCTGGGGTTTGGGGGCTATGTGCCGGAGCGGGTCATGACCAACGACGACTGGGCGGCGCTGGTCGACACGTCGGATGAGTGGATAACCCAGCGCACCGGCATCAAGAGACGACGGTTCGCCGCCGACGACGAGTCCACGCTCACCCTCGCCGGCCACGCGGCTGGCATCGCCATCAAGGACGCCGGCATGACGCCGGACGACATCGACGAGATCATCGTGGCGACCGACACCCCGGAGATGTACACCCCGGATACTGCGGCCCTTCTCCAGGATCTCCTCGGGTGTCGCAACGTTCCCACGTACGACCTCGGCGGATCGGGTTGCGCCGGTTTCGTTCAGGCCTTGGACGTGGCCCGAGCCAGGATCGCATTTGCCCCCAAGAATGTGCTGGTCGTGGGGGTGGAGTTGATCACCCGTCTGCTCGATTGGACCGACAGGTCGACTGCGGTCCTCTTCGGGGATGGCGCCGGCGCCGTGGTCGTGGGCCCCGAGCCCGCGCGTGCCCGGATCCTGGATGTCGTGTCCGGCACCGACGGTTCTGCAGCTGGGATCCTGACGCTGGCGGCCGGCGGCACCCGCAACCCGTTCAACCGCCGAACCCTGGAGTCGGGCGATTACAACCGGTTGGTCATGGATGGACGCCGGGTGTTCACCGAGGCAGTTGGCCGGATGAGCCAGGCTGTGACGGAAGTGCTGCATCGAATCGGCAAAACCGTCGAGGAGGTGGCTCTCGTCATCCCCCACCAGGCCAACCTCAGGATCATCGATGCTGTCCGCAAGAAGTTGGGCGTCGATGAGGACCTGGTCTACGTCAACGTTCACGAGTACGGGAACACCGGGTCGGCGACTGTCCCCTTCGCCATGTGGGAATGCGTCGAGACCGGCCGGATTCAGGAAGGGGACCTTGTGGTGCTGACCGCCTTCGGGGCGGGGTTTCACTGGGCTGCTGCCGCAATTCAGTTCTGAAAGTGCAAGACCCCCGTCTGACGACGGGGGTTCTTGCTGGCTTCCGAGAAAGCCGGGATTGCTCCCTGCTCCCCTCCGGGGATGTGGCTCCGGGAGGAAGGTCCTCTAACCCACCCACCGGTATTTGTACTGGCATTCGGACTTGGTGGGAATAGGGGAAATCCCCCATCACCTCTCGTCGTCCGGCCGCACGTAACCCTCCTCATAGGCGAGGGCCGTGAGCTCATGGCGGCTGGCGACGCTCAGCTTGTCGAAGATGTGCGCCATGTGGTTCTCCAGGGTCTTGACGGTGATCCCGAGGCGCTCGGCGCTCTCCCGGTAGGTGTAGCCCCGAGCGATGAGGTTGACCACTTCCCGCTCCCGCGGTGTGAGACGTGAGATCGCACTCTCGCCCGTGATGTCCTCGTCGATGTCGAGCAGGTACGCAGCCACGTCAGGCGACACCGGTCTCGCCCCGACATAGGTTTGCCGGACGAGATCAGGTAGGTCGGCGCCGAGGGTCGTCTTGGTGATGTAGCCGTCGACGCCGGCGTCGAGGAGCCTCGCGACGTCTTCTTTCGAGGTGGACACCGTCAGTGCCATGAATCTGATGTCGGGAAAGTCGCGACGCACCGCCGGGATGACGGCCGCTCCGCCGCCGCCGGGCAGCTTCACATCGAGGACAACCAGGTCGGGGAGGCGCTCCTTGATGAGCTCGATGGCGCTGTCGACGTTGTCCGCTTCCCCGACTATCTCGAACGACGGGTCGAGGATCGCCCGCATCCCGGCTCGAACCACGTCATGATCGTCGACGAGTATCAGACGGAGTCTGTCGGTCATCGCCCGACCGTGATCTTCACCTCGGTGCCCGACTCAGGAGCGGTGTCGATCTCCACCAATCCTCCGACGTTCTCCACCCTGCGGGCCAGGCGCTCATGGACCCGGCTTCTCTGGGCCTCGGTGGCGAAGCCGGAGCCGGCGTCTCGCACATGGATGTGAGCCTCGCCATTGGCGAACTCGGAGTACAGGCTGATGTTGTGCGACCCGGAGTGTTTGGCGGCGTTGGCCATAGCCTCCCGGGCCGCTTCGATGGCCGCGGTCAGGTTCGGGTTGATCTGGGCGTCGTCTCGGATCACGGCCTCGATCTCGACACGATGGGTGTCCTCCACCTCGTCCCTTACCGCAAGGAGGCTGGCTCTGAAACTCTGCCTGTACTCCGAACGCCACTCCTCGATGTTTCTTCTCAGCTCCCTTTCCTGGCGCCGCGCCAGGTACCTCGACTGGCTGGGGTCATCGGCGCCCATGCGGATGGCATGGAGTGTCTGCAAGACCGAGTCGTGAAGGCGGTCGGCGAGTGCCGCCCGCTCCTCGTGGAGCACCACAGCCGCCTGTTCGGCGGCAAGTTCGTCTTGGGCGGCCTGGCGGGCCAGGTCGTAGTCACGGAGCTTGTCGAAGGTCCAGCCCACGATGGCCCCGACCACGAAGAAGATGACACTGCCGGCGGCGCGTACCGCACCCAGGTTGGCGATGACGTGTACCGCGAACTGTTCGACGCCGAGCAGCACCGCCGCAATCAGTGACCCGGGCAGCCCGCCGAGCAGGGCGCCGGTGAAGACCAGGGACAAGGGCAGCCCGCCATGGAACAACTCGTCCGCACCGGAGGCCACGGAAGCGGCACCGATGGCGAGCATGGCGAGCGCGTCGAGGGTGAACCAGGTCCAGCCTGCCATGAACTTGGGCTGTGTCCTGGCGATCAAGAGGGTGAGCAGTGTCCAGAGGATGGCCAACCCGACCGATGCCCAGACGATCCACATCGTTGGCGGCGGGTCGGCCAGGACGGTTACGCCCACCAGGATCAGCATCCAGATCAGGCCGAGAAAGCGGAACACGACGACCATGCGGCGCAGGGTGCCTTCGAGACCTCCGCTCCCCCGCTTGGAGAAGCTGCTCATGGGCGCAGAAGCTAGCGATCCGGAGGCTGGTTTGTTCGTGGTGGGCGGCGGTAACTGGATGGTTTTCTCGCAGTCAACGAGGGACCGCTTCCGCGGTCCCCCGATGGTCCCCATTGTCGCTTCAAGGGACGGAGCGATGCCCTGAAGTCCCCACCGCCATCATTGGTCAACCCCGTCGACAATCCAATAGGGGTTTCCCCCCATGGCCGGGGTTACATCGAACCTGAGGTCCTGCGTTCCACATGTGGAACGAACGGTCTCAGGCTCCTCCAGCCAATCGCATCGGGTGCCAGCCAATCGCAATCCCCGGCAAACACAACGGCCACCGTTAGCCGGTGGCCGTGTGCGCAGGGCGCCGGGGCCTTAGTGGCCCTTCGCAAAGTTGTCAGAGGGTCTGCCCGACGTAGGGGATGGCGATCATCACGGCAGCCAGAGTGGTGAGGCGGATGACCCCGGGCATGACGGCGGCACGCACCGAGGCCGCGGCAAGGGCGACCCCGAGCAAGACGAGGGTCCAGGCGGCATGGCTGTAGATGGTCGCCAGCATCAGGACCAGGACCGCCGAGACCAAACCCATCGCGGCCATGGCGATACGAGCCGCCTTGCCGATCGGGTGAGCTGCCCAATCCTCGATCGTGGTGATGGTCGAAAGGGTCATCGTGCCGGCTATGTCGGCAAACCTCCCGGATTCCTTTAGTCCACCGCGTGGGTCTGGCGAACCCATCTCACCAACGGGAGAGAAGCCAGAGCTCAGGCTCCAGATCGCCGGAGTCGATGTCGGCGAACAGGGATACCGCCCTGGTCAGGGCTTCGCGAGACTCGTCCTCCCTCCCCGCCTGGTGCTGGAGGTCGGCCAGATGATTCCACAGGGCTGCCTCACGGTGGCGGTGCCCGGTTCGCTCCGCGATGCCGATGGCCTCGAGTACGAGTTCCATGGATCGGTCCATGTCCCCGTTCTCGGCTAGGAGCAGCGCTTTGTTGTTGATGGCGGCCATGCGCAGCAGGTCGTCGTCGGCCCCGAGCCTGATCGCTTCCTCGATGTGACGCAGAGCCTCATCGTGGTCTGCGGTGACGACGGCGAGGATGTTGTTCACTCGGGACTGCTGTCGGGGGTCGCCCTCCTCCTCGGCCGCAGCCTGCGCCCGCTCCGCCAGGTCGGTGGCCTTGGCCGTATCGGCTGTCCGATGGGCGAGGAGGGCCCAGTCGGCGAGGACCGCGGCGGGAGCGGGATGCGATGCGAGCGACTGCTCGAATCTCTCCTCGGCGATCTGGAATCGACCCATGAGGCGCTCAACCTCGCCCGTCCGGTGATCGATCAACCCGATGGATTCGGGCCCGGCATGGGCTGCTGCAACGGTCAGCTGCTGCCGTGCCCGGTCGTAGTCGCCGTCGGTCATGGCCAGCTCGCCCAGGGCAAGGTGGATCCCGGCCACGTCGGGGTCTCCCAGCGCCAACGCGGCCTCGTAGAACTGTTGCGCCGAATCGTTGGCGTAGACCGCCCGACCCAGATCCCCGGCCAGGTGATACCACGTCGCCGCCTCGGGGTCTCCGGCGGCTTGGTACTGGGTGGCAACCGCGGCGGCGAGGCGGGCATCGGAGCGGGCATGACCATCCTCGGCCAGAGCCCGGGCGGCGCGGCGGTGGAGGAGACGTCGCCGCACGAGAGATGTGGAGTCGTAGGTCACCCTTTCCAGTGCGTCCAGGGTGAAGCTGAGCCCACCGGACTCGGGCACTTCACGGAGGAGTCCGGCACCGACCAGCTCCTCCACTGCTTCCACGACTTCTTCATCCGTCCTGCCGCTGGTCTCCCTGAGCAGACGTGCATCGCAGACGCCGTTCAACACGGCCGCTGCGGTGAGGATCTGGCGCCCCAAATCGCCCACTTCCCGCATCCTGGCCTCCATGTAGCGGGCCATGCCCGGGGTCGCCCCAGCTGCCTCCTCGTCGGCGGCGAGGGCTTCGGCAACGAGGAGCGGCACGCCACCCGTGTGCTCCCGGAGCCGGCGGGCCGCCACCTCGTCACCCCCGACCAACAGCATCAAATGCTGCGTGGCTAGAGGCTGGACTTCCACTATCTGGTCGGCGCTCGAGATCAGCTCGGCTGTATCCGACATGAGGGCGTCCCCGGTGCGGGCGGCCGCGACCAGAAGCATGGCCACACCCTCGATTCGGCGAGCCAGATAGGAGAACACCGCCGATGACGCCGAGTCCATCCACTGCACATCGTCGAGGATCACGAGGAGGGGCCGCTTTTCGACGAGCACGGATATCACCGTGTGAATCGCCTCGAGGAGCCGCAGCTCCCCGAAGCGGTCGGGCGTGGTGTCCGCCGGCCCTGAGCCCAAGTCAGGCAACAATCTCCCGATCTCGGCGAGGGCCCAATCCGGGATGGCGTCTCGGTTCTGCTCGACTTGGGTGGCGGCACTGCGCAGAACCTGGGTGGCGACTCCGTAGGGGAGGGCTTGTTCCATCCGGAAGGCCCGTCCGATCAAGACCTCGGGCCCCGAGCTCTCGGCGGCGAGCTCCTCGAGGAGACGAGTCTTCCCCATCCACGGCGGTCCGGTCACGGCGAGAACACGACCCTGTCCCCCAGAGGTGGCGCTCAGTGCGTCTCGCATGGTCTGGAGCTCCACCTCGCGATCGATCAGGTCTGTCTGCATCGGCCGCCGAGGCGCGATCTCTGCCTTGACCTTCCGACGTGCCCCGGGTGCCGGTGGCAAGTCCTCGTCCAGGATCGCTTCGTAGAGCTCGGTCGTCTCCTCCAACGGTGGGACTCCCAGCTCCTGGTCGAAGATGGCAACGCAGTTTCGATAGGCCTCGATCGCCCCGGGTCGATCGCCGGCCCAGGCATGAAGCAGCATCACGAAGCGATGTGCCGGCTCGTGGAGGGGGTCGAGGTCGATCCAACGGGTCACCGCCGAGATGGCGGCCGGATACTCCCCGCCGGCGGCCAGGGCTGTACCCAAGCGGTTGAAGGCTTCGCCGACCCTGATCCGCGTCGACTCGGTGACCCCGCGCACCCAATCGTCGAACTCAGGAGAAGCCCTGACCGAGAAACCCTGGAGGAAATCGCCCCGGTAGAGGTCGGTGGCGCGGCGGAGGTGGGGGATGCACCGGCCGCAGACGTCTCGGGGATCGTGGTCGTGACCGGTCGTCGCCTCCAGCTCGCGGCCGAGGCTCTCGACGTCCGAGTCGGCCGAGCCGGTGAGTGACACCTGATTGCGATCGGCGTCGATCAGGTCGCCAGTGGCGCTACGCAGGGCAGAGAGGGTGCGTCGTAGAGTCGCCCGAGCTCGTTCCTGTGAGGAGTCGGCCCAGAAGAGCCCGGCCAGGGCATCTCTCGTCGCTGACTTCTCCACCACCAGATAGGCGAGGAGAGCGATTGCCTTCCGGGTGTCGACCTCGATGGGCGTCCCATCGACCGACACCTCGGGCGGCCCGAGCAAGAGAATTTCGAGCATGGAGATTCCGGACGGCCAACATAGACCACCGTTGCGGGTTATGGCCAGCTGAAGTGTCCGGAACGCATTGGCTACGTAGCACTTGCGTAACGTGGATCGCGGAGGATGCGATGTGCGTACAGGTGTAGATCGATGACGACCGTTCCGGTGGCCAACCCATGACGTCTTCGCGCCAGGTTCGTTTCGGCCTGCTCGTCTTGTGCGGGCTCGTCCTCCTGGTGGCCCCGGTTGTGGCCTCTGTCGTTGTCCCCGACCTGGCGTTCGAGGCGGTGTCGTTCATCGTCTACGCCTCTCTCGGGGGTCTCATCATCGCCCGACGCGATGGCCACATCACCGGCTGGCTGCTGACACTGGTCGGTGTGACGCTGGTCTTCATCGCCAGTGTCACCTATGTGGCGGGCGCCTCGGCGTTTCTCTCCCAATGGGTGTCCTCATGGGGTTGGACCGCCGTGTTCGCCCTCTTCACAGGTCTCACATTGACCTTTCCTTCGGGGCACCTGCCCCAAGGCCCCGGGTTTTGGGCACGCGCGGGTCGGGCGGCGGTCTGGTTGCTACCGGTCCTCGTGGTGACGAGCACCCTCACCCAGAACCTCGGGGGTTCGGAGATGCTCAATGGAACTCCGAACCCTTTCGGCTTCCTGCCGGACTGGATGGGCACCGCGTCGCTGCTTGGTGTAGTGCTCATCCTGCTATGCGGTGTCGTTTCGCTGGTGCTGAAGCGGCGCCGATCGTCGGGTGCAGAGCGGGCCCAACTCACCTGGGTGGTCTTCGGATTGGTGCTGCTGGTCACGGCGATCGTTCTCACCTTCCTGTTCATCGCCATCTCGGTCGCGGTCGGTGCAGGAGATCCCGGCGACGACGTCTGGCTTGTGGCCTACCTGGTAATGATCTCGTTCCCGGTCACGTTCGGGGTGGCCATCCTCCGCTACCGGCTCTATGACATCGATCGAATCATCTCGCGCACCATCGGCTATGTGGTGGTGATTGGGCTCTTGGCCGCAGTCTTCTTCGGGGTGGTGACTGCAGTCGGCTCACTGGTTCAAACCGATAGTGATCTGACGATCGCGGCTTCGACATTGGCCGTGGCTGCCTTGTTCAATCCATTGCGAAAGCGAGTCCATGCCGTCGTCGACCGTCGGTTCAACAGGTCGCGCTACGACGCGGAACGGGTGATTCAGGGCTTCGCCGGGTCCCTTCAGGGGAGGGCCGACAGCGACGGGATCGTCGAGGGCTGGGTTGGCGTTGTGTCGGAAACGATGCAACCTTCACTGGTGGCGATCTGGGTGAGGGAGAGAAAATGACGCCGGTCTGGCCCGTCCGTGCCCCGGTCATCGCCCACGAGGAGGTCGTTGCGCTTTCGTAACGTCGGTCGGGGAGGATGGGGTCGTGCAGAGGTGGAGATCTATGAGACGCCGTGTCATCGCGGCCTGGGTCTTGTTCGCCTGCACGATTGGGCTGGCCATTGTCTGGGTGGTGGGGGTCACGAGTTCCCCCCGTGGCGCCGAGCTGCAGTTCCTATTGCCCACCCTGGGGGGCGCTCTGCTCGGACTGGACCAATTCGCCGGGTCCCTCCAAGACCGGGTGGGGAGCCAGGAGGTGGTCGACGGCTCGGTCGGAGTCGTGTCCGAGACCATGCAACCGGTCTCCGTTGCGGTTTGGATGCGGGAGACATGAACGGATTCGCCTCTAAGTCGATCATCGTGCTCTGGGCGCTGCTCATGGTGGCCATGGCGGTTCTCTCGGTGGTCCTTTCCACCGCCGGCATCGATTCCACAGTCGGGATTCTGACTGCGGCCCTCCTGTCGGCGCTGGCCGGAGCCGTCCTCACCGTCAAAGTGCCATCGAACTCCGTGGGCCCCCTCGCCCTCGTCGCAGGCTCGGCCTGGATCATCTACCAATTCGGAAACGTGTACGCCAACTCATCGCTGGCCTCGGGCTCCAATCTCCCGGGTGTCTACTTTCTAGCCTGGATGGGATCCTGGGTCGGGGCCTTCTTCCCCCTCGGAGTGTCTGCCTTGATCGTGTGCTTTCCGACTGGCAAGCCCGTGGAATGGTGGCGGGCGGTGATGCTCGGCCCCGTTGCGGGGGCGGTGTCGACTCTCGCAGGGGCGGTCGCCATGTGGGGGCTCCCGTTGGCGACGCTCGCAGACCAGGAACGACTGGGCGGTGCACAGGGGTATGGCCTGATAGATGCCGGTTTCATTCTGGGATTCGCATCCGCGATCCCGGCCTCGATCTCGGTGTTGGCGCGATACCGGAAGTCGGGGACCGTCGAACGTCTCCAGATCAAGTGGCTATTGGCGGCAACGGGCCTGTTTGCCGTGGGATTCATCGTGACGGTCCTCACTGATGACGGCAACGATGCGTTGTGGTGGGCGCTCTCGATTCTGCTCGCTGCCATCCCCGTGGCCATCCTCTTCGCAGTCCTTCGTTATCGGCTCTACGAGATCGACCGGATCGTCTCTCGCACCATCAGCTACCTGCTGGTCGTCGGTTTGCTGGCTGCCGTGTTCTTTGCAGTGGTGACCGCGGTCGGCTCGCTCCTTCAAACCGAGAGCGACCTGGCGGTGGCGGCATCGACCCTGGCAGTGGCCGCCCTGTTCAACCCGGTGCGAAAGCGGGTTCAGGGCTGGGTGGACCGTCGGTTCAACCGGTCCCGGTACGACGCACAGAAAGTCGTGGACTCCTTTGCCGGGTCGCTCCGGGATCCGGTCGACAGCGACGAGGTGGTCCGAGGCTGGGTGGGCGTGGTGTCCGAGACCATGCAACCGGCGTCGGTGGCGGTATGGGTCAGGGAACGATGACACCGGGTCGCCTCCGGTCGTCGGCGATGCGCTCGGTGTTGCGCTCGGTCTTACCCTGGGCTCTACTCGCCCTCGTCCTCGCGTTGTGGACGCCGGGCTACGTCTACGACCCTGCTTCTTCCGAGGTGACTTCCGCACTCGACAAGCTTTGGGCCGTTTCCTTCCTCGCTTTTCCGATGGTCGGGTTCTTCCTCGCCCGGAGACTGCCCGTCAACCCGGTCGGTTGGCTCTTCCTGGTGGGCCCGGCCTTGATCGGTGCCGGGGTATCGCTGGGGGAGTACGGCGAGGCGATGGGCCTCGATCTCGCAACCCTGTCAGACGGGGTCTTCACGGTGGGCCTCGTCGTCATGTTCTCCTCGATCCTGGTGTTTCCCGACGGGCGATATCCGAACCGGTGGTACCGGCGGGCGCACATCACGGGAATCGTCGGAGTTGTCTTCAGCCCTGTTCTCAGCCCCGATGCCACGGGCCTGGCGGTGGCTTTCAACCTTCTGTTGCCGATCGCGGCGCTGATTCACCGGGCGTGGCGTGGCGATGCGGTGGTTCGTCGCCAGATAGCAGGGCCGATACTGGCGGTGTTCATCGGCCTGCTGCCCCTCTTGCTGCTCTCGGTCAAGGGCTTCTTCGTGACGTCTGGCGACGACCGGGTCGACACGCTGATCGGGACGGTGGCCTCGATGATCTTGAGCATTGGCATCCCGGTCTCCATCGCCATCGCGATCACCCGCTATCGGCTCTATGAGATCGACCGGATCGTCTCCCGCACGATCAGCTATCTGGTGGTGGTCGGGCTCTTGGCGGTGGTCTTCTTCGGGGTGGTGACCGCGATCGGTTCGCTCCTCCAGACCGAGAGTGACTTGGCGATAGCGGCATCGACCCTGGCAGTGGCCGCCCTGTTCAACCCGGTGCGGAAGCGGGTTCAGGGCTGGGTGGATCGCCGGTTCAACCGGTCCCGCTACGACGCCCAGAGGGTGATGGATCGGTTTGCCGGTTCGCTCCGGGATCGAGTCGACAGTGACGAAGTCGTCGAAGGTTGGGTGGGGGTGGTGTCCGAGACGATGCAACCGGCCTCGGTGGCGGTGTGGGTCAGGGAAGGCCGATGACGGCGAGGGGTTCCTGTCGCTGGGTCGGCACAGGACGAATGTCGTAACGTTTTCGGGACGATGGGGAGATAGAAATCGGGGCATGGTTCAGGTGATGAAACGACGCAGAACCGAGGAAACGACGTCTAATCCGACTCCGGCGCCGATGCCAGAGTCGAAGACCAGACTCATCGATGCGATCCCGATCCCGGCCGGCGACCCGTTGGAGACCTTGCTCCTTTCGTCGGGCGGCCCGTTGGTGCTTCAGGACCTCGAGCTCGAGTCGGAGACCCTCGACGCCCTCAGCATTGCCGGCGTGGAGCTGATCGTGCCCCTCATCGGACAGGGCGAGCTGCTTGGTGCCCTCTATCTGGGCCCCCGCCTCTCCGACCAGCCTTACTCCACCGATGATCGGCGTCTCCTCGGCAGCCTCGCCTCCCAGGTGGCGCCGGCGATGAAGGTGGCGCAACTGGTGCGGGAGCAACAGGCCGAGGCCAAGGAGAGGGAGCGGATCCAACAGGAGCTGCAGGTTGCCGCACTCATCCAGCAAACCCTCCTTCCCAAGGAATTGCCGGCGATCCCCGGATGGCACGTCGATGCGTTCTACCGGCCGGCCCGGGCAGTAGGCGGCGACTTCTACGATTTCATCGATCTCGACGATGGCCGTCTGGGTGTGGTCATCGGGGACGTCACCGACAAGGGAGTGCCGGCTGCCCTGGTGATGGCCACCTGCC
>JBOGEV010000315.1:0-4242 GCA_050742015.1 Acidimicrobiia bacterium
GGGCACAACCCTGCCGCGGAGCTTCCTCATGCGTCTGACCGCCGGAACACGTATGTCCCAACGTCCTCACGGCCGAGCTGAGTCTCCACGTCGCTGTGCTCGATGTAGCTGAAACCATAGACGTCCATGAACCGGACCAGCCCATCATGAGTCCAGTACCAGCAATGCTCGCCCGGCTTGAAGTGCTTCGATCCGAGACAGTGCCCCCGGTCACGGTAAATCGGCGTGGCAATGAACACGTGCCGACGGACATCGCCGAGCACCTGTCCAGGGTCCCGGATATGCTCCAGCGAGTCCCAGAACGTGGCGTGATCGACCTTGACCAAGTACGGGTTGATCCACCTGTCGTGTTGATGGAGCCATGCTACTGCCACGGGGTTGACATCGTAGCCGAACGTCTCGCCACCCCTCTGCGTGATGAATGCACCAGAGCCGATTCCTATGTCGCAGACGGCATCGTGGCCGACGAAACGGTTGACGAGCTGGACACGGTTCGCCGTCAGCGTCTTCCCCATCGCAGTAGCCGCCCGCTGCGCATACTCCTGCCAGTAACCGAGATTGTAGATGGCCTGGGCATTCTGCCCGAGGTCCAAGAAGCCAATCCCGTTGCGCCAGGAGAGCGCTTCCCGTGCAGGAGCGTTAAGCGCATTCATGCGGCCATCCGGGCCGGGTTGATCGCTTCCACGGCGCGCTCGAACTGCGCCCGGAACCCCGGGATTCGCTTGGGGCAGTCGTGCGCGGCGCTCTCGCAACGGCAATAGGGACTCGGCAGGATGAACCGGACCCGGGAGAGATCCATCCGCGGGTCGGTCAGCTTCTCGGGCGCGTTGTGGGAGCCCAGGCCGCCACCGATCACGATCAAGGGCGTCTCGGCAGCAATGGCCGCGGGCACGATCCAGCCGACACCACCGACCACGAGCTCGGCGTGCCTGATGAGTGCCATGAGCGGCCCGACCGTGAGCTCGCCGACGTTGAACTCCTGGTCGCAGGCGGGCGGGTCGCCCAGGTAGGTCTCGGTCGGCGGGTCCACATCGGCCACCGAGACCGTGTGCCAGCCGCGCGACTTGAGGATGCGTGTCGCAAGCCAGACATAGCGGGGGTCGGGGTTCCGGGCCCGGTTCCGCCACTCGGCACGTATGGTCACCGGCCGGATGACGGCAACGGGCTTGCGGCTCCCGACCGGACTCGGCCCCGTATCGGGCAGGTCGAACCGGAGCGGCGTATCCATAGCAAACTGCCGCTCGAACTCGCGGACAGCGTTGTCGTCCATCCCCTTCAGGCCGTACCAGAACCCCTGGGCATCGCGGTGCCGGGGCATGGTCTTCGCCCATCTGCCCTCGGCCTGGCGGTCGATATTCTTGGTCTGGGTCCGGTACTGCCGCGCGGGGCGGACGAACTTGACCTGGAGATCCTCATAGAGTTCGGGCCACGGTGTCGAGAGATACACTTCCCGACGTCTGGCCTCGGCGCGGACGAACGGGCGCTGGTAGATGTTGTCGCCCAGGCCGTGCATCCCGATCATGAACAGCGGGTTCACCCGGCCCGATGGAGCGCTTGGATCAGGTCGTCCTTGAGGACATTCCCGGCCGCACCCGTCCCCTGGACCTCGAGCCCGCGGAGATCCACCAGCCGCTGGAGCTCGGCCCTGGTCTTCGACTCCAGGTTCTCCAGGTAGAGCGCCTTGTTCTGGGGCGCTCCCGTCCCCAGCTTCTCGCCCATCCCCGTATAGGGCAGGTCCGGCGCTGCGGGCTTACGTGCCTTCTCGGCCGGCCGGTCGTGAAAGCCCGTGTACCCGTACCGCGCCAGTGTTTTCTCATCGACCATTGAAGCCTCCTCGTGGCGTTACCGGGCGGGCCCCGGAAGGGGGAGGAAACGGTGCCAGCATGGTCACCGCCTGGCCTGGACCAGAACCCCTCGGAGCCCGCACCAGTCTTCAGCCCAGCCGCGCGCTTACGACGCCGACGCGGCCACGGTCTCGATCCACTTGAACGCGCGCGGCCGCCAGACGGCGAACGCGACCCGCTCCTCGGCGCGGATCGTGCGCGTGTTCTGGATGAACTGCTTGTCGATGAACCCGACCTCGACCGACGCCTGCATCCGGTCCCACAGGGTCGCACCGCGGCGGAAGTCGCCGATGATGGCGACCCGCTGGTGGGTGCCCAGGCCGTCCCGGTAGCTCTCGGCCGCGTTCGTGACCACGATCCTGAGCGAGAAGACCCGCATCTGGCCGTCCTCCGTCGGGAAGACCTGCCGCAGGTAGTGGTCGTCCGAGCCCTTCTGCAGCACCAGCTGCTCGAAGTCGAACGGGTGGACGATGACCCCGTTGGGCTCGTAGTTCAGGACCTGGACGTCCGACATGGCACCCCGGATCTTGTCCAGGATCGTGACCGTGCTGCCGGCGCCAATCGACCCCGACAGGTTGCGCGTGAACTGCGTCACGTTCGGCGTGTCCATGATGCCCAGGAGGTCCGTCCCGGTACCGTCGCCCCAGATCGACTGGTACTCCTCCAGCCGCATGATGTCGAACCGGAGGAACTGGTCGATCATCATCCGGATCTGGCCGAAGTCGGCGAGCTGCTGCTCGGTGACGGGCATCCAGACCGCCAGGGTCCGGACAGGTGCGGTCGCCACATCGAACGCGATCGTGCTCTCGGGCTTGGTGCTCCCGCCCGTCAGCGCGTCTGAGACCGTAGTGGCCGTGGTCGGCTGGGCGCTCGTCATCCTGACGAACTCGACCACGTTGGAAGTCGTCGTGCCGACCGTCACCAGGTCCCGGACGACCAGCCGGTCGAACTCGAACGACTTGATCAGCTCGGCCACCCGCTGCGGGTCGATGACACCCGATCCCAGGGTCGGAAGCGCCTTGGTTTCCAGCGCCTTCTGGCGCTCCGACCACAACTTCCGGTCCAGCGGGATCAGCATGTCGCGGCCGAAGAGCCCGGACTGGAACGTATGGTGCGCGGATGCGCCCTTCGGGAACCCGGCACCCGAGAAGTCCTGGAAGCCCTTGGACTCGATGAACGCCTGGCCCGGACTCAGGTAGGCCGCCACCTCGGGCCGGAGCCCGTCGCCGTTGTCGCCGTTGCTGTTCGACTTGTCCTCCGGGATCGGCACACCACCCGGCGGTACGGTGTCCTCCCACTTCTTGTGGCCGCCCAGGATGGCGTCGCGCTCCAGCTCCTCGATTGCGATCTGGAGGTCGTATGCCTCGTCGGTCAGATCCTTGAACCGCTTCCCATCCTCGACGGGCATCTCCTTCCCGCGATACTGCTCCTGGATCTTGCGCGCCTCGGTCGCGAGCTTGTGGTGCTCACGCTTCTTCTGCTCCAGCTGCTTGGACATGTTCCCAGCATCTCCCGTTGACGTAGAGTTGACCGTCGGAGCGAGTGCCGGGTGGCGAATGAGTGCCAGTGGCGGGTCGCTTTACGTGGTACGCTTACGAATGTGGCAGGCGGGTCGGCCCCTCGGGGCGCGAGTGCCTGTAGTCGCTAGCTGGCCCGTGCCAGGGTGGACGCCAGCCGGGCCTCAGCCTCGAGCCGGACCTTGTTGTCCACCGTCCACGGGCTTGTGACTCGTTTCTCGGCCTCGATCAGGCGCTTCTGGTCCCGTATGCGCGACTCGAGACCTTCGATCTTGGGCTTGAGGATACCGGCCTCGAAAAAGTCCTCCGTCTCGACCGCCGTCCGGAGCTGGTCTTCCTTCTCCTCCAGCTCGGCCTCGAGGCTCGCCAGGACGGCCTCTTCGGGTGTCGGTTCGGGCTCCTCTTCGGGCTCAGCTTCCGGTTCGGGATCGGGTTCGGGCGCAGGATCGGGTGACGGTTCGGGATCTGGTTCCTGTTCCTTGGCCCAGGCTGCAGCGTCTTCGGCGAGCCCCTTGGCGGCCACGATGACAGCATTGGGATTGGCCCCGAAGACGACGGCCGAGATCTCGAACAGCTTGATCTCCTCGAGAACACGGATGGACTTCTTCGAGCCGTTGATTTCTTTCATTTCCTTGCGCCATTTTCCGGGCACCGTCGAGTACCCGATCGACAGGCCGTCCACGAGTCGCGCCTTGATCAGATTCCAGACGGCATTGGCTTGGGGCGTGTCAGCCATCTTCGCAGCTACCTCCAGGCCCTCCGGTGTCTCGCACATCGACTTGACCTCGCCGATCACGTCCTCGCAGCGCTCCTTCTTGTGCGAGTTGAGGAGCTTGAGCGCCTTCCCGGCCCCGCTCCAGTGGTCGATCGTGCGCTTGAAC
>JBOGEV010000316.1:0-1679 GCA_050742015.1 Acidimicrobiia bacterium
CGGCCCGGCATCACCTATGGACGGACTCTCGTTCATCGAGCCTCAGTCTGCCGGGTGACCGAGACAGGGAAGGTCAGAGGTCAAACGCAACGCCGTCATCCCTGACTTCCCCTCTCCCCAGGGGGGAGAGGGGAGGGTGAGGGGCCAAGCCGCCAGCGCCCACATCACCGAGACAAGCGCAGCCGGGCGTGCTCGACCAGGCTGATCGAGCAGATGGCCCGCGAACGTCTCAAGCCGAGGACCGAGAAGGAGCGATGAGGGCTACCAGGCGCCTCGCAAGAAGCAGCCGCGACCCTCCCTGTCACACATCCGATACACGCTGGGTCCTCCACAACGCCAACGGGAGGATCCACCCCATGCCCACGCTGACCGAAATCCCCGAGCTCGCCAAGCTCCTCGCCACCATCTTGCCCGCCGAGCCCGTCAGCCACGGCGCCCTCACGGCCATCCCGCTCCTCGCCCCCAACCTCGAAGACCCCAACTGGCTCACCCTGGACGACCTCATCCCCCCCTCTCCCCAGGGGGGAGAGGGCAGGGTGAGGGGCGAACCCGGCGCCTACATCACCGAGGCAACCGAAGCCGGCACCGTCCCCTTCATCCAGGTCACGAACGCCACCGCCCACCCCCTCCTCCTCCTCGACGGCGAAGAGCTGCTCGGCGCCAAACAGAACCGCATCCTCAACACCACGGTGCTGGTGGCGGCCCACGCGGAGCTGACCATCCCGGCGAGCTGCGTGGAGCAGGGGCGCTGGGGCTACCGCGGCCGGCGCTTCACGCCGGGCGACGCCTCGCTCTTCGCCTCTGCCCTCCGGGGAGAGGGTGGGACGAGGAGCGAAGCTGCTCGCGCCCCGGTCACCGAGCTGAGCGAGTGCGGCGTCCCGTTCATGAAGGTGGCGAACAGGGGAAGGTGGTCAGCTACTGCGATGCCTCGAAGGCCACCCGCGGGGTGCGGCTCTGCCGAATGATGGCGAGAAGGGTGCCGATAGCCAGCTCGGGACGGTCAGGCGGAGCCTACCCATGCGCGGCATGGAACTGCGTCACGAAGACGTGTTCCCGCCGGCGATCCTCCATCTCTCTGGGATCGGCCGTTTCCATGAACAGGGCGACGGCATCCTTCAGGTTGTCCAGGGCGTTCTCGATCGAGGTCCCTTGACTGGCAATGTCCAGTTCCGGGCATAGCGCCACGGACAGGTTGTTTTCCCGTTCGATGATCGCGGTGAACACGGACCCAGTCGTGGATTTCATCGCATCGCCGGTCTAGCACGGGGCATCTGCGACCCTCCCTGTCAAACATCCGATACACGCTGGGTCACCACCAAGGGGAGGATCCGCCCCATGCCCACGCTGACCGAAGTACCCGAGGTCGCCAAGCTCCTCGCCACCATCGTGCCCGCCGAGCCCGTCAGTCACGGCGCCCTCACGGTGATCCCCTCCTCGCCCCCAACCTCGAAGACCCCGACTGGCTCACCCTGGACGACCTGACTCCACCCTCTCCCCTCCGGGGAGAGGGCAGGGTGAGGGGCGAAGCCGCCAGCGCCCACATCACCGAGGCAACCGAAGCCGGCACCGTCCCATTCCTCCAGGTCACGAACAACGCCGACCACCCGCTCCTCCTCCTCGACGGCGAAGAGCTGCTCGGCGCCAAGCAGAACCGCATCCTCAACACCACGGT
Source organism: Acidimicrobiia bacterium (assembly GCA_050742015.1). Classification (GTDB taxonomy): domain Bacteria; phylum Actinomycetota; class Acidimicrobiia; order Spongiisociales; family ZC4RG35; genus JARDZU01. The sequence continues at coordinate 1,673 of JBOGEV010000316.1, forward strand.
GCTGGTG
>JBOGEV010000317.1:0-3572 GCA_050742015.1 Acidimicrobiia bacterium
ACTGCCGAGACCGATGGTGAGCGGCCGCCAGACATGAGCAGGCATGATCGGGGCCAAGCCGATTCCGTGGGGCCAGGTCCCGAGCCCGGGTCGCTCCGAGAGCTCCACTCGGAGCGTCGTGTCAGACTCGGCCACGATCTGCTCGATCTCGGCAGGGAACGCCTCGGCCCAACCTCCGCCGAGCCCGAGCCGTTTCACGGTTTCGAAGGTGTAGACCATGTCCTCCGCGGTGACCGGCTCGCCGTCGGCCCATGAGACCGCGTCTCCGAGCTCGACGCGAACTCTCCATCCGCTCTCGTCCCATGTGGGCAGAGGCGGGTCCGAGCTAGCGGCCACATCGGGGATCAGCTTGTTCGTCGCCGGATCGATGCCGTATAGGGCGGGTTTGGTAGGACCCAGCACATAGGCGTTCCAGACGGTCGGCTGGTCGCCGATGTACTCCCAGAAATTAGAGGTCGAGATACCGGCGAGGAGCCCGACCCGATACTGGAAACCCTCGTCGACGACGGACGACATGCTCGCCTCGTCGATTGGCGCCGGATTGGTGCCCTGGGGCGCTGCGATTTGGGTCGGCGTCTCCTCGCCCGGCCCCATTTGGATCAGGGCGGCAATGACAACGCCGGCCAACACAGCAGAAGCACCGATGGTTCTGTATTTCTTGTCCCGCAACGATTTGACCTCCCAAACCAGATCGGCAGGTCTCGATGGGGGCTTGACCACGGATCACCAGTTGCGGTCTTCCAATTTTTGGCTCAAGTTTCTGGATCCCAATTGCCGAAAGAGGAGAACGACGCTCCGGGAGGGAGTGGGGGAACACCGAGGGGGGAACATGGCTTGCCAGGAAGCGCCGCGGCACCTGGTCGTGACCATTCAAGACGGGTTGATCGACGACGACATGGGGTTGGGAGCCGCCATCGTGGTGGAGGTAGCCCCGCACCGCAGAAACACCGAAGGCTGGCCCACGATGATGGTCGGGGCTCTGGTCATGGCCCCCGACATGCCGACGGGTGTACCCGCCGTGTGGGCGGTGGGGGAAGACGGCGAGCCGATCCAGCCGGTCGACGGCGCGGCACGCGAGTATTGGGCTACCGGCGCCGAGTCGCAGGTCGACACCGGTATCCGTGGTTACCCGGAGGCGGAGGAAGCCAGACGCTGTCTCCCCGACCACGGGTAGACAGAGCTCATTCCCGGTCCGAGGATCGAGCCCACCAGCAGGGCGACGGCAACCAGGACCACGAGACCCCATTTCGAACGTCTCCACACGTCCATGGTTCTCCCTTCGTTTGGGTTGGCCAAGCTATTGGGCACGGGTGAACCGATTGCCTGGTTTCGATTACCCAATGGTGAACGGTCGGAGAAGGCGTCGCCGGACAGCCACGGGCTTTCCCCCTTGAGATGTTGATAGGGATAACATCGACGACAGACAGGGGACCCCAACGAGGGTCTTCCGATCATCGGGCTGTGGCGCAGCTTGGTTAGCGCGCTTGACTGGGGGTCAAGAGGTCGGAGGTTCAAATCCTCTCAGCCCGACCCATGGACATCCGGGACATTCCCCTCACCACAATCGACGGGGACACCATTTCCCTCGCCGAATACGCCGACGAGGCGGTGCTGATCGTCAACGTTGCCTCGCGCTGCGGCCTTTCACCGCAATACGAGAAGCTGGAACAGCTGCAACGCACCTACGGGGATCTTGGCTTCAGCGTGCTCGGGTTCCCCAGCAATCAATTCCACCAGGAGCTGAGCAGCGAAGACGCCATCAAGGAATACTGCTCGACGACTTGGGGAGTGACCTTCCCCCTGTTCGAGAGGGTGAAGGTGAACGGCAAGTCGCGACATCCGCTCTACCGGGAGTTGACCAAGACACCCGATGCCACCGGCAAGGCAGGCGGGGTCCAATGGAACTTCGAGAAGTTCCTCCTCGCCCCCGGCGGCGACGTCCTTCGTTTCCGGCCGACGAAAGAGCCCGACTCCTCTGAGATCATCGAGGCGATCGAGGCGTTTCTCCCCCAAACCGCCAAGTAGCGCCGAAACGGGGTGGTATAGATTGCCTTTCCCGGACAAGGAGTCGCATGACGGACAATCGCCCCAAAGAGCCCGGCTCGATCTTCACGCCGAGACTCTTGATTGGGCTGGCCGCCGTGGCCCTGTTCTTGGTGTTCGTCTTCCAGAACTCGGCCCAGGGCGAGATCGGCCTTCTCTGGTTCAACGCCACCGCCCCGGTCTGGGCCTTCTTCATCATCGTCTTCGCCCTGGGTTGGATCGCCGGCTGGTTCTCCCACCGACGATCGAACAAGCAATAGCGGCGCGCTGCCCTCACGATACGAGATGACCGGTCCCCTCACTGTCAAAGGTGGGCTGGTCGTATCTCCCACAGGCCGGCGTCGTGCTGATCTCATCGTCTCCGATGGGCGCATCGCGGCCGTCGGCGACCTGCCCGCCACCGGATCGGTGATCGACGCGTCGGAGCTCCTCGTCCTTCCCGGGATGGTCGACACCCACGTCCATCTCATGGATCCGGGGCCGACCGAACGTGAAGACTTCCCCACCGGGACCAGGGCAGCAGCTGTCCGGGGTGTCACCACAATCGTCGAGCACACCCATAGCCATCCGGTGCGCCGGCCAGCAGACCTGGAAGCGAAGAGATCACATCTCGACGGGCGGGCCAATGTCGACTTTGGGCTGGCCGCCCACCTGTGGCCCGAGGACATACCCGGGATGCCGGACATGTGGCAGGCCGGGGCCACCTTCTTCAAGATCTTCACCTGCACCACCCATGGTGTCCCGGGTCTCGGTGCCGCTGAGGTCGAACCTGCCCTGGGGCAGCTGGCGAACTTCGGGGGCCGGGCACTTGTGCACTGCGAGGACGAGTCGCTGACATCTCAGGCGGAAAGGGCTCTCAAGGAGCAGGGACGGGTCGACCCGTGGCTACTGACCGAGTGGCGGAGCCGGGAAGCCGAACTGGTGGCCGTTGCCACCGTCACGGCCCTAGCCGCCACCACCGGGGCGTCGGTGACCGTGGCCCATGTCTCCAACCCGGAAGCAGCCGAAATCGTCTCCACCGCCCGCCGCAACGACGGGGACGTCGTGGCCGAAGCATGTCCCCAGTATTTCGCCCTGGACGAGGCCGAGGTGATCGAGCACGGATCGTTGCGAAAGTTCACCCCACCGGCCCGAATCCGCTCCGAGACCGATCGTGAGGCGATGTGGGCCGCAGTGAGGTCGGGCGCGTTCTCCCATATCTCCACAGACCACGCCCCCTCGACCCTCCCTCAAAAGGCCGACGGCGATGTCTGGTCGGCGCCGTTCGGGCTGCCCGGGCTCGACACCACACTCCCCTACTTCCTCGACGCCGCCCTCAGCGGGCGGATCGGTCTCGAGGACCTGGTCCGGCTCTACTCCGCTGCGCCGGCCCGACGGTATGGCCTGACTCCCAGCAAGGGCTCACTCGAGGTCGGGGCCGATGCCGACTTCGTGCTCGTCGACCCGAAAGGACGATGGGAGGTTCGTGACGAGGACATCGTCTCCAAGGCGGGCTGGAGTCCCTACACCGGGCGTGTGCTTCAGGGGAC
>JBOGEV010000318.1:0-1983 GCA_050742015.1 Acidimicrobiia bacterium
CTCGAATTCTCGACGACGACCGAGTTCGGTGAGCGAGTGGCCGAGGTGCGGGGCCTTCTCACAGGAGATTCCAATGAGTGAGCGGACTGCGACCAAAGAGCCGCTGAAGGACAAGCCCGCGGTCCCGGCAAGCGGACTGGAGTCGGGATGGAGGGAACGGGCGATCGGTCCCGTCGGAGCCGCCATCCTCGCCGTCATTTTCATTGTGGCGATCGAGCTCCTGGTGCTCAACGAGATCCTCAACGACATCATCGTCCCCCGCCCCACCGACGTCTTCTCCGCGCTGATCACGACGCTCAGCGAGGGATTCTTCTACCGCCACCTCTGGGTCACCACCCTCGAGGTGCTGATCGGGTTCGTGATCGGCACCGTGCTCGGCTTCGGCTTGGGCGCCCTGCTCGGGATCTCCCGGCGGGCACGGGCCATCTCCTATCCCTACGTCGTCGCCTTTCAGGGCCTGCCCAAAGTGGTCCTGGCCCCGGTGTTCATCACCATCTTCGGCTTCGGGATCGAGTCCAAGATCGTGATGGCCATCGCCATCAGCTTCTTCCCCGTCCTGATCAACACCATGGCCGGCCTCACCGGGGTCGACCCGCAGGCGAGACGGCTGATGCGATCGCTGAGCGCATCGGACTGGCACATTTTCACCAAGCTCTCGCTGCCCAGCTCACTGCCGCTGATCTTCGCCGGGATCAAGACCGGCCTCACCCTCGCCCTGGTCGGCGCCATCGTCGGCGAGTTCGTCGGCGCCGAGAGCGGGCTGGGCTACCTGCTCGACGTGTACTCCTACCAGCTCGAGATCCCCCGGGTTTGGGCCATCACCACCATCCTGGCGGCGATGGGGGTCATCCTCTTCCTGTTCATCGAATGGGTCGACCGCAAGGTCGTCTTCTGGCAGTCGCGGCGTGAGCTGTCGACGACGATGTGATCTCGTCTTGATCGGCAGTCCGAGGCCATGACCTACCCGCGAACCGAGACCAGGCTGGGGATGCGCATCACCTGGGATGCCCCCATCGAGGCCGACGACGGTGTCGTGCTCCGGGCCGACGTCTATGCGCCCGATGACGACGACCAGCATCCGGTGATCCTCTCCTACGGCCCGTACGCCAAGTGGCACCACTTTGCCGACGGGTCACCCCACCAGTGGGATCGCATGCGGACCGAGCACCCCGACACCGTTGCCGGATCGACCAACAGCTTCCAGGCGTGGGAGTTGGTCGACCCCGAGAAGTGGGTGCCCGATGGGTACGTCTGTGTTCGCGTCGACTCCCGCGGCGCCGGCCGCTCCCCCGGCTATCTCGATCCCTGGTCGCCGCGAGAGACCCGGGACCTGTACGGATGCATCGAGTGGGCCGGCACCCAGGAGTGGTCCAACGGGAAGGTCGGGATCAACGGCATCTCCTACTACGCCATGAACCAATGGCAGGTCGGTGAGCTGAACCCGCCCCACCTGTCCGCGATGTGCCTCTGGGAGGGTGCGGCCGACCTCTACCGGGACATGGCCTATCACGGCGGGATCCTGTGCTCGTTTGCCGACCTCTGGTACCAGGGCAGGGTGCTCGACCGCCAGAACGGGTTGGGCGCCAGAGGGCCGTCGAGCCGGATGACCGGGGACTTCATCGCCGGGCCCGAGACCGAGATCGACGAGGTGCTCGGCTCGCGGGCCACCGATCTCGGCCAGGACCATCTCGACCACCCGCTCATCGATGATTACTGGAAGCCGCGGATCCCCGATCCATCCAAGATCCAGGTTCCGCTTTTGTCCGCCGGGAACTGGGGCGGGGCAGGCCTCCACCTGAGAGGCAACGTGGACGGTTTCGTCCGAGCCGGGTCGGAGCAGAAATACCTCGAGCTCCACGGGCTGGAGCACTGGACCCACTTCTACACCGACTATGGGGTGGACCTCCAGAAACGGTTCTTCGGCCACTTCCTCAAGGGCGAGGACACCGGGTGGGCGGACCAGCCCCGGGTGCTGCTCAACGT
>JBOGEV010000319.1:0-7003 GCA_050742015.1 Acidimicrobiia bacterium
GTAAGGACCTGGGGGAGCGGCTTACCTGAGTGCGGACCGCCGGAGGGGGTGGGAACTCTTGGCGGCACTGCGACCCGGGCCGATCTGGCCCACTGTCGACCCATCGGTACAATTCCCCTTCCCGCAAGGGGCTGTAGCTCAGCCTGGCAGAGCACCTCGTTCGCAACGAGGGGGTCACGGGTTCAAATCCCGTCAGCTCCACGTTTTCGCCGTGCGCTGGTTGGAGAAACTTCCTTCCTGATTTCCCGCGCGACGCGGTGGAAGGGACCCGTATTCCACAGGGACTCCACTGCGGTCGCTGCGATTTGCGTCCATGACCACCGCCAGCTGGTTCTTTCAGAGCCCGGTGAGAGCTATCTCCTCGACCCACCTCACCAAAGCGCGCGAGAACACAGCACGTTCAAATGAGGACTGTGCGGCCGTGCAACATATGTCACACAAAGATCCCGATGAACCGTGAAGGACCATGTAGACGAGCTAGGACCTAACGACACGCGCGCCCCTGAAAAGGGTGAGGTCCGTGGTTCACGTCCACGTGGGCCCACAAGTCACTCATCTGGGAAAATGCTCACCCAGTAGCCTTTCACTCCAACCCGCTCACCCAACGCACTTTTGGTCGAACCGTTGTTCGACCGCTCAAATGCTGCCGTGTGCAGGAGTCAGCGTATTTCACGGACTGAAGCACACACATGGTTTGGCTCCCTAGCGCACTCCTACCTCGTCCAGATGGGCCAGCAGGTCGGCCGGGTCGGCGTACACCCGGTAGGCTCCGGCGCGCACGAGCTCCTCCTCCCCGTATCCACCTGAGAGCAAGGCAACACCCAAGGCATTGGCCCGCCGGGCCGCCAGCAGATCCCACACGCTGTCGCCTACCACCACCGCATCGGTGATCGGCTCGCCCAACCGAAGAGCCGCCTCGACAAAAAGGTCGGGGTCGGGTTTGGCATGCTCCACATCGTCCCGGGTGACTACCGGGACCTCGTCGGGGATCTCGAGGTACTTGTGAACGGCGGCCGCGCTGGTCTGCCGTCCGCTCGTAGCGATAGCCCACGAAATTCGGCGATCGGTGAGATCATCGAGCAGCTCCTGTGCACCCGGGAGGGCCCGCACCTGGTCCATGCGGCGCGCATACGCCTTCGCATGTGCCTGCTGCAGCTCCGTCGCCAGCTCCGAGCTGAGCGGCCTGCCGGTCTCTCGTAACAGAGCCTGGGTGAGCAGGCCTCCGCTCATCCCGATCCTCCGGTGGATGCGCCAGACCGACAATTGGATGCCCCGGCCCTCGAGAGCCTCCCGCCACGACAGGACATGCTGGTAGACGCTGTCGAGGAGAGTCCCGTCGAGATCGAACACAAAAGCGGTCACCCAGCTCAGCGTATCTGGTCCGGTCAACCCCCGCTCAGGGAGAAATGCAAGTGAGCGAACCCTCGTAGATGTCGGTAATCGAGTCGTTCAGCGGCGCGTAGAACTCCTAATCGCTCTGCTGGACCGAGGTCTATCGATACCGGGTAGAGGACGGGTCTCGACGCGACGAAGCCCCTTCCTGCTTTGCACCTTCTGGTTGGCGGAGCCGTTGGCGATGGCCGGACGGGCCGAACATGCTCGCGAGGTGTTCGAGCGGGCTATCACCCACGGCAACGATCTAGGTTACTGGCTGGAGAGGTCGATCCTCACAGTGACGAGCTTCTGGGCAACTTCCTCCAAGCCTTCAGCCACATCGGTTTGGTCAATGGAGCCTGGGCGATTGCCGAGGCAGAGCAACCGGCATCGGTATCGTCATAGCGATCTGCCTCCTTACTCCCCGGCCTGGACGGCGTGGCCCCCGAACTGCTGGCGCATGGTGGCGATCAGCCGGTCGGCGTAAGCGAACTCGTCGCGTGAGCCGATCCGCTGCAACAGCGAGAGGCTGATCACGGGGGCCGGCACATCACAGTCGATGGCCTCGACCACGGTCCAGCGGCCCGCACCGGAGTCGGGAACCCAGGGCGCGATCCCCTTCATCTCTGGGTTTTGCGCTGTGGCCATCGCGATCAGGTCGAGTAACCAGGAGCGGACCACCGAGCCGTCGCGCCAGATCTCTGCGATCTGATGTGTGTCCAGGTCGAAGGCGTGCGCGCCCTTGAGGATGGCGAATCCTTCTGCGTAGGCCTCCATCAGCCCGTATTCGATGCCGTTGTGAATCATCTTGACGAAATGGCCGGCTCCGCTAGGCCCCACGTGACCCCAGCCTCGATCGGGTGACGGTGCCAGGGTCTCCAACAACGGTCTGATCCGTTCTACGGGCTCGCTCTCGCCCCCGACCATCATGTTGTAGCCCTCCTCTAGACCCCAGATCCCGCCGCTGGTCCCGACGTCGATCAGATGATGTCCGCCCTCCCGGCACGTCTCGGCCCGCCGGATCGTGTCCCGGTAGTAGGAGTTGCCGCCATCGATGATGATGTCGCCAGCGTCGAGATGTGGAAGCAGTGCTCCGATGGTCTGCTCCACCGGATCCCCGGCGGGAACCATGATCCACACCACCCGTGGGGTGGGCAGGCTCTCGACCAGGTCCTCCAGCGATTCGGCCCATCTGGCACCCACCCCTGCGACTCTTCGCACCGCCTCGCGGTCCAGGTCAAAACCCACTACACGGTGATCTGCACCCACCAGGCGCTCACTCATGTTGGCGCCCATCCTTCCGAGGCCGATCATGCCGAGATCCATCGCTGCTCCTTTCGGTCAGACAGTGACACCTCGAAGTTCGAGGTCGTCCTTCAGTTGGGCGGGGTCGTGGAGTTGGTCGGGATCCCTACCCGGTCGGCGCACTCCACGTTCACCGCCCGATCGTCGATGAAGGCACTCCTCCGAGTGGCGCTGAGTGGTATCCAAGGCCAGGCGATATATCTCTTCGTCGGGCCTTCGATACCCAGGTAGCGCTCTGGTCGAGTGCCGCGATAAAGCCCTTGCCCAACCTCACCTTGTGGAGCTGCTGCTCGTCCATGCGAGGGCTCACATCCAGCCGTAGATACTTGCGCGGCCCGAAAATGCGGACGTTATACGGGTCAATAGGCCCTGCGCGCGTAGGTGCGCGCCGCCAGAACCATTGATTTGCTCGTTCGCGAACTCGAGATGGCGTCGCGTGCGCTTAGTAGTCTCGCGTGATGGGCTGGGAGATCAGAGCGAACCTCGGGTCGCATGTGCGTGGGGGTGTCGACGCGCGCGGTTGGCTCTGGGAGATCACCCGGGGTGCGCAGGTTGCGCACGTTGTAGTCGAGATCAGCGGATCGGCTTGGTCGAGCGATCCCCGCCGTCTGCCCGAAGACACACGACATGCCCTCGAGACCGACGGACGTACCGAAATATTGAAGGTCCTGGACAACGACAACCCACCCGGCGTCATCCGATGCGGCTCCTCCGGCTGCTCGTATCTGGCTGCCACATAGCTCTCGGTGTGACGCGTCCACGCGACGCGCGCGGAGGCTCAAGAACTCACGCCAGCGGAGGCTACAGCGTGGACATCGGCACGGCCGGTGGCGGACAATGGCAGCAGCGCGACCGTAGTGGCTGAGTTGACCTGCTCGGTCATGATGCACAGGGTCACAGTGACATTGTGACCCTCGACCCCGCCACGGACTTCCGCCGCCGCGTGAACGCCGAGTGAGTGCTCGTTTACCGCCGCCCAACCCTCGACCATGGCAGCCACGCCGCGTAGGATCGGGGAGAGATGCTCCTCGGTCTCGCCCTCCCGGTCGCCTTCGACGCAAACGAGACCCGTCCTCAACCTCAGTGCGCTCGACGCACCGTTCGAGCAAGCCTAGGGGAGCAGCGCGCTACGCCCACAACGTATTCCAGATAGCAGACATCGAGGGAGGTGCCGGATGAAGGCGATTGTGGTGACGGACCAGGCCGCGGGAACGGCCGGGATGACGCTGGCGGAGCGGCCCGAGCCCCAGCCAGCGATAAACGACGTCGTCGTTCAGGTTTATGCGACGGGATTCGTCGGGACTGAGTTGGCGTGGCCGTCGACCTGGACCGATCGCCTCGACCGTGACCGAACACCATCGATCCCTGGGCACGAGCTAGCCGGAGTGGTCAGCGCCCTCGGGTATGGAACGACGGGACTGTCAGTGGGACAGCGGGTGTTCGGCCTCACGGACTGGACTCGCGACGGCACCCTGGCGGAGTACGTGGCCGTCGAGGCACGCAACCTCGCGCCGCTGCCGGGAGATGTCGATTTCACGGTGGGCGCATCCCTGCCGATCTCGGGCCTGACGGCGTGGCAAGGGCTGTTCGAGCACGGCCGCGTTCAAGCGGGGCAGAGCGTCCTCGTGCACGGCGCGGCCGGTGCAGTCGGCTCGATGGTGACGCAGCTCTCACGAGAGGCCGGGGCCTACGTCATCGGCACCGGACGGGCTGCCGACCGTCAGATGGCGCTTGACTTCGGAGCGCATGAGTTCGTCGACCTCGAGAACGATGCGCTGGAAGACGTCGGCGAAGTCGACCTGGTATTCGATGTCATCGGCGGCGATATCGGGAAGCGGTCCGCAGGCCTGATTCGAGCCGGAGGAACACTGGTGTCCATCGTCGGGCCGTCCGAAGCGCCGCCCGCTGACGGCTTGGCGGTCGATTTCGTCGTCGAGGCCGATCGTGCCCAACTGAGTGAGATCGTCCAGCGGGTCCGGGATGGGCGACTGCGGACAAACATTGGCAACGTGGCGGCCCTCGACGACGCCGTTGCCGCCTTCAACCCGAGCGAGCGGATCAAGGGGAAGACGATCATCAACGTTCGTCCATAAGGCGCGGGGTGAAAAATCGAGGCCTCGACGGGAGGTCAGCCGATAGGTTGTCGGTGCACTTCCGGGAGGTACGAGCCTCGCGGTCACTGTAGAGAGACGACATTGGGAAGTGAGCCCACTATCGAGAGCAGCCGCATTGACAGCAGCAGTGACGAACTCCTGACCCAGCTGTCACGGCTCGGGGCGGACACGTTCGGATACAAAGCCGAGCTCAGCGTGGACAAGGAGCTCGCCCAGCTGTTGCGGTTGCGCGTGTCCCAGATCAACAACTGCACCTACTGCCTCATCCGGCATTACGGAGCGGCACGAGACTTGGGCACATCACAAGCAAAGCTCGACACGCTCACCGCCTGGTGGGAGACACAACTCTTCTCTCCTGCCGAACAAGCAGCTCTTGCCTATACCGAGGCGTTGACCCGTGCCAGTGACACCACAGTCCACTCACAGTTTCAGTCATTGCACGACCACCTCGCCGACCACTTCGACGACGCCCAGATCCTCGACATCATCGGGATCGTGATCAACATGAACATTTGGACGCGACTGAAGCTGGCCGAAGGAGCGATGCCAACATGATCGCTCATTTGACTGTTACGGGAGTCGCGGGGATCGACGCACGCGATGATCGTCGCGTCGACTGCCCGAGAGCCATCTAGCGGAGGATGAATGGCGACCTGGCTGTTGGCCGCTCTAATCGGACTGCTGGCCGCATCCGGTCTGTTCATCGGTGCGCTCGTGGGATACACAGATCGACTGCCGCACCGAGCGATCGCCACGGTCATGGGTTTTGGTGCGGGTGTTCTGATCGCCGTTCTCACATTGGAGCTCGTCGCCGAATCCCGTGAACGTGGATCGATCGTCGTCACTGCAACAGGATTCTTGGGCGGAGCTGTACTCTTCTCGCTCGGTAACTGGTTGTTAGAAATGCGCGGCGCTGCGGAGCGCAAACGCTGCGGACTGTGTGTCCCCCAGCCATCTGAGGAGGAGATTCCGGGTAGCGGGCTCGCCATTGCCGTGGGTGCTGTGATCGACGGGATCCCCGAGTCTCTGGCTATAGGACTATCGACAGCAGCGGTCAGCGGCATGGGGGCCGCGCAGACCGAGACGAGCCTCTCTGTCGCGCTCATTGCCGGGTTCTTCTTGGCCAACATCCCACAGGGGATCTCGAGCGCTAGCGGGATGCATCAGGCCGGCCGGTCCCGCATGTATGTCCTAAGCGTCTGGACGATGGTCGTGGTTGCGTCCGCCATGGCATCCATCGTCGGGGCCGTTGCGTTTACAAGCGCGAGCGACGTGGTTCTTGCCGCTCTGACCGCCCTAGCCGCCGGAGGCGTTCTTGCCATGCTCGCCGAGACCATGATTCCCGAAGCCTTCCACCTCAACAGACGTTTCATCGGCGCCGTAACCGCATTCGGATTCATGGTCGCCCTGCTTCTCGGATCCGCTGCGATCTGAGAGTGAAGATGCCAAGAAGCGCGACTGCCAGTCCCCGGATCACGTTGTCGTCGCACAGACCGGCTCGCGTCGGACCGGGTAGACGCTACGACGGAGCCAGCCCCAGTGGGTCATACGTTGGTCTGCAGCCAGCGAATCGACTCGAAGCCGACTCGCAGCCCGTCGGCGTGTTGAACGATGACGATGAGAACATTCCCGCAGTTGGGACATCGGAGGACGTCACCGGCTGCCCGATATACGCGAACGGCACCGAGTTCGGTCATCTCTCCGCAGTGTTCGCAGCAGCCGAGCTCGTTGGTCATCTCTCGTCCGAATAGGTCGTGCAGAATCCCGGCTGGGGCATTGCCATCGACGTGCCTGTCGTTGGCCATGGTCAGCCTCCTCCCGTCGGGCCAAATCGCTCAGTCTTGACACGTCGCGGCTGGTGGCCAAGTTCCACCAGTGTGCTGGCCACGGTCTCGACAAAGCCTGTAGGTCCGCACACATAACACAGCGGCGATGTATCTGCTGGCCAGGCATGCTGTGTCAGCATGTCGCGGTCCACTCTCCCAGTGAGGCCTGTCCAGTCGGGGGGATGGCTACGAGTCAACGTGTGAAGGACGGCGACACTCTGCCGCTCCGACGAGACTGACTCCAGCTCAGATCGGTATATGAGGTCTTCGTGGGATCGCGCCGAGCTGAGGTATCGGACTGGGATATCGCTGCCGTCTCTGACTCTGGCCCGCAGCATCGCCATCAACGGAGCCACCCCGCTCCCCCCTCCGATGAGCTGAAGG
>JBOGEV010000320.1:0-3258 GCA_050742015.1 Acidimicrobiia bacterium
CATTTTGGCGCGGCGATCGCGCCAGAACGATGGACCCTCCCGAAATGGGGTTGACACCAACCCTGGATACTTTGTATGTTTAGTAAACATTCTTACCTGGATGGAGTGGAGGACGGCGTGACGGAGACCAGACCGGTGCGAGGGTCCGGGCTCACCCCACTCTCGACCAGGGTCAAGGCAACCCGGGACCAGACCCGGCGCAACAACCTCCGTCTCGCTCTCCAACTGATCTACACGCAGTCCCCCACCTCGCGAGCCGATGTCGCCCGAGCCTCGAGCCTCACCCCTGCCACCGCCTCCGGGCTCGTTGACGAGCTGCTCGAACTAGGCCTGGTGCGTGAAGTCGGGACCGGGCCATCGGCCGGGGGCAAGCCGCCCACCCTGATCTCGCCCAACCCGGAGGGGCGCTCCATCATCGCTCTCGACACCTCCTCCTCCGACTTTCGCGGTGCGTTGGTCGACCTCGATGGCCAGATCACTCACTCCGAGAGCCGCACCGGGGCCACCGGCGACGAAGGGGTCGGGATCGTCGTCGACCTCGTCGGCGCGCTCGCGGCCAAGAGCACCTCTCACCTGCTCGGCATCGGGATTGGCACACCTGGTGTGGTCGACCCGGCCCACGGCCTGGTCACTTCGGCCAACCTCAACTGGGACCGTGCCCCGCTGGCACAGGCCATCGCCGGCATCGCCGACACCCCGATCCATATCACCAACGACGCCCACGCCGCCACGCTCCACGAGTACAGCGTGCACGACCCGAGAGTCCCCAGCCTGGCCCTGGTCAGGGTCGGGCGGGGCATTGGCGCCGGTTATGTGCTCGACGGCCATCTCTATCGGGGGGACAACGCTGCCACCGGCGAGATCGGCCATGTCCGGCTCGACAACGGGACGAAGCCTTGCAGCTGTGGCAATACTGGGTGCCTCGAGACCGTGGCCTCGATGGCGGCTCTGCTCGCCGGGGTCGGCGGCGATCAGGAAGTGACCCACGAGCGGATCGCCGATCTGGCGTCCGACCCGTCGGCGGCGACCCACATCGAGGCAGCCGCCGTTGCCCTCGGCCGGGGCCTCGCCCCGGTCGCTGCTTTGCTCGCCGTCGGCGAGATCGTGCTGTGGGGAGAGGTCACATCACTCGGTGGCGTCTATCGCAACGCGGTCGAGAACGAGATCCGGGAGCGTGTGCTACCCGTCAACGCCGATCGGATCCGGGTGCTCTTCGCGTCATCAGGAGAAGATGCCGTCATCCTCGGTGCCGCCGGGCTGGTCCTCTCCGCCGAGCTCGGAGTGGTCTGGTGAACGAGATGGTGGCCGGCATCGACGTAGGCGGCAGCGGCACCAAAGCCTGTCTCGTCGCCGACGGCCGGATCGTGGCCGCCGTGATCCTCCCCACCGACCTGAGCATCCAGCACAACGTCGGCGACGTGGTCCTCTCTGCGCTGGACAAGACCCTCGCCGAGGCGGGATCAGACCTCGGCCGCCTCACTGCGATCGGGGTGGGAATTCCCGGCGAGGTCGGCCAGGGATGGGTGCGGCACGCAGCAAACCTCGGCATCGGGTCCAACGGCTTTGACCTGGGTGGCCACGTCTCCTCGGCCACCCAGGTCCCCGCCATCGTCGAGAACGACATGCGGGTCGCCGCCTACGGCGCCCATCACCTCTCGATTGCCGAGGGCAGATCGCTGCGGGACCTGGTCTACGTGGGCATCGGCACCGGAGTGTCCGCCGGTGTGGTGCTCGACGGATCGATTCACCGCGGCAGCCGGGGTCTGGCGGGTGAGTTCGGACACGTCGACATGGGCACCGGGATCCGCTGTGCATGTGGCTCAGTCGGCTGCCTGGAGACCGTGATCGGCGCCGGAGGCCTTCGCGACGCGTGGGACGGCAGCCCAATCGCATCTCTCTTCCAATCCGCCGAGGCGGGAGATGACCGGGCCATCGATGCTGCAGAGCGCGCTATCGATCACCTGGCCAGGGCCATGTGGTGGCTCGCCGCCTCCTATGACCCCGACCTCTTCTACATCGGTGGTGGTGTGGGAACCAGCACGCCCTACGTCAGGGACCGCGTCGCCGCGCGCTGGGATGCGCTGGCGGGCGAATCGGACCTGGCCCGACGAGTTCTAGATCCAGATCGGATCCGGATGTACGACCTAGAGGAGCCGGTCGGCGCGTATGGCGCCGCCCTCCTCGCCGCCGCCCACCGGGACCGACCGGGGAAACGAGACGAGACAGCAACCTGGGAGGAGGAATCAATCCCATGAGCAAGCGATGGTTGATCGCAGCGTTCACGGCGCTGGCCATGATCGTTGCGGCATGCGGTGGCGACACTGCCACCACGACAACGGAGGGCACCGGCAGCACCGAAGCCCCGGGGACTACGGCGGAGGGTGATACCGGCACAACCGGGGCACCAGCCGAGTCGACAGGCTACGAGCACCTCGATCAGGCCCTGGCCGGTGAGTTCGAAGGAGCCACGGTCGACATCTGGGCGCAATGGCTGCCCGAGTCCTCGGAGGCCTCCAACTTCACCTACACCCTGGAACCGTTCCAGGAGGCCACTGGCATCACGGTGAACTTCGAGCCGACGCCGGACTACGAGACCGCTCTGCAGGTGGCTGTGGACGGAGGCAATGCCCCCGACCTGGCCCAGATCGCGCAGCCGGGAAAGATGCAGCAGTACGCCGATGCCGGTTCGCTGGTCGCCCTGGACTGGATCAACAGCGACAAGCTGTCGTCGGAGATGGTGCCTGCCTTCTATGACCTCGGTCACCACAACGACACGCTCTACGGCGTCTACTACAAGGCGGACGTCAAGTCGATCGTGTGGTACCCGGTCCAGGCCTTTGCAGATGCCGGGTATGCGGTGCCGACGACGTGGGATGAGCTGATCGCCCTCAGCGACCAGATCATCGCCGACGGAAACGGCAGCCCGTGGTGCATCTCGATCGAGAGCCAGGAGGCCGATGGTTGGGTGGCAACCGACTGGATGGAGGACATCTTGCTGCGCACCGCGCCGCCGGAGACCTACAACCAGTGGATCTCACACGAGATCCCCTTCAACGATCCCGAGGTGCTCGAAGCGGCCGAGCTGATGTCCCAGGTGTGGTTCACCCCGGATTACGCCTATGGAGGCAACACCTACATCAATGCCACCTGGATCGGTGAGACCCAGGACCCGATGTTCGCCGAAGGCGGGCCCCAGTGCTGGATGCAGAAGCAGGCAGCATGGATCGGCGGGTTTTGGGGAGCAAACCGTGACGCCCT
>JBOGEV010000321.1:0-3601 GCA_050742015.1 Acidimicrobiia bacterium
AGCTCGCCATCGTGGGTGACGTCGATTGCTCTCCCCCTGCCTTCCGGCTCCCAGGTGATGTCCCGGCCCAAGGTGGAACAGCTGGCCCGGTAATCCTCCTCCGGCCACCCCTCGCCATCGATCAGACTCATCAACTCGGCGGCCCACAGCCCGGCGATCCGGGCATGCGCCTCGGGCCCAGGGTCGGCATCGTGGAGCGCGCCCACCCCCTCGGGAGGGTCGGGCCACCACAGGTTGAGGCCGAGACCGACCACCATCTCCTGGGACCGCTCCACCAGGATCCCACCCACCTTGGCCTCGCCCACCATGACGTCGTTGGGCCATTTCAGCGTCACCTGTTCGAGGACACGGACGACGGCCACGCCGGCCATCAGGGAGAAGGGACGCATTTCCTCGTCCGGTGGGCGAAGGGCGATGGACACGGCCAGGGCCCGGGGTGCGGTTAGCCAGCCGGCGCCGCTTCTCCCCCGCCCCGCGCTCTGACGTTCGGCGATGACCACCACCGGAAGCCGGTCCAGCTCGGCGCGGGCCCGGTCCTGGGTCGATGGCACCTCTTCTTCCCTGATTTGCAAATAGGGTGTAGCCATCTCGTCTCCTGACGAGTCGGAAGGTTTGAGGTTACGGAGGAGTCTTGGGGACCGAGGCGCGAATCGAGCGACTCAGAGAACTTCGCGAAGAGGCCCTGCATGCCGGGAGCCAACGCGCCATCGCCCGTCAGCACGAGCAGGGCAAGCTCACCGCCCGGGAGCGGCTCGACGCGCTCTTGGACAAGGGTTCGTTCCAGGAGATCGACCAGCTCGTCCGTCATCAATCGTCCGGATTCGGCATCGAGGACAAGCGGCCGCTCGGAGATGCGGTTGTCACCGGTCATGGCACGATCGACGGGCGTCCCATCTTCGTGTTCGCCGAGGACTTCACGGTGTTCGGGGGAAGTCTGAGCAAGGTGGTGGCCGACAAGATCTGCAAGGTCATCGACATGGCCTTGGACACCGGGACCCCGGTGATCGGCCTGAAGGACTCGGGTGGGGCCAGGATCCAGGAGGGGATCGCCTCCCTCGACGGCTACGGCCGCATCTTCGAAAGGAATGTCAGGGCCTCGGGAGTGATCCCCCAGATCTCGGTCATCATGGGCCCCTGCGCGGGCGGCGCCGTCTACTCCCCCGCCCTCACCGACTTCGTGTTCCAGGTCGATCAGACGAGCCACATGTTCATCACCGGTCCCGACGTCATCAAAGCGGTGACGGGCGAGGAGGTGACGATGGAGGAGTTGGGAGGCGCCGCCACCCACGCCTCGAAATCCGGAGTCACCCATTTCGTGTACCCGACCGGGATCGACGCCCTCGAGGCTGTTCGCTACCTGATGTCGTTCCTGCCCCGCAACAACATGGAGCTCCCCCCCTACTTCGCGCCCACCGATCGACCCGATCGGATCGACGACTCGCTGGACTCGATCATCCCGGACTCATCGACCCAGCCCTACGACATGGTGGAGCTGGTCGAGACCGTTCTCGACGGTTCAGAGTTCTTCGAGGTCCACGAGCTCTGGGCGAAGAACATCGTCGTCGGGTTCGGGCGCCTCGACGGCCACACCGTGGGCGTCGTGGCCAACCAGCCCGCGGTCCTCGCCGGGACCCTCGACATCGAAGCCTCGGAGAAGGCGGCCCGGTTCGTCCGCTTCTGTGATGCCTTCAACATCCCTCTCATCACGTTCGTCGACGTTCCCGGGTTCCTTCCCGGTGTCGAACAAGAGCACAACGGGATCATCCGACACGGCGCCAAGCTGCTCTATGCCTATTGCGAAGCCACCGTTCCCCGGATCACGGTGATCACGAGGAAGGCGTACGGCGGGGCTTATCTGGTCATGAACGCTCGCGGCGTCCGCGCCGATCTCGTCTTCGCCTGGCCGTCGGCCGAGATCGCGGTCATGGGCGCCCAAGGGGCGGTCAACGTCATCCACCGCCGTGAGATCGGCGCCACCAACGAGCCGGAGAAGGTCCGCTCCGAGCTGATCTCCGACTACGAGGAGAAGTTCAACAACCCTTATGTGGCTGCCGAGTTGGGTCTCGTCGATGAGGTGATCGAGCCACGGGAGACCCGCTACAAGCTGATCCGGGCCCTCGACGTCCTCCGCACCAAACGAGAGACCCTCCCCCCGAAGAAACACGGGAACGGCCCTCAGTGACCAGGGGCAGAACCATCGTTCCCGGCACCCCATGAAGTCCCTTCTCGTCGCCAACCGGGGCGAGATCGCGGTTCGGGTGATCCGGACCGCCCGGGAGATGGGGATGCGCACCATCGCCATCTACTCCGAGCTCGATCGGGATGCCCTCCACGTCGAGTTGGCCGACGAAGCGTGGAACGCGGGGGCGGCGCCGGCCGCCGAGAGCTACCTCAACCAGCAGAAGATCCTTCAGATCGCCCACGACGCCGGGGCCGAGGCGATCCATCCCGGTTACGGCTTCCTGTCCGAGAACGCCGGCTTCGCCAAAGCCGTGAGCGACGCCGGCATCGTCTGGGTGGGTCCCCCGGCCAGCGCCATCGAGGGGATGGGGGACAAGATCACCTCGAGGCGAAACGCCGAGAAGTTCGGGGTTCCGACTGTTCCCGGGGTCACCGATCCCATTGGGAGCGTCGACGAGGTGGCCCGGCTGGCCGACGAGTACGGATACCCGGTGGCGATCAAGGCTGCCCACGGTGGCGGGGGCAAGGGTCTGCGCGTGGTGCGGGGGCCGGAGGATCTCGACGATGCGTTCGAAGGGGCCAGGCGGGAGGCGGACGCCTACTTCGGCAACCCTGAGGTCTACGTCGAGAAGTACCTCGAGGAGACCCGTCACGTCGAAGCCCAGGTGCTGTTCGACAGTCACGGCAAGGGCCTGTTCCTCGGCGAGCGCGACTGCTCGGTCCAGCGCCGCCACCAGAAGCTGATCGAGGAGACCCCGTCACCCGGTCTGACCGTGAGACAGCGGCGGGCGATCGGGAGGGCGGCGCTTGCCGCCGGCAAGTCTTGCGGTTATGTCAATGCAGGAACCGTCGAGTTCCTGGTCGACCAAAACGGGGAGTTCTTCTTCCTCGAGATGAACACCCGTCTTCAGGTGGAGCACACAGTCACCGAGGTGGTCACCGGGATCGACATGGTCGAATGGCAACTTCGGATCGCGGCTGGTGACGAGCTGACCATCGACTCGGTCGATCCGAGAGGCCACGCCATCGAGTTCCGGATCAACGCCGAAGATCCCTACAACCAGTTCCTGCCCACCCCCGGGCAGGTCGTCGAATGGCAGGAACCGGCCGGCCCCGGCGTGAGAGTCGACTCGTGGGTCCGGCCCGGCACCAACGTCTCCCCCTACTACGACAACCTCATTGCGAAGCTGGTGGTGTGGGGCCCGGATCGGGCCAGCGCCATCAACCGGGGTCGGCGAGCACTCGAGGAGTTCCGGGTGACGGGTGTGGCCTCGACCATCCCCGCCCACCTCGCCGTCCTCGCCCACCCCGATTTCGTGAACGGGACCCACCACACGAAGTGGATGGAAGACCACGTCGACCTGGGAGGGGGCGAGCCGGATGCCAGCCCATCGCTTCCCGAGGAGGAGAGCCTGGAGCG
>JBOGEV010000322.1:0-32218 GCA_050742015.1 Acidimicrobiia bacterium
GCGCGTCGCAGGGCGTGATATGTCGGCGCATGCCCATCGAGCCACTCGGGCCGGACCGCGCCCGACTGATCCAGCGCCTGCCCAAGGTCGAGCTGCACCTCCACATCGAGGGCACGCTCGAGCCGGAGATGATGTTCCGCCTCGCCACCCGCAACGGCATCACCCTTCCCTTCGAGGATGTCGACAAGGTTCATGCCGCCTACCGGTTCACCGACCTCCAGTCCTTCCTCGACATCTACTACCAGGGAGCGGAGGTGCTGCGAACGCCCGATGACTTCTACGACCTGATGAGCGCCTATCTGGACCGCGCCTCGGCCGACGGCGTCCGTCACGCCGAGATCTTCTTCGATCCGCAGAGCCACACCGGCCGGGGGATCGGCTTCGAGGTGTTCATGAGGGGCTTTCGCGACGCCATCTCCGATGCCAGGCGCCGGCTCGGGATCAGTTCCGACCTCATCCTCTGCTTCCTCCGTCATCTCTCCGGCGACGAAGCACTGGCCACCATCGAGGAAGCAGAGCCGTTCCTGGAAGGCGTGATCGGGGTCGGCATCGACTCGTCGGAGCGGGGGCGCCCTCCACAGCTGTTCGAACGGGCCTACGACCGGGCCCGGGAGCTGGGTCTTCGGGCGGTCGCCCATGCCGGCGAGGAGGGTCCTCCCGAATACGTGTCTGCCGCCCTCGACGTCCTGGGTGCGGAGAGGATCGACCACGGGGTGAGAAGCCTCGAGGATGCGGAGCTGGTGGCTCGGCTGAGCCGGGAGCGCATACCTCTCACGGTTTGCCCCCTGTCCAATGTCGCCCTCCAGGTGGTGGACGAGCTCTCGGAACACCCCCTGCCGGCCATGATCGACGCCGGGCTCCTGGTTTCGATCAACTCCGACGACCCGGCTTACTTCGGCGGCTATATCGGCGATAACTATCGGCGGGTGCAGGCCGAGCTCGGCTTCGACGACGGTGCGATCACCACGCTCGCCAGGAACTCGATCACGGCTTCATTCCTCGACGAGCCGCGAAAGGACGCCCTGCTCCAAGAGCTCGGGGAGATGTCAGCGGGGGACGAGGGCTAGCTGCCGGGAGAGGGCGACCAAACGTCCGCTCTCGTCCCAGATCTCGCCGTCCTCCTCGAGCAACCCGCCCGAGACGAAACGGGTCGTGAACTGGCAACGCAACCAGCCAGAGACGGGTCGGGCCCGGATTTGTGTCGTCATCTCCAGCGTCGGGGTCCAGCCCACAGGGAGGTCGGCGTTGAAGATCGCCGGCGGCAGGGCATCGGCGACCAGGAGGAGCGCGAAGGGATCTACCGGCTCGTCGTCGTGGAGCCGGAACCACCCTCGGACCGTGGCGATGCCGGTGCGGCTGCCCGTGAGAGCCAGGGCGTCGTCGGGATGAAGCCGTTCCTCGAACTGGGCCATCAGCGGCGGCGGCAGCGGGCCGTCGTCTGAAGGCGTCATGCGCACACACTGCTCGGGAGGGGGCATCTCCGGCGGCTCGGCGGCCACATACAGCGTCTCGTCCCCCAGGAGACCGGGCTGACCGAAGCTGCCCAGGAGTTGGATCGAATCTGACTCGGCAGTAACCCGTCCCCGGAGGGTCGAGAAGCTTCGACCCGTCTTGAGGGCCTCGACCGAGACCTCGATCGGCCCGGTGGATACGGGACGGATGAAGTGGGCGGTGAGAGTGACCGGTGTCCGCCCTTCGGCCGACTCCGACATGGCGCGGGCGGCGATGGCCATCAGATAGCCGCCGTTGGCGATGCCGAATATGTCCCAATCCGGCTGGACCTCGGCCTTCCAGGTTCCCTCGTCGGCACGAGTCACCGCCGAAGCCTCGGCGAACCTCACTCCAGGACGATCCTCGTGCCGGGAGTGATCTCACCGATGATGGTGGCCGCGGTGGCACCGAGCCGGGAGACGACACCAGGGGCGTTCGCCGGGTCGACGATCAGGCAGAACCCGATGCCCATGTTGAAGGTGCGGAACATCTCGTCCCTTCCGACGCCTCTTTCTTCGATCAGGGCGAACACCGGAGGTGGCTCCCAGGTCGAGGTGTCGACGCGTGCTCCGAGGCCGTCCGGTATCGCCCGGGGCAGGTTCTCGATGATCCCACCCCCGGTGATGTGGGCGGCCGCATTGACCACGCCCTGCTCCGCGAGCTCGAGGGTGGCCGGGCTGTAGAGCACTGAAGGCTCGAGGAGCATGTCGAGGTGGTCGTCCATGTCGTCCTCGAACAACGTGCGGACCAGCGAGAATCCGTTGGAGCGGAGGTTGGGGGAGAGGAGCCCGACGATCAGGTCGCCCCGAGCGACGCGGTGCGGCCCGAGCTGGGTGCCCTCATCGACGATCCCCAGCGCGGTGGCCGCCAGATCGACGGCGTCGGGCGCCATGACCCCCGGGTGCTCGGCCGACTCCCCACCGAGCAGTGGGGTCCCGGCCTTGAGACAGGCTTCTGCGATCGAGGCGACGATGGCGGCGTCCCGATCGGTGTCGAGGGCGCCGACTGCCATGTAATCCACCAGACCGATGGGCCGGGCGCCTACCGCGGCGAGGTCGTCGACGCACATGGCCACCAGGTCATGGCCGACACCACCCCAACGTCCCGAGCGGCGGGCCAGGTCGAGTTTGGTGCCCACCCCGTCGGTGGTCATCATCAGAATCGGGCGGTGATAGCCATCCGGGATACGGATCCCGGAGGCGAAGCCCCCGAATGAACCGGCCACCTGCGGTCCCCAGGTAGAGGTGACAGATCCGGCGATCCGGGCCACGTGACGCTCCGCTGCCTCCAGGTCCACTCCCGCATCGCGGTAGGAGGTCACGTCAGGAGCGCTCGAGCTGGAACTTGTCGGCAGCCTCGGCGACGTCGGTGGGGTAGTCCCCGGAGAGACAGGCGGTGCAGAAACCGGCGTCTGCCACCCCGGTGGCTTCGAGCAGGCCTTCGAGAGACAGATAGCCCAGGGAGTCGGCCCCGACGTGATCCCGGATCTCGTCGACCTCGAGGCGGGCGGCGATGAGAGTGGATCGATCCGAGGTGTCCATGCCGTAGAAGCACGGCCAGCGGTAGGGAGGCGACGAGACCCGGAGGTGGATCTCGTCGGCGCCCGCGTCCCGGATCATCTGCACCAGTTTGCGGGTAGTGGAGCCACGCACGATCGAGTCGTCGACGAGCACCACCCGCTTGCCGCGGAGGTTGTCCGGGATCGGGTTCAGCTTGAGCCGAATCCCACGGTCGCGCAGGCTCTGGCTCGGCTCGATGAACGTGCGGCCGATGTAACGATTCTTGACCAGGCCGTCGGCGTAGGGGATGCCGCTGGCGGCGGCGAAGCCCTGGGCCGCGGGAAGACCGGACTCGGGCACCGGCACTACCACGTCTGCTTCGGCCGGGTGCTCGGCAGCCAGGGCCTCGCCCATCTGACGTCGCGCAGCGTGGATGCCTCGCCCGTACATCTGGCTGTCGGGCCGGGCGAAGTAGACGAACTCGAACAGGCAGAGGCCGGGCTCGGGCTGCTGGGTCAGCTGGTAGCTGTGGACCCCGCCGGCATCGATCACGACCATCTCCCCGGCAGCCACCTCACGCACGAAGCGGGCCCCGATCAGGTCGAGGGCGGCGGTCTCGGAGGCGAGGACCCAACCCCCTTCGGGAAGAGAGCCGAGGCAGAGCGGCCGGAAGCCATGCGGGTCGCGCAGCCCGACGATCCGGCCCTGGTCCATGATGACGAGGGAGAAGGCGCCTTCCCAGGTCGAGGCCACGTCGAGAATCGCCATCTCGAGGCCACGGTCGTCGGATCGTTCGTCGTCGATTGCCCGGGCGATGCCCTCGGCCATGAGGTCGGAGTCCGTGGTCGCCCCCTTGATCCCGAGGCGCTCGGCGAGCTCACTGGTGTTGGTCAGGTTCCCGTTGTGCCCGAGGGCGATGCTGGTCGCGCCCACCTGGCGGTGCGCCGGTTGCGCATTGGCCCAGTTGTTCGAGCCTGTGGTCGAGTATCGGGTGTGCCCGATCCCGAGATGGCCGTCGAGTCCGGCCAGAGCCGGCTCGTCGAAGACCTGGGAGACGAGACCGAGATCCTTGAACACGGTGACCGTCTCGCCATTGGAGGTTGCGATCCCCGCCGACTCCTGACCGCGATGCTGCAGGCCGTATAGACCGAAGTAGATCAGGCTGGAGACACGCTGCCTGGGGGTGTATGCGGCGAAGACCCCGCAAGCTTCTCGGGGCCCGTCGGTGAGCTGGACGGCTCCCTCCTCGGTCACGTCCTCATCGTAGGTCATGTGGCGCCGTGGTCGAAGACCTGTCGGTAACGCTCCATCAGCTCGAGATAATGGTCCACGCCTTCGTCGGCGCGCCTGATCTCGTCTTCGGTCAGGTCCCGCACCGGCTTGGCCGGGATGCCCATCGCCAGGGTCCACGGCGGGATCTCCTTGCCTTCGGTCAGCACCGAGCCCGAGGCGAGCCAGGCGCCTTCGCCGAGGCGGGAGCGATTGAGCAGCTTGGCCCCGATCCCGACCAGGCAGCGGTCGCCCACGGTCGCCCCGTGGACCACGGCTGCGTGACCGACCGTGACTCTCTGCCCGATCAGGCAGGGGACGTCCTCGTCACAGTGGACCACCGAGTTGTCCTGGATGTTGGTCTCGCTCCCGATCTCGATGCGGTCGAGCTCGGCCCGGATCACCACCCCGAACAGGATGAACACCCTCTCCCCAATCGTCACATCCCCAAACACGCGGCCGCCAGGGGAGACAAACGCCGTCTCCTCGATCCTCGGCTGGGGGAAGTCGGCGTCGGGCACGGCCAGGGAGGTTAGGGGTGTTACGACGAACCTGAGGTTCCACGTTCCATATGTGGTACCAACTGTCTCAAGTTCAGCGGCCGACCCAACGCCGCACGACCCGGGCTTCAGCCGCGCTCTCAACCGAGGTCGGGGTCTCGAAGCTGAGACCGTTCGTTCCGTATGTGGAACGCAGAACCTCAGGTTCGATGTAATACCCCCCCAGTGTCGACCACGGCGGCGGGCGTTCGACATGGGGTGTGACGTGGGAGACGAGACTGGTTGGCGATGAGCTCGAGGGACCACCGGGCGGCGATCGAAGTCGTGTTCAGGGATTCCTATGCCCTGGTGCTGGCCAACGTGGCCACCCGGTGCCGGGACATCGACCTGGCCGAGGAGGCGGTTCAGGACGCCCTGGTCGAGGCGCTTCGCACCTGGCCGGAAAAGGGAGTTCCCGACAACCCACCCGGCTGGATATCGACGGTTGCCCAACGTCGTGCCATCGACCGGATCCGGCGCCGAGCCACCCTGGCCCGAAAGAGCGAGATCCTGGAGGGGTTCGAGAGGGCCGAACATGAGAGGGAGGACGTGAGCACCTCGACGGTCGAAGACGACAGGTTGCAAATGATCTTCGCCTGCTGTCACCCGTCGTTATCGGTGGACAAGCAGATCGCACTCACCCTGCGCACGGTGGGAGGGCTCACCACCCCGGAGATCGCCCACGCCTTCCTGGTGACCGAAACGACGATGGCGCAGAGACTGGTGCGTGCCAAGGCCAAAGTCAGGGATGCCGGGATCCCGTTCCGTGTCCCGTCAGGGCACGAGATGACCGGGCGGCTCGCTGCCGTCCTGGCCGTCATCTACCTGGTCTTCAACGAGGGCTACTTCGCCACCACCGGGGGCCATCTCCTTCGAGCAGACCTGGCCGAATCGGCGATCGCCCTGGGTGGGCTCATGTGCGAGCTGATGCCTGACGAATCTGAGGTGCTCGCTCTCCAGGCCCTGATGCTCCTCCAACACAGCCGGCGCCAGGCCCGACTCGATTCCGGGGGCAGCCTGGTCCTGCTCCGGGATCAGGACCGGTCCCTCTGGGACGCTGTCGCCATCGCCGACGGTCTGGCGATGCTGGAGCGGGCCCGTCGCATCGGCCGGGACGGCCTCTATCTACTCCAGGCCGAGATCGCCGCCCAACACGCATCGGCCGATTCGATGGACACCACCGACCTTCCCAGGATCGTCGAGTTGTACGACCGTCTGATCGAAGTCCATCCGGCGCCAGTCGTTCGGCTCAACCGGGCGGTGGCGGTGTTCGAGTCCTCCGGCGCCGAAGCCGGATTGGCGGCTTTGGGGGAGCTGTCGGGCGAGCTCTCCGAATACCACGCCTATCACCTCGCCGAGAGCGAGATGAGGAGAAAGCTCGGCGACGAACCCGGATCTCGGGCCGCACTGGCCCGCGCCATCCGACTCGCCCCCAACGAGACCCAACGCAGGTTCCTGGAGAGGAGAGGCCAACAGCCGTTCAACTGAAGCGACGGACCCCTTCATCCAGTGCCTCGGGCGTATCCACCGAGTACCAGCTACGGCCATCCTCGCCCCACCCGCCCCACTCCTCGGGAGTCACCGGGAGAAAAGAAACCCGGTCGAGCAGTGTCTGCACCGAGCCCCCCGCTTCTGCCTCCTCCATGGCCTGCCCGGCTATCTGCTTGGGGTAGACGGCACAGGTGACCTGGCGCACACCCGCATCGTCCACGGGCACCACCGGCAGCTCGGAGACGATGGAAGCCAGGTGGTGCAGGGTCTCGGCTCGGACGAAGACGTTGTCCACCGCCAGGACCAGGGCTCGATCCTCGATCATCCGATCGAGCGCGGTGGCGACACCGGCCAGCGGGCCGGCCCCCGGCGCCCTATCGGGCCAGGACTCGTAACCGGCCCGGTCTCCTCCCAGCACGACCACCCGATCGGCGACCCCGGCGACGACGGTCGTTACCCGTTCCAAAAGTGTTGTCCCCGCGATCTCGACGTTGGCCTTGTCCGTCCCCATCCGCATGCTGGCCCCGCCGGCCAGGACCGCGCCGAGAAGTGTCATCCGTCGAGCGTAGAGGGAATGTCCGGACCGGCTCAGTCGCCGAGGACGATGCCGAGACTGCGAGCGGAGTCGACCCAGGGGTGGTCGAGGGGGACGAACTTGGTGATCCCGGCGATCTCCTTCAGCGGAACCGGCTCGGTCGATTGACCACGCGTCGCCACCAGCACACCGTGGATCCCATCCGCGATGTAGGAGGCGGCGGCGGTTCCCAACCGGGTTGCCAACAAGCGATCGGCAGGCGAGGGGGTTCCCCCACGCTGCACATGTCCCAGGATCGTGACCCTGGATTCCAGACCGGTGGCGTGCTCCAGGGCGGTCGCCAGATTCTCGGTCCGCGGGGCCTTGGCCAAAGCCGCGAGCTTCTCCTTGAGTTCCTGTTTCCGCTCGCCCTCAGCCGACTCGCCGTCGGCCAGGAGCGAATCCCGGGTCCGGGCGTCCTCACGGGAGTAGGCCCCTTCGGCCACCGCGATGATGGAGAAGGCGCTTCCGGCCGCCTTCCGCGACTGAATGGAGGAGGCAACGGCCTCGATGTCGTAGGGGATCTCGGGGAGGAGGATCACATCTGCCCCGCCGGCCAGGCCTGCCCCCAGGGCGAGCCACCCGACGTCATGCCCCATCACCTCGGCGAGGATGATCCGATGGTGGGAATGGGCGGTGGAGTGCAGCCGGTCGATGGCCTCAGTGGCGATCCCCATCGCGGTGTCGAACCCGAATGTGACATCGGTCCCTGTCACGTCGTTGTCGATGGTCTTGGGCAGGGCGAGCACCTTGATCCCGACGTCCTCGAGCTTGAGGGCGTTGCGCATGGTCCCGTCGCCGCCAAGCACCACCAGTGCCTCGAGGTCGTGCTGGTCGACGACATCGCGCATCAGGGGGCGCATGTCCATCCGCTTGCCGTCACCCATCTCCATCCTGTCGACCTTGGCCCGGCTGGTGCCGAGCACCGTGCCGCCCCGGGTCAAGATGCCGGAGAGGGAGTCGGAGTCGAAGCGGACGAACCTGTTCTGCATCAGGCCCATGAATCCGTCGTAGAACCCGATGACGTGCATCCCATAGGCACGTTGGGCCGCCTTGCCCACGGCCCGTATCGCCGCATTCAGCCCGGGGCTGTCACCCCCGGCCGTGAGTATTCCGATGCTTCTCGCCATGATTCCATGGTATCGGCCGGGCAGGGCCCGGCCGATAGCCGAATCAGGCCGATTCCTTCCGAAAGACCCGAGCGCCGTAGAACACGCCGATCACGAGCAACCCGATCGTCAGAACCGTGCCGAGCCAGGCGTCGCTCGACCCAGCCTCGCCCCGGTAGACCGCCCGCACCCCATCGACGATGTGGGTCAGGGGGTTGACGTCGGCCACGGTCTGCAGCCATCCGGGCGCCAAGGTCATCGGGAGCAGGATCCCCGAGAGAAGGAGGATCGGGAGGATCAGGCCATTGACCACCGGTGCAAAGGAGTCTTCGCTCTTCAGCTTCAACGCCGCCCCGTAAGAGAGGGCGCTGAAGGCGCCACCGAGGAGCCCCACCACGGCGACGCCGATGACGAGGCCTTCGATCGGGGCGTCGAGGTCGAAGAAAGCCACGGCGACCACGGAGAGGAGAGCTCCCTGGACCAGGATGACGACCACATCACGCAACACGCGTCCGAGGAGTAGGGACCCCCGGCTCGCCGGGGTCACCCGCATCCGTTCTACGACCCCGGCCCGCCATTCGGCGATCAGCCCGAATCCGGCAAAGGCGGCTCCGAAGATGCCGAGTTGGACCAACAACCCGGGGACGAACACCTGCCAGGCGGAGCCGGGCGGGAATCCAGGCGCGGACGCCACTGGTTCGAGCAGCGGCCCGAAAAGGGTCAGATAGAGGATGGGTTGCATCAGTCCCAGGATCACCCAGACCGGGTTCCGAAGGGAGAGTCGCATCGCACGGCTGAAAACCAGCCAGGTATCGGTGAGAAATCGCATGGTTGTTCGTCCTTTCAGGCCGCGGCCCGGTCGTCGTCGGCTGTCGTCGCCTCGTCGCGGAGCGAGCGACCGGTCATCGTGAGGAACACGTCGTCGAGGGTGGGCCGGTGCACCTCGACGCCGGCGGCGTCCAGATCATGTTCGACCATCGCTCGGAGCAGGACCGGAAGGGCACTGGCCCCATCCGGGACCTGGAAGCGGACTTCGTTGCCATCGATCATCGGATCGGTCGCCCCGTCGAGACGGGAGACCAGGTCGGCGACGACAACAGTGCTTCGCTGCTGCTCGAAGCTGAGGATCACCGAGTCGCCCGCCACCCGCCGCTTCAGCTCATCCGGGGTGCCCTGGGCGACGATTGTGCCGTCGTCGATGACCAGGATCCGGTCACAGAGCACGTCGGCCTCATCCATGTAGTGGGAGGTGATGAACACGGTCGTGTCCAGATCGGATCTCAGCCGCTCGATGTGCTCCCAGAGATTGGCCCGCGATTGGGGGTCGAGACCGGTGGAGGGCTCGTCGAGGAAGACCAGGCCCGGTTGGTGGACCAGGCCCATGGCGATGTCGAGCCGCCGGCGCTGGCCTCCGGATAGTGTCTTGCACTGGCGCTCCCAGAGACCCGTGAGGTCGAGCTGGTCGAACAGCGTCCCGCCGTTGCTACGCGCCACGGTCTTGTCGATCCCGTACATCCGGGCGTGGTCCACGATCTCCTCCCCGGCTCTTGCTTCCGGGTCGGTGGAGCCGCCCTGGGCGACGTACCCGATGTTGCGGCGCACCCCGACCGGATCTGCCCTCAGATCGTGCCCGGCGACGACAGCCTCCCCGTCAGTGGGGTCGAGCAGCGTGGTCAGCATGCGGAGCGTGGTCGTCTTCCCGGCGCCGTTGGGGCCGAGGAAGCCCACGATCTCACCTGCATCCACGGTGAAATCGACACCGCGCACGGCCTCTATCTCCTGCTTCCTCGTCTTGTAGACCCGGCGCAGGCCCCGCGTTGTGATCATGTTCTTCGGCACGGCAGACTCCTTCGCTATACTTCAACTGGTGAGTATCTTATGAATCAAGATATTAACTTGTCAAGAGAACAACGCGCCGTCTTGCTACGACGGCTGGTCGAGGCGGTGCGAGCCTCCCAATCGGCAAGTGACGTGCTCGATGAGGCCTTCACCAACTTCGTGGGCATCAACCGCACCGACGGACGTTGTCTCGACGTCGTCGACCGGCATGGCCGGATCACTGCCGGTGACCTCGCCCGGGAGGTTGGCCTGACAACGGGGGCGGTCACCGCTGTCGTGGATCGGATGGAGGCCGCCGGGTTGATGAAGAGGGGCAGCGATCCCGACGACCGGCGAAAGGTCCTGATCGAGTTGACTTCTGAGGCGAAGAGCCTCGCTGCCGACGTGTACGGGCCCCTGGCCCATTCCACCCGACCGCTTTTGGAGTCGCTGTCAGACCAGGAGGTCCTGACCCTGATCGGGTTCTTCGAAACCGGCCGACGGATCAACCTCGAGCGCGCCGAGGCGATCAGGTCTCGCACCACCAAGACGGTCCCGCTTCGTTACCGGTTGGAGCAAGCCAAGCAGCTCAAGAACGAGGCCAAGGCACTGCTCAAGACCATCAAGACAGATGTCAAGGGTCTCGCCTCGTTGGTGGTCGAGGTCGGTGACACGAAATGGGAGCAGGACGAGAACGGTCGCTGGGTGGAGAAGGTGGTCTAAGCCATCCGGCGCGGGATGGCTTGACGATGGGCTTCGGCCAGCTCGGCGACGTCGATTGGCGTCGAGCCTCCCAACACGAGATCGTCTCCGCCAATCCTCCCCACGATCCGACCGAGCTCGGGGGCGATGGGAAAGGTCCCCGGTTCGAACATGGCGACGAACCGATGGGGGTCCTCGCAGAACAGCTGATCACGATCCATCTCCATGAGCGTCGCCCCGATACCGGAGGCGATGCAGATCTCGGCCACCGCCACGGCCAGACCACCGTCTGAGATGTCGTGGAGGACCGGGACGGTGTGAGCCAGCTCGGCGGCCAGCTTCACCACGCGCAGGGCCGAGTCGGGGTCGGGTGGGGTCGGACGTCCGGTCAAAGAACGATGGATGATCCGCTGGACACTGCTCCCGGCCAGGTCCCTGGTTGGCGGCGGGCCGATTTCCCAGATCTCCATCCCGGCGACCGCCCGGGAGAGGCGGGGCGGGGTCTCCGGCATCGGATCGGCCAGCCCGAGCAGCCCCACCACCGGGGTCGGGTGGATGTCGACGCCGTCGGTTTCGTTGTAGAAGGAGACATTGCCTCCGATCACCGGTATCCCCAATGCCTCGCATGCTTCGGAGATCCCCTCCACGCTCTCCCGGAACTGCCACATCACCTCGGGCTTCTCCGGATTGCCGAAGTTGAGGTTGTCGACGACGGCCAGCGGCCTGGCCCCGGTGACGGCGACGTTGAGGGCAGCTTCGTACACGAGGCGGGCGCTCCCGTTCCTGGGGTCGAGATAGCAGAGCCTGCCGTTGCCATCGGTCGAGACGGCGAGCCCCTTGTCGGTTCCCCGGATTCGGATCAGGGCGCCGTCTGAGCCGGGGCCGACCACCGTGTTCAGGAAGAGCATGTGGTCGTACTGCTCGTGGACCCACGACGTCGAGCCCAGGCCGGGGTCGTCGAGAAGACGGAGCAGGACATCTGCGGGGTCCTCCTCTAGGGGCCGGGCAGCCGTCTCCCACAGCTCGTCGATCAAATCGGGTCTCTGCATTGGGCGGTCGTAGAGGGGTGCGGCGTTTGCCAGCGAGGCCGCCGGGACTTCGGCCACCACATTCCCTTCGTGACGCACCGTCAGCGTTGCACCGTCTCTGACCACGCCCACCACCGCCGAGTCGATCTCCCATTTGGCGGCGACGGCGAGCACGTCATCCACGAGCTCAGGTGCGACGAAGGCCATCATTCGCTCCTGGGACTCGGACATGAGCAGCTCCGGGGCGGTCATCCCGGTCTCCCGGACGTGCACCTGATCGAGGTTCACGTCCATGCCGACCCCGGCCCTACCCGCCGGCTCGGAGGTGGCGCAGGAGAGACCGGCAGCGCCCAGGTCCTGGACGCCGACCACCAGACCCCGGTCGTAGAGCTCGAGACAGGCCTCGATCAGCTTCTTCTCCTCGAAGGGATCGCCCACCTGGACGCTGGGCCGCTTCTCCTGTGACTCGTCATCGAAGGAGGCGGAGGCCAGGACCGACGCCCCACCGATCCCGTCTCTGCCGGTGGCCCCGCCGAGGAGGATCGCCACCGTTCCGGGAGACCCAGCCGTCCCCAGGACCAGCTGCTCCCGGCGAAGGATGCCGAGGCACATGACGTTGACCAACGGGTTGCCCGCATAGACCGGGTCGAATTCGAGCTCGCCGCCCACGGTGGGGACCCCGACCGCGTTGCCGTAGCCGGCGATTCCGGACACCACCCCGTTGAAGAGGTATCGGTTCTTGGGGTCATCGAGGGGCCCGAATCGGATCTGGTCCCAGAGGGCAACGGGGCGGGCGCCCATCGTGAACACGTCGCGCAGGATCCCCCCGACCCCGGTGGCGGCCCCCTGGAAGGGCTCGACGAATGAAGGGTGGTTGTGACTCTCGATGCGCAAGGCGGCAAGCCACCCGTCTCCGAGATCGACGACGCCGGCGTTCTCCCCGGGGCCGACCACCACCCACGGCGCCTCGGTGGGGAAACGGCGGAGATGGGCCCGGGACGATTTGTAGGAGCAGTGCTCGGACCACATCACCGAATACATCGCGAGCTCGGCGGGACGGGGTTCGCGACCGAGGATTCCAAGAACCGAATCGTGCTCTTCGTCGGTCATGCCCAGGCGGCGGTGGAGAGGCTGGGTGGCGGTGGTCACGCCGGGACCAGCGAGTGGAGGAACCCCTCGAGGAGGACCCGGCCATCACCGGATCCGAGTAGCTCGTCGATTCCACGCTCGGGGTGGGGCATGATCCCGACCACGTTGCCCTCGTCGTTGGCGACAGCAGCCGCCGAGCCCTGTGAGCCATTGGGGTCGTCGAGGTACCTCAAGGCGACACGTCCTGAGTTGGCGGGGTCGACCCAGTTGCCCTCGTAGGAGTTGAGGGGGATCCGGATCCGCTGCCCGACCTGTGCTGCCCCGGTGAGGATGGTCCCGGTGTCGGTCACCTCGAGATCGACGAAGCGGCAGATGAAGGCCAGGTCGCGGTTGGCGATCAGGGCGCCGGGGAGCAGGCCGGCTTCGCAGAGGACCTGGAAGCCGTTGCAGATCCCGAGGACCGGTCGGCCCGCTTCGGCCAACCTCTCGACCTCGGCCATGATCGGGGAGAACCGGGCGATGGCGCCGGTGCGCAGATAGTCACCGTGGGCGAAGCCTCCGGGCAGGACCACTCCGTCGAAGTCGGAGAGATCGGTCTCCCGGTGCCACACCAGTTCTGCTTCACCGCCGAGGGTGGTCAGGGCGTGGGCTACGTCTTGTTCACAGTTGGTCCCCGGAAAGACCACCACTGCCGTCTTCATCCGTCCACTTTCACGGTGAAGTCCTCGAGAACCGGGTTGGCTAGAACCTGCCGGCACATCTCTTCGACCTGGGCTCGCGCCGCATCCGGGTCGTCATTCTCCAATTCGAGGTGGATCACCCGATCGACTCGAACCGACATCACCGCATTGTGGCCCAGGTCGTGCAATGCCCGTTGGATCGTCGAGCCCTGGGGGTCGGCGATCTCGGGGCGTCTCGTTATCTCGACGGTGACCTTCATCAGTCTCCGGCCAGGTAGTCGTCGAAGCTGTCGCCCGTTATCCGCTCGTAGGCCTCGACGTATCGGGAACGGGTTCCCTGCACCACTTCGTCGGGCAGATCTGGTGGAGGTGGGTTGTGGTCCCAGTCGGTGGTGTCGAGCCACTCCCGC
This sequence comes from Acidimicrobiia bacterium, assembly GCA_050742015.1. Lineage (GTDB taxonomy): Bacteria > Actinomycetota > Acidimicrobiia > Spongiisociales > ZC4RG35 > JARDZU01. The sequence continues at coordinate 13,700 of JBOGEV010000322.1, forward strand.
ACGTATTGCTTGTCGAAGGAGGGCACGTCCCGGCCCGGCACCCATTCGTCGGCAGGCCAGTAGCGGGAAGAGTCGGGGGTGAGGACCTCGTCGATGAGAAGCAATTGATCCCCGGCGAAACCGAACTCGAACTTGGTGTCGGCCAGGATGACTCCCTTTTCCGCGGCGTATTCGGAGGCCCTCAGGTAAATGTCGACCGATCGCGTGCGGAGTTCCTCGTAGAGCTCGTCGCCGAGGAGGGAGCGGGTCTCCGATTCGGTGATGTTCTCGTCATGGCCGGTGGCGGCCTTCGTGGCGGGGGTGAAGATCGGCTCGGGGAGGCGGTCGGCCAGCACCAGCCCCGAGGGGAGATGCTCGGTGGTCGGCCCGCCCCCGTCGCGGTACTCGCGCCATGAGGAACCGTACAGATATCCCCTGACCACGCATTCCACCGGGATCACCTCCGCCCGCCGCACCACCATGGCCCGGCCGGCCAGATCCTCCAGGTCGTCGTCTTCCAGGCCCGACACCGTGGCCAGGTCGGTCGTGACCAGATGATTCGAAGTCTCCAGGAGGTCGAAGAAGTGGAGGCTGAGCCCGGCCAGCACCCGCCCCTTGTCCGGGATCAACTGGTTGAGGATGACGTCGTAGGCCGAGATCCGATCGGTGGCGACGAAGAGGAGGTGCTCATCGTCCACCTCGTAGATCTCCCTGACTTTGCCAGATGCGATATGAGGTAGGGCCGGCACGTGGCGGGAGCGTAGTGCGGCAGTGCCCATCCCGAAATTGTCGCGAACGGCCGCGCCAAGCGCGGTTTTTGTGCCCGATTTCGATTCGAGGGGCGACCTAATCTCCCCACGTGCCAGGGTTCAGCCGGTCCCGTGTCGAGGAGATGCTTGGCGCCGACGCCTACGCCCGCTCTTTGGGCGTCGGTCTGGTCTCGGTGACCGACGAGGAGATCACGATCGAGATGACGGTTGGGCCCGAGCACCTCAACTTCCTCGAGGTCGGCCATGGGGGGATGGTCTTCTCCCTGGCCGACTGCGCCTTCTCCCTGGCCTCCAACTCGGCGGGGGACCGGGCGGTGGCCATCGACACCCATCTCGTGCTCACCGCTGCCTCGCGCGCTGGTGATCGGTTACGGGCAACGGCCACCGAGGCGTCGCGGGGGCGGACCCTCGGGACCTACCGCGTCGACGTGACCCGGGACGACGGCCGCACCGTTGCCCTCTTCACCGGGACGGTGCACATCACCTCATCGGGCTGAGGTCAGAGCTTCAGCTCGTCGAGACGGTCGAAGACGATTCGGGCCGAGTCGTGGACGCGATCCAGCGAGAAGCATTCGGTGAGCGCCACGTCGTCGAGCGGCAAGTCTGGGTCGGCGGACAACGAGTCGTAGAGCTGGCCGCCGTCTTCCCAGACGGTCATGGCATGAGACTGGACCAGCCGGTAGGCATCGTCACGGGTCATCCCCTTCTCGACCAGGGCAAGCAGGACTGCTTGGCTGAAGACCAGCCCACCGGTCATCTCGAGGTTGGCCCGCATCCGGTCGACGTCGACCACCATGCCCGAGACCAGATCGTTGAACCTGACCAGCATGTAGTGGAGGGCGATCGAGGCGTCGGGCAGCACCACCCGCTCCGACGACGAGTGTGAGATGTCCCGCTCGTGCCAGAGGGCGACGTTCTCCAGACCGACCTGGGCGTAACCACGGAGCAGACGGGCCATCCCGGTCATGCGCTCGGAGAGAATCGGGTTGCGCTTGTGCGGCATGGCCGACGACCCCTTCTGTCCTTTGCCGAACGCCTCCCGGACCTCCGAGACCTCAGAGCGCTGGAGGTGGCGGATCTCGGTGGCCATCCGCTCCAGGGAGGCACCGATCAGGGCGATGGTCTGCAGGTACTGGGCGTGGCGGTCCCGGGCCACCACCTGGGTCGACGCCGGTTCGATCTCGAGTCCCAGGGCGTCGCAGACATGACCTTCCACCTCGGGCGGGACGTGGGCGTAGGTGCCGACGGCGCCCGAGATCTTGCCCACCGCCACCGCGTCGCGGGCATCGCGAAGCCGGGCATGGTCCCGTGCCAACTCGAAGGCCCAGCCGGCCAGCTTGACGCCAAAGATCGTCGGTTCGGCCCAGATGCCGTGGGTCCTCCCGACCATGTAGGTGTGCTCGTGCTCCCGGGCCCGGTCATTGATAGTCGTGAACAGCTTTTCCAAGGCTGTCAGGAGAAGGTCGGCTGACTCCGCTAGGAGGACTCCCCCGGCGGTGTCGAGGACATCGGAGGAGGTGAGTCCGTAATGGACCCAACCGGCGGCCTCCGGCCCGGCCGCATCGCCCAACAGGTCCACGAAGGCGGCCAGGTCGTGGTTGGTGACCTCCTCCCGCTCAGCGACCTCCTCCGGCGTGGGACAGGTTGCGGCTCTGGTGTCGGCGGCCACACCGTCGGGAACCCGGCCCAGCTTCGTCCACGCCTCGAGAGCCAGGGTCTCCACTTCCTTCCACACCTCGAGCTTGCGCGGCTCGGACCAGATCCGGCCCATCTCGGGGAGGGTGTAGCGCTCGATCACCGTGGGGATGATGGCAGCTTCTTTGCCGGCCGCCTTTGCCCGAGACCAACCCTCACGCCGCAACGGGGTTTCCGTTGTCCTGCCCGCACAGTCTCGGGCAAAACAGACGCCGGTCGGCCGGGGCTTCCGCGGACCCCTTTTGTCCGCATTTGGCACTAGTGGCCCGTCGCTGAAATAGCTACGCAGTCTCGCCGGCCCTCGACGCCGCTGGCGGCGTCCTCGTCCTCGACGAACGATCAGGTGGAACTGTCTCGTCGATCTTGCCTTTGGGGCCGTCGCGACGACGAGCGTCTACGTCCTGCGTCCTTGCCAGCGACCCCGATGCCTCGGCGACCCCGCGGCAGTATTTCACCGACAGACCACTAGCTTGCTCAACCGATGCGCCGTCTCACGCTGGATCAGGCACGCCGTTATGCCCTCGGAGCGCAGGGGTTCGCCAACCCGCGTCCCGTGGGCCGGCTCGATGTCCGCCATTTCCGCCGGGTGATGCGGCGGATCGGACTGGTGCAGTTGGACTCGGTGAACGTGTTCAGCCGTACCCACTACATGCCCTTCTTCTCCCGCCTCGGCGCCTACGACCGCGATGCCCTCGACGCCTGGCTATGGGGCTCGGGCGAGGTGTTCGAGTACTGGGGTCACGAGGCCTCCTTGCTCCTGATCGAGCACTATCCGCGCCTGCGCTGGCGCATGGAACGTGGGTGGGTCTGGAACCTGGGGGAGCAGAGGCTGGCCGATCAACCCGGATATCTGGACAGCGTCCTCGACCAGGTCCGGAGACGCGGCCCGCTCAAGACCAGCGATCTCGACGATCCCGGCCAACGCAATGGGAGCGGGATGTGGAACTGGTCGAACGGCAAGATCGCACTCGAGATGCTCTTCATACAGGGCAAGGTGGCCGCTGCCGCCCGTCCCAACTTCGTTCGCATGTACGACGTGGCGGAGCGGGTGATCCCGCCCGCCCTTCTCGAAGCAGAGCCGCCTGACACGGAGGAGGCGCAGAGACAGCTGTTGGCGCTCTCGGCTCGTGCCCTTGGGGTCGCCACCGCCGGGGACCTCCTCGATTACTACCGCATCCGCATGCCCCAGGCTCGCCCCCTGATCGCCCAATTGGTCGGGGACGGACAGCTGGTCGAGGTCGAGGTCGAGGGGTGGGGCAGCCCGGCATACCTCCATCCCGAGGCGAAGCTGCCCCGCCGTGTAGAGGGGCGGGCCCTGCTCTCCCCGTTCGACAACCTGATCTGGTACCGGGACCGGGTGGAGCGACTCTGGGACTTCCACTACCGGATCGAGATCTACGTCCCCGAGCCGAAACGGCGGTACGGCTACTACGTGCTCCCGTTCCTCCTCGATGGGGAGCTGGTGGCCCGGGTCGACCTGAAGGCGGATCGCAAGACGGGCTCCCTGCTGGTCAAAGGCGCCTTCGCCGAACCCGACGTCGACCAGGTCCGAGTCGCCCGCGAGCTCCGTTCCGAACTGGAGACCGTTGCCACCTGGCTCGGCCTCACCGACCTCGTCGTCAGCCCCAACGGCGACCTGGCCACCCGGCTTACCTGAGGTAAGCCGTACCTACGTGAAGGCGTTGAGCCCGGTGATCGCCTGGCCCATGACCAGGGAGTGGATCTCGTTGGTGCCTTCGTAGGTGAGGACGGTCTCCAGGTTGGCCATGTGCCGGAACACCGGGTATTCCAGGGTGATCCCGTTCGCCCCAAGCACGGAGCGGGCGGTCCGAGCCACCTCGAGGGCGTTGCGAACGTTGTCGAACTTGCCAAAGCTGACCTGCTCCGGGCTCAGCTTGCCTTCGTCCTTGCGCCGGCCCAGGTGAAGTGCGAGCAGGGTTCCCCGTTGCACCGCAACCATCATCTCCACCAGCTTCCTCTGGGTGAGCTGGAAGGAGGCGATGGGCCGGTCGAATTGCCGCCGCTCGACGGAGTAGTCGAGGGCCGACTCGTAACAGGCTCGGGCCGCCCCCATCGCCCCGAAGGCGATGCCGAATCGGGCCTCGTTGAGACAGGAGAGCGGGCCTCGCATCGAGGACACCCCGGGGAGGACGAAGTCGTCGGGGACCCGGACGTTGTCCAGGATCAGCTCCGACGTGACCGAGGCGCGCAGGGAAGCCTTCTTCTTGATCTCGGGCGCCGAGAAGCCGGGTGAGTCGGTGGGGACGAGGAACCCGCGAACACCCTCGTCGGTCCGGGCCCAGACCACCGCCAAATCGGCGATGGAACCGTTGGTGATCCACATCTTGGTCCCGTTGAGCACCCAATCGCCCCCGTCCTTGCGGGCGTTGGTCCGCATCGAGGCGGGGTCCGACCCCGAGTCGGGCTCGGTCAGCCCGAAGCACCCGATGACCTCACCGCTGGCCATCCGGGGGAGCCAGGTCTGCTTCTGCTCCTCGGAGCCGAACTTCCAGATCGGGAACATGACCAACGAGCCCTGGACCGAGACGAACGACCGGATCCCCGAGTCCCCCGCCTCCAACTCGAGACAGGCCAGGCCGTAGGCGGTGGCCGAGGTGCCGGCTGCGCCGTAGCCCTCGAGGTGCATCCCGAGCAACCCGATGTCGCCGAAGGCCTTGGCCAGGGCCTCCTGGGGAAGAACTCCCTCCTCCCACCAGTCGCCCACGTTGGGCACGATCTCCTTCTGCACGTAATCCCGAACCGTGTTGCGGAGCAGGATCTCCTCGTCCGAGAGCAGGGAATCGATGTCGAGGAAGTCCCTGGGATCGGGCGTTTCGAAGGCGTCGCTCATTGCAGTGGATGGTATCCCGTCCTCCCCAAGAGCGGAGCGACGTTGGGGGAGATGGCCCAAAGGGCCGGAGGGGGTCTTACCCGGCCAGGGTCTTCTCGGCCAGTTCCTCCCGGTAAGCGGCCAGTTTCGAGGTCAACTCCTCGTCGCCGAGGGCCAGAATGGCGACGGCGAGCAGGGCGGCATTGGTCGCTCCGTCGATGGCCACGGTGGCAACCGGGATCCCGGTTGGCATCTGGACGGTTGCCAGGAGTGAGTCCATCCCATCCAGGGAGGCGTTGATCGGAACCCCGATCACAGGCAACAGGGTCTTTGCCGCCATCACCCCGGCCAGGTGGGCCGCCTTCCCCGCCCCGGCGATGATCACCGAGAACCCCTGATCGGCCGCGGTCGAGGCGAACTCCAGGGACTGGTCCGGTGTTTTGTGGGCACTGAGGACCCTGACCTCGTTGGCGATGCCGAAGGAATCGAGCGTGCTCGCAGCCTTCTCCATCACCGGGCGATCACTCCCCGAGCCCATCACGATTGCAACCTTGTGACTCATATGCCGACGACGGTAACCGACTCGATCCCCGTCCCATATGGCGGCGTCTCGGCTAGGATCGAACATATGTTCGCAGTCGATCCCCTCCAGCCGTCGCTCTTCGGGGAGAGTGACCCGGTCCCTGACACCGGATTTGCCGCCATGGAGCGACTCGACCTCGACCCCCAGTCGTGGCTGGACTACGCCCCGGGGTGGTTGGTCGGCGACGCCCGTCTCTACGACTTCCTCGTCGAGACCGTCGGCTGGGAGCAGCCCGAGGTGAGGATGTACGAGAAGGTGGTGAAGACGCCGCGACTCATCGGCCGCGTCGATCCCGGGTCCCATCCGGTGCTGGCGGAGATGGTCGGCCTTCTCTCCGACCGCTATCAGATCGTCATGGACCAGGTCAGTGCCGGCTGGTACCGGACGGGGGCGGACTCGGTGGCCTGGCATGGGGATCGCATCGCCCGCGAGCGTCCCCGGTCCATCGTCGCCACCGTGTCTCTGGGTGGCCCGAGACGGTTCCTTATCCGACCCAAGGGTGGGGGCGAGTCAACCGCGTTCGATCTTGGCCGGGGAGACCTGGTGGTGATGGGTGGCGCCTGTCAACGACTCTGGGAGCACACCATCCCCAAGAGCGCCTCGGCCCCTCCCCGAATCGCCCTCATGTTCCGGCACGCCTACGACTGAGCAGCGATGTCGGTCCGGTATTGGATCCCGGGCCAGGTGACCCGGGCCACCGCGGCATAGGCCCTTTCCCGAGCCGTCTCCAAATTGGGCCCGAGCCCGACCAGGTTGAGCACCCTGCCCCCGTTGATCACCAGTCGCTTCCCGTCGGTCGCGGTGCCGGCGTGGAAGACCCGGACGTCTTCGGGGATCGACTCCAGGCCCTTGACGTTGGCGCCCTTGACTGGCGCCTCCGGATATCCCTCGGCGGCCAGGACGACGTTGACCGAGGATGACTCCGACCATGTCGGGGTCGCCCCCTCCAGGACGTCGACCAGATCGCTGGTCATCCGGGGCAGGATGGCCTGGGTCTCCGGGTCACCGAGGCGGACGTTGAACTCGAGGACCTTGGGCCCATCAGGGGTCAGCACCAGGCCGGCGTAGAGAAAGCCGAGGAAAGAATTGCCCTCTTCGGCCATCTGGGACAGCGTGGGCTCGACGACCGAATGCATCGTCTGCTGGATCAGGCCCTCGGGGAGGTCGGCAACCGGGGAGTAGGACCCCATCCCGCCTGTATTCGGCCCCTGGTCGTCGTCACCGAGACGTTTGTAGTCCCGGGCCGGCTCCAGCGCGATGGCACCCTTCTCGGTGCACACCGCGAAAACACTCACCTCCGGGCCATCGAGGAAGTCTTCGATCAGGACCGATGAGCCGGCAGGCCCGAAGCCTCCCTCCAGGCAATGATCGACCCAGCGACCCGCCTCCTCCCGGGAGTCGGTGACCAGGACCCCCTTACCGGCGGCCAACCCGTCGGCCTTGACCACATATGGCCCGTCCAGCCCCGCCAGATGCTCTCTTGCCGGCCCGGGCTCGGTGAAGGACTGCGAGCGAGCGGTGGCCACCCCGGCTCGGGTCATGACCTGCTTGGCGTAGCTCTTCGACGACTCCAGCCTGGTCGCGGACCGGGTCGGGCCGAACACCGGGATGCCGAGGGCGGAGACGGCGTCGACGGCGCCGGCGGCCAACGGCGCCTCGGGTCCGACCACCACCAGGTCCACCTTCTGCACCCGGGCCATCGCCGCGATCGCTCCCACGTCCTCGGCGGATATCCCCTCCACCACGGCGCCCAACTTCGCCAAACCGGGGTTGCCGGGGAGCGAGATGAGCTCGGTCACCCGCGGCGAGCGGGACAGGGCCCAGCCGATGGCGTGCTCCCGCCCCCCGCTCCCGACCAGCAGCACCCTCATGCGATCTCGATGAGTTGGCTGCGCTCGGGGCCTACCGACACCCATCCGATCGGCACACCCACCGCCTCCTGGATGTACTCGATGTAGCCCCGGGCCTCGGGGGGAAGGTCGCCGTAGGAGCGAACACCGGTGATGTCCTCCCGCCACCCGGGCATCTCGTCGTATTCGGGCTCGCAGTGGTAGAGGACGCTCTGCTGTGCCGGGAAATGGTCGTGACGCTCGCCGCCGCTGGTGTAGGCGGTGGCCACCTTGATCGTGTCGAAGGCGGAGAGGATGTCCATCTTGGTCAAGAACAGCCTGGTGAACGTGTTGACCCTGGAGGCGTACTCCAGGGCAACCAGGTCGAGCCAGCCACATCGCCTCCGCCGCCCTGTCACCGTCCCGTACTCGCCGCCCAACTCGATCATGGTGTCGCCGATCTCATCGTTTAGCTCAGTCGGGAAGGGACCGGTCCCTACCCGGGAGATGTACGCCTTGGCGACTCCGATGATCTCGTCGATGGCCTTGGGCCCGATGCCGGAGCCAACGGCGGCCCCACCTGCAGTCGGATTCGACGAGGTGACGAAGGGGTAGGTCCCGTGATCGATGTCGAGCAGGGTGCCCTGCGCCCCCTCGAAGAGGACGTGCTTCCCGGCTTGCAACCCTTCCCAGAGAAGGAGCGAGGTGTCGGCGACATGGGGGCGGAGACGTTCGGCGTATCCGCGGTACTCCTCGATGATCTGGTTCGGGTCCATGGGCAGGGTGTTGTAGACGCGGGGGAGGACTTTGTTCTTCTCCACCAGGGCCGCTTCCACCTTCTCCCGAAATATCTTCGGATCGAACAGGTCTTGGACCCGGATCCCGAACCGGGCGTACTTGTCGGTGTAGGCGGGCCCGATCCCCTTCTTGGTGGTGCCGATCTGGTTCTTGCCCAGATAGCGCTCGATCGCGGCGTCGAGCTTGCGGTGATAGGGCATGATCACGTGAGCATTAGACGAAACCTTCACCCGGGATGGGTCGAGGTTCTTCTCGGCCGCCATGTCCATCTCGGCGATCAGCACTCGGGGGTCGATCACCGTCCCCGAGGCGATGACAGGAGTGCAATCCGGATAGAGGATTCCCGAGGGGATCAGGGAGAGGGCAAGTCGTTGCTCGCCGACGACGATGGTATGCCCCGCATTGTTCCCGCCCTGGTAGCGGACGACGAAGTCGGCCGACTCGGCGAAGAAATCGACGACCCTGCCCTTGCCCTCGTCACCCCACTGGGCGCCCAAAACGACGGTCGCTGGCATGACGTGGAGCGACGGTAGTCAGGCTTGGTCGTCCTCCGGCTCGCGGGGGCCCGGTTCTCCGGGCCGATTCTCGCCGTCGACGGCATCAGAGACGATCCGCCCGACGTGCTTCACCCCGGTCGACACCACTTTGATCGGAAGGACCCCGATCTGAAGCAGGCCCAGGCCCACTGCCTTGGGCAACTCGCTCAGCTTGGGCCCGCTGATGAACCTGAGGCGGCTGAAGTAGAGCCAGAGCCCGATTCCGAGCAAGACCATGGTTCCGACCAGGACCAGGAATCCCCATCTCTCGTCGGCGAAGGGGATGTCGACGAAGTTCATCCCCCACATCCCGGAGATGACCGACATGGGGAGGAGGACGGCGGAGAAGACGGTCAGGATGCGCACGATCTGGTTGGTCTGATCGGCCACCGCCCCGCGGTGGGTCTCCAGAACCGAGGCGAGGAGGTTGCGGGCACCGTCGAGCGAATCGACGATCTTGAGATGGTGGTCGAACACCCGGTCGAAGGCGCGGGCGGCGCCGTCATCGATGACCGGGTGCATGCTCTCGGCCAACTCGTTGAACACATCCCGTTGCGGGGCGATGCTCCGGCGGAGGAGGCCGACGTCGCGACGCAGGGCATGGACCTCCGACAAGGTCCTGGGATCCGAGGCGAGCGCCATGTCCTCGAGCACGTCGACCCGGTCGTCGAGGGCCTCGATCAGGGGCAGGTAGCGGCGAGTGCCGAGTTGAGCCAGGAAGGCGGCGACCCGAGCCGGGGTTTCGAGGCCGGTGGTGCTGGCCGTGTTCTCCGGCGCCTGGCACCACTCGATGGCGGGGAACGAATCGCGGTGAATGGTGATCAGGAACCTCTCCCCGATGAAGATGTCGATCTCGCTGGTGTCCAGACGCTCGCCCGAGCCAACGATGAGTCCCTCCAAGACCAGGAACACATAGCGATCGTGTTCGTCCATGCGGGGGAGGAGCGAGATGTCGATCGCCTCTTCGATCGAGCTCCGGTCGAGGTCGAACCGGTCGGCAAGGGCCCGGATCGCCTGGGGTGACTCACCGAGCAAGTCGAGCCAGATGTAGCCGGGGCCCGCCATCAAAGTGTTCAGCTCGTTGACGGAGTGCTCGACCAGGGGGTCGTCATGGTCCACCTTGTGGAAGAGTCGTTGCACCCCTCGATTATCGGGCCGAGCGGCCCACGTCAGACGGCAATTCCGTGCCCTGCCCGGGCAGAGTCGGCCGGCAAGAACACCGGTCAGGGTGAGAACGGGGCGGTAGCCGCCGGCCGACCGGCGTCTGTCTGCCCAGGGCCTGTGCTGACGGGGGAATGTCGAACCTGTTTCCGGCCCTGGGGTTGGCCCGGGCAGAGTCGGCCGGCCAGAAAACACGGCCGACCATAGGAACGAAACACAGCGTTCACAGTCCGGCAACGGCATCGAAACGGCCAACCGGCTAAAACCTCAGGGTTCACAATTGGCAACCAAACCGAAAGGAGCACCCGTGAGCAAGACGGCTGCCGACGTCTTGTCCCTTGTCGCCGACGAGGGCTACGAGTTCGTCGACCTTCGCTTCTGTGACCTGCCAGGTCAGGTTCAGCACTTCACCGTCCCGGTCAAACAGTTGACCGAGGACTCCTTCGAGGCCGGATTCGGCTTCGACGGCTCGTCGATCAGGGGTTTCCAGCAGATCCAGGAATCGGACATGATCCTGATCCCCGACCCGAGCACGGCCATCGACGACCCGTTCCGGGCCCGGAAGACCTTGATCATGTACTGCTTCGTGAACGATCCGATCACCGGAAGCCCGTACGACCGCGACCCTCGTTATGTGGCCAAGAAGGCCGAGGACTATCTGATCAGCACCGGGCTCGCCGATACCTCCTACTGGGGACCGGAGGCCGAGTTCTACATCTTCGACGACGTTCGTTTCGGGCAGAACCAGTTCTCCGGGTACTACTTCCTCGATTCCGTCGAGGGCGCTTGGAACTCAGGGGAGTTCGAGGAGGGCGGGAACCTGGGGTACAAGCCCCGTTACAAGGAGGGCTACTTCCCGGTGCCCCCGACCGACCACTTCCAGGACCTTCGCTCGGAGATGACCGCCCAGCTGGAGGCGGCGGGCATCGAGATCGAGGTTCAGCACCACGAGGTGGGCACGGCGGGTCAGGCGGAGATCGACATGCGTTACGACACGCTGTTGCGGACCGCCGACAACGTCACCCTCTACAAGTACATCGTGAAGAACACCGCCTGGGAGTACGGCAAGTCGGTCACCTTCATGCCGAAGCCGATCTTCGAGGACAACGGGTCGGGGATGCACACCCACCAGTCGCTATGGAAAGACGGCGAGCCGCTGTTCTACGACGAGGCGGGGTATGCGGGCTTGTCCGACATGGCACGGTGGTACATCGGTGGCCTGCTCAAGCATGCCTCCGCCATCCTGGCCTTCGCGGCTCCGACCACCAACTCCTACCACCGCTTGGTGCCCGGGTACGAGGCGCCGGTCAACCTGGTCTATTCCAGTCGGAACCGGTCGGCGGCGATCCGGATCCCGCAGTACTCACAGGCTCCGGCGGCCAAGCGCCTCGAGTTCCGGTGCCCCGATCCGTCCTGCAACCCCTACCTGGCCTTCTCCGCGATGCTGATGGCCGGCCTGGACGGGGTGCAGAACCGGATCGAGCCACACGACCCGGTGGACAAGGACATCTACGACCTGCCGCCTGCGGAGTTGGCCGGGCTGCCGTCGGTGCCGGGGAGCCTGCCCGAGGCGCTCGACGCCCTCCGCGACGACCACGAGTTCCTGCTCCAGGGCGGGGTGTTCTCCCCGGAGCTGATCGAGGCCTGGATCGACTACAAGATCGAGCATGAGGTCGACCCGGTGCGGCTGCGCCCCCACCCCTACGAGTTCCACCTCTATTACGACATCTGAGATGGGGCCTTCGGGCCTTATCTCACGTCTTACGTCCTACGTTCTACGTAGTGCGTAGGCCGAGGGTCCGTCGGCAGACGGGCCCTCGTGCTGCCTACTCAGGCTCCGATGACGAGGCCGGCGGCGACGTCGACCGCAGCGGCAACATCGTCGTTCTCCGGGTAGAGCAGAGCCCGTCCCACCACCAAGCCCCTGACGCCGGGCAGTGCCAGAGCCTTCGCCCAGCTTGCGAAAACCTCCTCGTCGGATCCCTTCGGGTCTCCTCCCAGCAGCATGGTGGGCAGCGTCGTCGATCGCATGACCCGTTCCATGTCGTCGACGACGGGGAGCTTGAGCCAGGTGTGCCGGCTCGTCGACCCGAGGCCCGATGCGATCCCGACCGACTTGATCACGGCATCTGGCGTCAGGTCGTTCACCACCTTCCCTTCCTCCCATCGGGACATGAACGGCTCCACCATCGCCATCAGCCCGGATGCTGCGAGTTGAGAGACAGCATGCGCGGACTGTTCGAGAGTCCGCACCGTGGCCGGGTCTTCGAGGGAGATCCGGACCAGCATCTTCCCCCCATCGAGGCCCATGTCCGCGATCGATCGAGCGTCATAGGACGTGAAGCGGTCGTCCATCTCGAAGACGGATCCGGCGAGACCGCCGCGATTCATCGACCCGACTACCACCTTGTCTTCGAGGGCACCGAGCAGCAGGAGATCCTCGACCATGTCCGGAGTCCCCAAGACCCCATCGACACCGGGCCGGCCCAAAGCGGTAACGAGGCGGGCCAGCAGATCTCCGCGATCGGCCATTGCCTGCGGTCGGCCACGTGCCGCCAGGGCCCCGCGCGCGGGGTGGTCGGCCGCGATCAACATCATCCGCGCCCCTAGGGCGCGTCGGGATCGACTCGCAGCCGCGCGTTGGATCGCACCGGGATCCTGCAGGCGCAATGTCCTCAGATGGTCGATGTCGATATTCACAATCACCTCCGCGGCAGCGCCGCCATGACTTCTTCGGTGTCGGGCATCGCCGTCGAGCACTCCAAGCGTGACGCGACGATGGCACCCGCCGTGTTGGCGAATTCCAGTGTTTTCCCCAGCGGCCAGCCCGCCAACAAACCGTGACACAGTGCTCCACCGAAGGCGTCACCGGCACCCAGGCCGTTGACCACGTCGACCTCGACCGGCGGCACCGACACCACGCCATTGGAGTCGAAGCCGAGCACCCCCTCGGGACCCATCTTCACGATCGCCGTCGTGGGGCCGCGGTCCAGTAGGGCTGCGCCGGCGCGCTCGGGATCGGATTCGGCAACGGCCACCTCGCACTCCACGAGATTGCCCACGACGATGTCGACCTCGGGCAGGACCGCAGCTATCTCGGCCCTGGCAGCTCCCACGCTGGTCCAGAACTGCTCTCGATAGTCGAGGTCGAGGGCCGTCAGGCGACCTTGCTCTCTCATTTCGAGTGCCGTGTGATGAGCGGAACGGCTGGGCTCTTGAGAGAGCCCGGTGGTGGTGATCCAGAACAGGTCGGCCCCGGCAATCGCCTCCTCGTCGAGCCCGTTCGGCTCGATCTCCATGTCAGGAGCTTTGGGATACCGGTAGAAGGTGATCGGGAAGTGGTCCGGTGGGTGGATCTCGCAGAACGTGATCGGTGTCGGGAGCCACTCGACGGTCGACACGAACCGGCTACTCACCCCGAGGCGCTCGAGCTCATCGCGGAGGAACCGACCGAAGTCGTCGGCGCCGGTCCGGGAGATGAGGGCGGTCCGCCTCCCATGTCTGGCCGCCGCCACCGCGACGTTCGCCGCGCTCCCGCCAAGGAACTTGCCGAAGCTCGTCACCGATCCGAGGGCGACACCGGATTGGAGTGGGTAGAGGTCGATCCCCAGCCGGCCCATCGTGATCAACTCGAAGCTCATCGGGCCTCTACGTCGGACATCTGAGCGGAAATGTGCTGATCGTCGTCGACCATCACCAGCAATCCCGAGACCCATGGCGGCTCGCCGATGTCGCGGCCCAAGAGGTCGAGCCCGGCGGCCCGGACCAATGGAGAGTGCGAGACCGCAACCACGACTTCGGCGCGGCCCGGGACCGGGTCGGACAGGCTGGAGGCGAAGCATCTGACTCGGGCTGCCACCGATCGGGCGTCTTCTCCGGGAGGTGATTCATGTCTCAACCACCACCCGATGCGATCGGACGACGAGATGAACTCGGGGAAGAAGTCGAGTGATGCCACGTCTTCGGGCGAGATCCCGTCGACTTGGGCTGCGAATGCCTCGAGACTGCTGACCATGTCGACCCGGGCCCCGGCGAGATAGAGATCGGGGTTGCGCAGGGCGAAGGCCACGTGGGGGCCGACGACCTGGCCGCCGGCGTCGGCGACCCCTCTGGCCAGATTGGCCGCGGTGTCCTTGGCCCGACGGGTGTCGCCGCTCAGGATCGGGATCGGACCCGAATGCCTCGACCCCAGGCCCTTTCCGACCTCGAAGGCCTGCTTCTCGGCAGCAGCCGTGATCGGGACGTCGCCCCGGTGGGACTCGACCTCACCATGCCGGAGCAGGTAGAGGTGCACTAGGCCGGGCCGGTCATCTTGTCGTACAGGGAAGCCGCGTTGAGGGTCTGGATGTGATCCATCATGTAGCCCTGACCTACGTCGACCGGGTACCGATCGGCGAAATTGACCCGCTCCACCGTCTCCTCCCGGCTCCAGCCTTTGGCCACGGCGGCGGCCACCGCCGACTTCCAATCGAGCAGGTTCGATCGCTGGGTGTCGAGGTAGCTCTTGGTGGTCACCGGGCCGTGGCCAGGAAGGACATGATCGACGTCCAGTTGCCGGATTGTCTCGAGCGCCTCGAGCCACTGGTCGACGTCCGAAGTCATCAGCCAGGTCTGGCACTCGCTGAAGATGGTGTCTCCTGTGAACACCACCCCCTCCTCGGGCACGTACACCGCCAGCTGGCCCGGGGTGTGCCCCGGGGTGTGGATCAGCTCGAAGTTGTGGTCGCCGACCCGCAGGGTCAGGTTCCCATCGAAGACGATGGTCCCCTTGTTCGGGTCGTCGTAATACAGATCCCGGTCGGGGAATATCGCCTCACCGTCCGGGTCGTCGGTCGGGATTGCCTCGGCCGCGTACGCGTAGGGGTCGAGGTCGGGCGTGACCACCATGAAGTTGTCGAACAACCCCCGGTGGTTGACCACGGTCCCGGCGCCCTTGAAGTAGTAGTTGCCGAAGATGTGATCGACGTGATGTTCGGTGTTGACCAGGTACCGGATCTCGCCTTTGGCCTCGGCTGCCTGACGCATCTCGACTGCCTTGGTGGGCAGTTGCGGGGTGTCGACGACCACCACGCCGTCGCTGGTGACCACAAAGCCGGGATTGCAGCCGCGCAGACCGGTCTCGAAGAAGACGTTGCCGGTGACATTCTCCACGATCAGCTCCTCTCGGTGTCCCTCATTGCGTTGCCGTCAGCCCGCCGTCGATGGTCAGGATCTGACCGGTGATGAACGACGATGCCGGGGAACAGAACAACAGGGCGGCGCCAAGGAGATCGTCGGTGGTCCCCACCCTGCCCAGAGGGATCCTGGAGACGATTCTCGCCTTGAACTCGGGGTCACCGAGGAGCGATGCGACCTGGGGCGTGTCGACGAAGGTGGGCGAGATGGCGTTGACCGAGATCCCATGTTTGGCCCACTCGGTGGCCCATTGCCGGGTGAGGGAGTCGATCGCTCCCTTCGCCGCCACATACGCCGAGTACCCGGCGTCGATGCCCAACTGCCCTCGAACCGAAGAGATGTTGAGGACACGACCACCGTCTCCCTGCGCCACCATCTGACGAACTGCGGCCTGGGTGGGCAGGAGGGTGCTGCGGACGTTCAGCTCCATGATCCAGTCCCAATCGGCCGGGGGATACTCCTCGGCGGCGTTCAGGACCTCACCAGCGCCACCGCCGATGGCGTTGACGATGATGTCGAGCCGGCCGAATTCTGCCACCGTCTCATCGATCGCTCGCTGAGCATCATCGGGCTGGGTGGCGTTGGCCTGGATGGCGAGGGCGCGGCCGCCGGCTTCGACGATGCTGGAAACAGCCCGGTCGAGGCTGTCTTTCGACCTCCCCACCAAGCCGATTGCCGCACCCATCTCGGCCAGTCCCCGGGCCAGGGCCGACCCGATGGCGCCACCCCCGCCGGGGACGACTGCCACCCGCCCCTCGAGATCGAACATCTCAATCGGCTTCACTGTTCATGCCTTCCTTTGTTCCCTCATCGCGAACCTGGTCATTGCCGCCGTGCATCGCCTGCCAAACCCGTTCCGGGGTCAGCGGCAGGTCCCTGATCACGACTCCGGTCGCCTGAGTGATGGCAGCGGCGATGGCGGGCGACGTGGCCAACAATCCACCTTCACCGCTGCCTTTGGCCCCTCCGGGGCCGGGGCCGTCCCCGTTCTCGACGAGCACCGAGGCCATCGAGGCGGGCAGGTCCTTGAAGGTCGGGATCCGATAGTCCAGCGCCCCGAGGTTCCTGATCCGCCCGTGGTCATCGAGGATCAGATGCTCCATCAACGTGTGTCCGAGCCCCATGACCGCGGCCCCCTCATCCTGCATCTCGACGTGTTGAGGGTTGATCGCCCTGCCGACATCGGCCACGGTGATGTGCTTCAACAGCTCGTAGTCGCCCGTCTCCAGGTCGACCTCCACCTCGGAGGCCGTACAGCTGAACTCGTAGAACGAGGCATTACCCCCGAGCGGGTGGTCGACCGAGCCTTCTCCACGCTCGGACCCGGTGGCGATGATCTCCCCGGGCACGTTTCCGAACAGGACGCCGAGGATCTGGGGGAGGGTGTACTCCGTTCCGGCCACCGACACCTGGCCCGGAGTGAATACCACGTCCTCGACCGGCACCCCATGATGACTAGCAGTCCGCTCGGCCAGGTCGGCGATCGCCCTCCGGCAGGCATCGACGACGGCGTTTCCCATGAAGACAGTCGAGCGGCTCGCTGACGTCGAGTAGTCGAACGGCACGACCGCGGTGTCGCCCATCACCAGTGAGACCCGTTCCATCGGCACCCCGAGATGCTCGGAGACGAGCTGGGTGAGGATGGTCCTGGCGCCCTGACCCATGTCCGAGGTCCCGGCGATCAGGGAAACGCTCCCGTCGTGGAGGATCCTCAGGATGCAGTAAGACGCTCCGGCGGTCGCCGATGCTTTGATCCCGACCGCGATGCCCCGCCCGCGACCAGGGGGCAACGGCTCTCCCCAGCCCACCCTCTCGGCGGCGATGCGCAGCGACTGCCGCCAGTCACCGTCGGCGGGACGGTCACCCGGCACGATGTCCTCACCGGGTGCGGCCAGATTGCGCAATCGGATGTCGACCGGGTCGACGTCGAGGGCTCGCGCCGCTGCTTCCATCTGAGACTCGAGAGCCCAGGCGACCTGCGGAGCGCCGAAGCCGCGAAAAGCCGTGCTCGGGGTGGTGTTCGACATCAGAGCCCGCGCCACAGCCCGCGCCGCGGCCACCTTGTAGGGGCCGGCGAGGAAGTAGGTGCTCTTGCTGATCACTCGAGGGGCGATGTCGGCGTAGGCACCCATGAGGAACTCATCGACGGCATCGATGTATAGGAGCCGGCCGTCGCCGGCGAAACCGGTGCGGAGCCGGAGACGGGCGTTCGAGCGCCGGACCGCTTGGAACGTTTCCTCCAGGGTGAGGACGAGACGGACGGGACGCCCCAACTCGAGGGCCATGAAGGCAACCAGTGGCTCGTATTTGGGGAAGCCCTTGCCACCGAAGCCCCCACCGGGGTCCGGGGCGTGGACCCGAACTTTCGACTTCGGAAGATCGAGGAGGTCGCTGAGAGTGCTCTGCAAGAGGTAGGGGTGCTGTATCGAGCTCCAGACCGCGACCCCTCCGCCGTCCGGCATGGCCATGAATGCATGGGGCTCGATCGAGAAATGGGTGACCATCGGGAACTCGTACGTCTCGTCGACGACCAGGTCGGCCTCGATCGAGTCGACGTCGCCCCATCCCCAGTCCCATTGCTGCCGGATGTTGGTCTCGCGGAACGGATCGTCCTCGGGGCGAAGGCCCGGGTCCACCACCAGTGGTGAGGCCGGGTCGAGGGCGTCGTCGATGGAGTAGACCCCGGGGAGCTCGTGATAAGCGACCCGCACCGTCGAAGCGCCCTCGGTCGCAGCCTCTTTGCTGACGGCGACCACTGCGGCCACCGGATCACCGTGGTACTTCGCCTCGTCGGACGCGATGACCGGGCGGTCGACGAAGCGGGGGCCGAACCGGGGCATGGGCCGGGGGAAGTCGTCCGCCTTGAAGACTCGAAGCACACCGTCGATTTCGAGGGCGGGCGACGTGTCGATCGCCTCGATCCTCGCCCGGCCACAGTCGAGCGGGACGAGGGCTACGTGCAGCACGTCCTCGATGGCGACATCGGCGGTGAACCGCTGCGCTCCAGTCACCCGGTCCGGTCCTCCGACCCTCCTGACCGACGTCCCGACTCCCGGCTCAGACATCGGCTCCCCTTGCCCCGGCCGCCTCGAGGACTGCGTCGCAGATCCGGGCGTAGCCGCCACACCGGCAGAGGTTGCCCGAAAGCCCCTCCCGGACTTCG
>JBOGEV010000323.1:0-3451 GCA_050742015.1 Acidimicrobiia bacterium
GCACGGGCGCTCCGCAACAGACCGTGGTCGCCCTGTGGCAACTGAACGACATGGCCGCGATCGTGGTCTACGAGTTGATCGTTGCGGCGGTGGCAATCGCCTCGATCGGGCTCTACCTGGCAAGCCGAGGCGATCCCGTCCCGCAAGACTTCGATGAGCCGCCCCGACGCGGCGCCCACGCTGAAGAGACCCGCCCGGACGATCCCGGGTAGCTGTTCAGATCAGACTTGCCGCGGCGAAGCACGGCCGCCGACCGTGACCACCGACGCTGTCGAGGCCAGGATGAAATTGCGTGTCTGCTCACGCTGGGCACCGTGAAAGTCGTGGAGACGGTCGTCGAACTTGTCCATCGTCCGGTCGAGTCCGTCCATCCGACCCTCGAGGCGACTGATGTCGGCCTTGGTGCCTCGATTCCAGTGTGTCGGAAGGGTGTGAAGAATCCGGGTGCTCGTGACGGCTATCGAAGTCGCCTGGCCAACGTCTCCAGGGAGGATGCAGCGCCGTGGCGCAGAGCCTTCACTCGGCGACGAACGCGGGTCGAGATCGGCGTCCTTGGCACCACATGGGCCACTGTCTGCGTTGCGACGAATCTCTGTGTCGCCAGGTCCGCCAGTCCGCCTGTGATGAACGTCGCCAGCCGCCCGGCTTCGGCCGGGGTCAGGTGGGAGGTTGCGACACACCTCTCCCCTCGCCACAGACTGACAACGACAAATCCGGCCTCGTGGTGCCAGGTCGCCCGGAGCGCCGATCGATCTCCATCGGTGATGATCTCCCGCCGCTGCTCATCGAGTCTGTGCACTTCAGCCAAGACGCCTCCTCCTCGACTCGACCAGGAAGCTACCAGTAGGTCTGCTGCAAAGGCAATGGCGACCAAGGTCAAAAGTCGCTCGATCGCTGCTCCATCCAGCGAAGACCCACGAAGTTGACCCTGATATCGCTGGGGTGATCGACAACCACCAGGAGCACCGCTTCGCACACCGGACAGCGAAGCACCTTGCCCGGAGCGCGCTGATACAAGATCAGGGACCCGAACTGGCCGACGTAGCCACACGCACCGCAGCAAGTGAACGCGTCAGTCATCTCACGACCGAACATGTCGATCAGTTCGCCGCCGACGGCATTCCCATCAACGTGACTATCAGCCGTCATTGTGATCCTCCTGTTGGGCCGAAACGTTCGGTTCTGATCAGCTCGGGAGCGTGGCCGAGCTCCGTGAGTGATCTGGCAACGGTTTCCACGAACCCGGTAGGCCCACACACGTAGCAAAGGGGCCGCTCGTGGGCCGCCCACGCGACTTCAGCCACCATGTCGCGGTCGACCCGTCTGTCGAACCCTCTCCATCCGTCGGGCCGAGATCTGGTGAGGGTGTGAATCACCTCCACGCCGTCGATCTCCTGGTCGATTCGCTCGAGCTCGTCCCGGTAAATGGCCTCGTCCCAGGACCTGGATGACACCAGGAGTCGCATGTCCTCGTCGCTGCCGACGCGGATCCGGGCGCGAATCATCGCCATCAGTGGTGCAACGCCGCTGCCCCCGGCGAGGAGCAGGAGGGGACCGCCGCGCCCGGGCTCCCAGACGAAGTAGCCGCCGATCGGTCCACGGAGCTCGAGTCGATCGCCTGGCTGGAGCACGTCGACCAGATATGGCGAAACCTCTCCATCTTCGAGACGCTCAACGGTGATCTCGAGACGAGAGTCGTCGGCCGGACTGGCCAGCGAGTAGCTGCGTTGGGCCTGGTAGCCGTCTTCGGCGGTGAGACGGATGTCGATGTGCTGCCCTGGGAGGTGCCCGGGCCACCCTTGAGCTTCGAGCAGGATGGTCTTGACATTCGGCGTCTCGTCGACGAACCCGGCCACGTCTGCCAAGAGCCAGTTCAGTCGCCCGCGTACCGCTGCTCCAGCCATGGGTCTCCGTAGTTGTGATAGCCATAGTTTTCCCAGAAGCCGGGCGCATCGGTTACACGGAGTTCGAGCGAGCGCACCCACTTGGCGCTCTTCCAGAAGTAGAGGTGGGGCACGACCAGGCGTGCGGGACCACCGTGCTCCGCGGCTAGCGGCTCACCGCCATACGCGTAGGCGATCCACGCTTTGCCACCGGTCACATCCTGGATCGGCAGGTTGGTTGTGTAGCCGCCGTAGCTATGAGCCAGGACGTACTCCGCTCGAGTCTCGACGTTGCTGAGCAAGGTGTCGACCGACACGCCCTCCCATGTTGTGTCGAACTTGGACCACTTCGTCACGCAATGAATGTCCACTACGAACTCTTCGCTGGGCAGTGCGCGAAACTCATCCCACGACCATGTCTGCGCGTGGCCCACCTCCCCATCGACGGCAAATCGCCAATCTTCGAGCCGTACGACCGGTGTGGGCCCTGCAGAGAGGACCGGAAAGTCATTGGTCGCGTACTGACCGGGCGGAAGGCGTCCGGGTGGAACATCGGCCTGGCGTCGGCCACCGAATCCCCGCGAGATGAATGTCATCGTGGCACCTTCGTGATCTCCCGCACTCGAGTCGAATCGCCACGGTCAGCGCCGGTGTCGGCGCACACGCTCTTCAATGAGTCGGTACTTCCGGCCGGGAGGCTCGGTGCGCACTGGCCGGAGCCGGCGGCTTCGGACGTGCACGTGAACGCGGAACTTGAATTCACAACGATCTCCCTGCCAAAACCTACACAACCCGCCGAAATGCTTCACCTTCAAAGAACTGGACGATGTCATCATCAGTGAGGCCATTCAGACGCGCACCGGATCCTTACCTCCCCTCAGAAGAAGGGTCAGGCGACATATACCACGCCAGTAGCTAGGTTCGGTTCAGGTCGACCGAGGAGTGAGACCGTGCGCCGTGCCACCGTGGCCCTTGTCGCTGTTGCCGTTCTGTTGGGGGCCGCAGCTCCCTCTCTTGCTCAGGAGGGATCGGTCGGCGTTGTGGACACTTCGACTGGGGAGTGGTATCTCCTCGATCTTGCCGGTAATACGACCAAGTTCTTCTATGGCTCCCCTGGCGACCTGCCCTTCGTCGGGGACTGGGATTGTGATGGGGACGAAACACCCGGCCTCTACCGCCAGTCGGACGGATTCGTCTATCTGCGCAACTCCAACGACCAGGGAGTGGCCAACATCAGATTCTTCTTCGGCGATCCCGGCGATATCCCTCTGGCGGGAGACTTCGATGGCGACGGCTGTGACACCGTCTCGATATACAGGCCATCAGAGTCTCGGATCTACATCATCAACGAGCTTGGCGCCAACGACGGTGGCCTCGGCGCCGCCGACTTCTCCTATGTGTTCGGAGACCCCGGGGACAATCCGTTCGTGGGCGACTTCGACGATGACCTGATCGACGAGGTTGGTCTCCACCGCGAGTCGACCGGCCTGGTCTATTTCCGGTTGACCCATTCACAAGGCAGCGCGGACGCTCAGTTCATATTTGGTGATCCCGGCGACAAGATCATC
>JBOGEV010000324.1:0-6918 GCA_050742015.1 Acidimicrobiia bacterium
CGGTGAAGTGCCACCATTCCGACTGGTTCTGCACCGCTATCACGGGCGGCCAATGTGTCGCGGCGAAACCGTGTTGGAGATCAGGAGTCCAACCATGGAGTGAGTGATCCGGCGTACCAAGGGAAGAACCGGGTCAAGGAGCACACGCCACAACCAACCCGGGACCCCAAGGATGATCGGAGGCGGAACGATCAGAACCAGGGCGAGACGTTCCACCATATGTATCGAAAGCAACGCCTCCTCGACGATGTCATGCAGCGCCCAATCCAACACCGCCCAGACCGCACCCACCCCGGCCAAATATGCAGCGACTTGGAGTCGAGACACACCAGGCTGGCCCTTCGAAACGTAATACGGTGCCAGCCGCCTGACTGCCCACCAATAGCCTCCGACAAGGGTCACGACCAGGATCCAGACTTCGGGGTGAGGGCGCCACGCGATCAGTTCACCAAGACTCATTGAGAGCCCTCCCTTGACTCGCCGGCTTCACAGGGCGCTTCGTGAGCAGGCCCGACCGTGCAGTAGATCGAAGTGGGCACGTTCTGCGCTGGGAACAGCGGAGGTAGCCAGGGTTCATACCCCAAAGTCGCCGTCATACACCGCTCTTCACGACTTGTCGGAACCCGGGCTTACGGAGTCGACGGGGGAGCCCTCAGGGTCACCGTCGGGAGAGCCGGTGCCAGCTTTGTCTTTGGCTCGTTTTTCGGCCTATCGGAGCGAAGGATCGCCAACACGTGGTACCGCAAAGATACCAACCTCATCGACGCCACCTGGGTGGGCCAGGATCGGACTCAAGACACGCTCCGTCGTACCGGTCCGCGGGCCCGTTCGAGGACAGGCCGCCCATCAGGAGCTAGTGCCCCGACAACTAACGTTCGCCGCCAACGTCAGTGGCCAGAGCACTAGGCACCCACTCTGCATGAAGCCGTTGGGGCAACACGATGGGATCTTCGCGCTTGAACCACGAGGCCGGGCTTGCGTTAGGGAAGCTGGGCAGGTCCTCTAAAGGATGCACCACGGCGCAAAACACTCGGAGACGTCGACACTTAGGGAGGATCAGCGTCGATGATGACGCACACGGATAGGCCATCGATGCTACTCGACCGAAGGTCAGCGATATCGAGCCGCTCGGTACTCGCATCCCCGCCTAGCCCCAGGGAACGGTCGCGATCCAACGCGTCGAGAAGCTTGATAGTGCCGCTGCGACCAAATCACCGCCGGTGGTCAATCAGGCGAGCACACCGCTGGCGCCGTTCAGAGTCAGCCTGACGACTGACCAGGTCACCCAAACTCGCTCACGTCGCGAGCCTTCTAGCTCTGATCTATGGCGAACGGGCAGACTGCACCCGGTTCAGGGCTGAATCGGTTGCCGAACTCCCGCTCGAAACTGTCCACCAGGTTTTGGTCGATCTCATCGACTAGAAGCAGCCTCGTCCACGCACCCAAGGCGTAGGGAGCCGGGATGCCTGGTCTGGGGGCGAGGAGAATCTCCCGGCCGTTGGATCGCACCATGTCCTCGACGGCCTCGATGTCGGTCTCGGGTAGCGAAGGGTCGTATTGGACAAAGACAGCTCCGTGTTCCAGGCTGTGCAGCCACCCTTGGTCGGAGACGGGCTCCCGATAGATACCGCATGGAGCCGGGCTCGGATCATGCGGTCCACTCGTCGGCGGATCAGAGTTGTATTCCGGCGTGGGCGAACCGGGAGCCAGGTGCACCGGGTCCAGCTCCTCGAAAGTTTCCGTGGCTTCGAGCTCGGGCGGTGGCGGGGCCTCGGGCTGGGCTACATCAGCTGCGATAAAGACTGCTCCACCGAGCACAACGACGATCCCGCCTATCCAGATCAGTCGCTTCCGAAGCTGGCTGCGGTCGGCGGCCGCACGGGACTGCTTTGACCGATTTGAGGATTTCTTTCCGTTCATTTTTAGACGCTATCTCCGACGGGTTGTAGTTGATGGAGGACAATACACACCGTGATGTGCAAGTCGTGGGCGGCTGTCCGATAACCCGACCGCTCTCTCATATGGCCTGGCTGCGGTACGAAGACGCGTATCGAGTCTCGATCATCCCGCGGCAAGGATGGAGAGGCCCAGGCCGGTGAGGACCACCATCAGTACCAGCATGGCGAACTGGCTTCTGACCGCTGTCGCCGGCGGGAAGTCGACGAGTGCCCGGTCGTGGGCGAGCACCACTCCGCCAACATGACCGGCGACGATGACTGCCACCTGGCTGTACCAGACCGCGCTCGGGGAGATGAATGTGTAGTTGATGGGTCGGTTCGCCGTCCCGAAGAGATCCCACCCGAAACCGAATGGGTCGCTGATAGTGGAAAGGAGGAACTGGCCCTCGAAGACGATGAGTGAGAAGTAGTGGGCGACGGCGTATGCGAACGCGATGGGGACGAGGGTATGTGCGAACCTACGTGCCACCAGCCCGGTGGTTTGGCCGGATCGTCCATGTCCGGCCGCGATCCGGCAGGCAAGCCAGTATCCGGCGCCGATGGCTCCGACGACGAGAACCATGGCGAGTGTTCCGGTCAGCACATCGACTGTTGCCCGCGAAAGACCAAACCATGCGGACAGATTCGAACGCGACCATGTGGTGATTGTCTCCTCCCACCACAACGAACCGGACATTCCGTCGAAGGTGACGGTCCCGATCATGAGAACGACGAAAGCCACCAGCCCACGTCGTTCTTCCAGATGTGGAAGTCCACGCAGCCAACCCCGCCAGGCAACGGCTCCGCTTTGGAACCTGACCGGGCCGATGGATCCAAGTAGATGGTTGTATGTGGCGAACGCATCGAAAGACGTCGACATGGACGACACCCCAGAGATGGCCGCCGCTGCTAGGAGGTAGACGGTGTAGGCCACGGCAGCTATGGCGAGATTGCGGGGGCCGGCATCCGGGGCGACCAGCTCGAGCCAGGTGAACCCGAAGAAGGCCACAGCCGCGGGGATGTACGCGTACCCTTTCCGACCACGGTTCGTTGCTGGGTCGGCTCCCGACCATCGGGCCAGTCTCCGCCACGGGTCGATGATCGGATAGATGTCGCCCACGAGGCCCGACACGAACGGGACGACAAGCCAAAACGCGACGAACACGATGACCGGCGTCGGATTGCGGGTCGGATTGGGAGCCCCGAACAGACCGGTCAGAATCACCAAGACCAGGGAGGCCACCCCGAGAAGACCTCCTAGCCAGAACAGCGGGCCGATCCAGGGCCCTCGAAATGTCCTTGGTTTCGGAGTCTCCTGGAGACGAGGACTGGGCCACAGCACCGACAACGCCACGAACGTGACCACCAACACGACCGCTGCCCCGGCGATGAAGAACTCGACGGGCACTGGTAGGTCCTGGCGGCCGCCGATCCCATGGGCGAGAGCAGACCTTGGCAGCCAGAAAACAGCAACTGCTACGACGACAGTGACAAACCGTCGCTGAGCAGGGTTCAAGGGGACACCTCTACCCGGCCAAGTTCGACGCCGGAGACCTCCATCTCGAGTTCGAACACCCCAGGTATGTCGAATGTGGTTTCGATGACACCCGGAGTGTCTGGGGTGACTTCAGCCGAAAGGTCGTATCCGTGGAGATGCGCCTCGTCTGCCATGTCTGAGGTGACCACGATGCGCCCTACTTCCCCGAGGTGTATCTGGATTAGCCCGCCGCCCTCTACGACACCATCGGCCACCTCGATATTGATCGTGGTGCCGTCCGCCGTGGTGGTGGTCGACCCGGGGATTGTCGTAGTCGGCAGCGGCGGCCTTGATGTGGTCGTGTCGACCGAAGTGAGGGTGGTCGAGGCTGTTGGAGAGGACGAGGTGGTGTCAGGCTCAGATCCGTTGGAACAGGCCGCTGCCAGCACCGTCACGACCAGAACCGTTACGAGAGGTCGGTTCATGTGAGGTCCTCGACCGCCTGCTGTAGTTCCTGGCTGTCGACGGTCCCCTCGAATTTGGCGGTGACGACTCCGACACCGTCGATGACAAAGACCCAGGGTTCCGAAGGCAGATTCCAGGCCTCCACGGCCTCTACGAGGCGTAGCTCTTCTCGGCTGGTGGCATCGAGATTCTCGTAGACCTCGACGTGAATGAACGTCACGTCCGGATAGTCGGGTGAGATCTCGTTGACTGTGTCGAGCATCGGCCCACACGTAGCGGTTTCGCAGAACGCCGGTGTCGCGAAGACGACAACGGTCGGTGAGCCCGAGTCGATGGCGTCGTCGAGAGAGACCATATAGAAGCGGGGGTCGGGTGTGGTGTCGGTGGAGATCTCTGCTATTTCGTCAGGGTTGACAGCAACCGGAGTGGACACCGGCAAAGCCGGGTCTCCTACGCCGGGAGTGAGTCCGTCCTCGGCTACGTTGAATGGAGTCGGTTCAGTTGGGGTGCCCACGTCTCCGGTGTGCACCGACACTCTCCAGGTGCCGGAGACGTCGAAGTCGACCTGAGCGCGGTAGAGACCACGGACTTCGGGTGTGGTCCATATGAATACCCCCGGGACCGAGATCGACGGTTCGGTGGAGTCGGGTGGATAGAGGTCGATCTCGACTGACAGGTCGGGTGCGGCATAGGAGTCGGCGTCGGTGGTTGCCAATCCCACTAGCAGCCGCTGGGGACCGACGGCCAGGTCGGCGTTGGCGACGATGGCAAAGGCGTCCTCGGGGATTCCAGTGTCGGCCGCCCCGGAGCCGCCGGAACTGCAACCGGCGACGACCAGCAGGGATGTGGCCAGGGTTGTGGTCAATCGTTTCTTGTTCATTGTCTGTGGTCCTGTCTATGCGTCGTCGATGGCCTGCGCCAGGTTGGTTCCGTCGTCTGCAGTGGTGTAGGTGACCCGCACCGGGTCGAGCGATCGCATGTGAGAGCCCAGATGGGGTAGCGGGAACGCGAAGTCGCCGAACGGTGCCGGGACCAGCCGGATCGTGTCCCCATCCGTCGTGTGTATGTCAAACGAGATGACGGTGGTCAGATCCCCATCGACGGCAGTGACGACACCCTCAACCGTCACCTGATCGGGAACAGAACAGGCTCCCAACACGAGAGTCAAAGTCGTGATCGACGTCAAGAACTTCAAGGTCTTGTTGATCACGAAGGGCGGAAGCCGGGGGCGTCGACACGCTCAGCTGCGGCCCAACGGAAAAAGGTGACAGTGATCACGGTCCATAGGATGACACCGCCCCCGAGTTTCATGAGCAGACCTGCGATCTGTTGGTCGGTGACTTCGTCCAATCCCCAAAGCCGAGGTCCCGGCGGGGATGAGTCAGACACAGGACAAAGGACGGCTACACCACCCAGGTAGGAAGCGATCTGGATCCGGGAGACGGCGGGTTTGTCTCGGGGTGCGTAATAGGGTGCCAGACGACGAACGGCGATCCAGTATCCACCGAGCATTACGGCGACGAGAACCCAAACTTCGGGGTGTGGCCGCCACGGGACCAGTTCTGCCAAGCCCATCGGGATCCAAACGTAGCCATAATCAGGTTTCTATGAAAGTATGAGTTGGCTTTCATAGAAACGGTACGATTGTCGGCGATGGCTGATGTGATCCCGATGCCGGATGAAGCATGTGACGTTCGGATGGTCCACCCGGACAAGGTCGAGTCGACCCGCAGCGAACTGTTGACGGGTGATGAGGCCACCGAACTGGCTGACCGTTTTCGGTTGCTGTCCGATCCTGGTCGACTCCGGATGATCTACGCGCTGTTGGAGGCCGGCGAACTGTGTGTTTGTGATCTCGCGGCCACCGTGGAAGCTTCCGAGTCGGCTACGAGTCATCAACTTCGCCAGCTTCGTCTTGCCGGCTTGGTCCGCTCCAGGAAAGAGGGCCGCACCGTCTATTACCGAGTCGATGACACCCATGTCAGGCTGCTCTTGGACGTTGCCGTGGAGCACTATCTGCACGGACACGAGGATCGGGTTTGAGCGACCATCCGCACGGTTCGGTGACACGGAGCGGCTCACCAGGAAACGGTACGGCATCGGACGCCGGTTGACACCCATCTCGGGGATGAGGCTCACCTCCTACTTGAGATGGGGCATCACTCTCGTGGTGTAGGTCGCAACACCGCGCCAGGGTGACGACGCGGCACGTTCCCGTTCATACGTTCGAGAGAGCGATGAAAGGAAGGAGCATTCTCCCCGCGATACTCCGCTCTTCGACGATCTGAAGCCTCAGCGACGTTCGAGCAGGGTGCTCTACGTCTTTGGAGGATTCTGGATCTTCAGTGCCCACGTCCACACCGCCGACGAACCGGCCCGGCGGCGCCGCCCATGAGGACGGCTCCGATAGCCCTTTCATCTCGCATCCCACCGGCCAGCTCCAACAGCGATCCCAAAGTGGTCCCCATCGGCATCTCGTAGACACCCGGCTTCTCCACGTCTCCGGAAGCGCAGAAGAGCTTGGGCCCGGTGGAACGTTTTCCCATGGCGGCCCACTCCGCTCCCTCATTGGCGAGGATGTGTCTACAACGCGGCGAACAGGGTCTCGATGTTGTTGTCCCCGGTCGGCTTGCCGAAGAGGCCGACTTCGGTGGGGAACGGTGGCTTCTGACGCGGCTCGCCCCGATCGCCTTCGATCGAGGCGAACAGCGCGGTCTCCTCACCGCAAATGCAGGCACCCGCGGCGGATCTCGAGACTGAAGTCGTCGCCAAGAAGATCGGCCTGCTCGGCCTGAAAGACCGCATTCCTCAGCCGTCGCTCCGCCGTCGGAAACTCCCCCCGAAATGGCTCCAATCCGTACTACACCTACGGGCTGGAGCCATCATCGCCGTTCAACCCCCCAAACGCGAGGACCGCGACCCACTCTTTTAGGAGGAAGTAACTAATGCCGAGGGCCTATTCGGACCCATCACCTCGCCCCCAGACCGGCTCGTGGGGGCAATCCTCTTCGCGAGGTAGTCGGGCTGTCAGGTCAGTTC
>JBOGEV010000325.1:0-7274 GCA_050742015.1 Acidimicrobiia bacterium
CCTATAGGTCGAGATCTCCGCGCCAAAACGGGTGGTGTCCGGCCTCTAGGCCCGCACCTCGTCGCGCATGAAGGCGACGTAGGCCAGGGCGAACATGACCGAGGTCATGGCGACCAGGATGGCGATCTGGGGCCAGACCACACCCAGGCTCTGGGTCAGGTTCAGCTCGGAGACGATGGCCCGATCGACTTGCTCCACCGTCACCAATCCCACCGTCCGCACCTCGGGGTCGAGCAGGACGCTGGAGCCCTGTTGGAACAGGGTCACCGGTGACAGCTGGGACACCGCCTGCGTGGTTTGGAGATAGGCCACCTCCGCCGCCTGGGAGCCGTCTCGGGGCGAGAGGACACTCGCGATGGCGCTGAAGATGAACGAGCCGAACAGGGTGAGCACCAGCCACACCCCGATCGGGATCATCGCCGATGTCGAGGCTCGCTTGGCCAGCACCGAGCACAAGGTGGCCAGCGCCTGCCAGAACCCCACATAGATCACTGCGAAGATCAGCCACACCACGAGGCGCGAGATCTCAGTTGGTGTCGGTACCACCCCGAGCCGGAGGATCCCGATGCCGGACACGAACAGGACCAGGGAGGTGAGCATGATCGCCACGACGGTCAATCCGGCGACGAACTTGCCCAGGATCACCTCGTCCCGATGGATGGGCTGCGAGAGGAGCCGGGGCAGTGTCCCCTGTGACCGCTCGCCGCTCACCGCGTCGAAGCCGAACATGATCCCCAGCAACGGCGCCAGGAACCCGACGAAGACGATCAGCGGGAATGGGACCGGGTCGGCGGTGACGGTGAACAACTTGAGGAACAGCGCGGTGATCCCCTGCGCATTGGGGGCAACGTCGCGTATCCCTCCCGAAGCGGCGAACACGGCTGCGGCGGTTGCGATCCCGAGAACGCCCATGAGCACCACGAACCGGCCCGAGAGCAGATGGTCGGCGATCTCCTTGGAGGCGACGGTCCGCCAACCCCCGACCTTTAAAGGCGCTTCGGATGCCGGGACTTCCTCGGCCCCGATGTCGTCGGTGGCGGTCGTCATACCGTTGCCTCCTCCTGAATCTCGAAGTAGCGCCGGTAGATGGTCTCCAGGTCCTCGTCGAGTCGGGCGACCCCGATGACATCGACCCCCTTCGACACGAGGCCGCTGACCGTGGGGGCCAAGGATCCCGAGTCGAGCTCGGCCACCAACGACCCGGGCACTCGACCCGGGGAGACCTCGCCGACGGTGCCGAGGGACTCGAGGTTGGCTTTGGCTGTTGCCGGATCCCCGCCGAGACGGAACTCGACCCGGACCTGGCCGCCTTCCTCGACCTTGGCCAGCTCGTGGGGCGTGCCCTGAGCAACGACTTTGCCCCGGACGAAGATGGCGACCCGGTCGCACACTGCCTGCACCTGGTGGAGGAGGTGGCTCGCGAGCAGGACTGTCACCCCTTCTTCTTTGGCCAACCGCTGGATCAGGTTGAGCATCTCGACGACACCTTCGGGGTCGATGGCCGTGGTCGGCTCGTCAAGGATCAGCACTGAGGGGCTCTTGACCAGCGCATCGGCCACCCCGAGACGCTGCTTCATCCCCCGGGAGTACTCGCCAGACGGCTGGTCGCCGGCCTCGGCCAGGCCGACCAGCTCGAGCAGCGAGTCGATTTCGCCCTCGGAATCGTCGATTCCGTTGAGCCGTGCCGTGAACCTCAGGTTCTCCCGCCCGGTCATCGAGTCGTAGAAGCCGACGGCGTCGGGCAGATAGCCGACCTTGCGCTTCACCTCCAACGGATAGTGCCTGGGATCGAGGCCGAGCACCTTGATTGTCCCCTTCGTCGGCTCGACGAGCCCGAGCAGCATGAGGATGGTGGTCGTCTTGCCGGCGCCGTTCGGCCCGAGCAGGCCGAACACCTCGCCGGCGCCGACGTCGAGGTCGAGCTTGTCGACCACGGTGTGCTCGCCGTAGGTCTTGGTCAGCCCCTTGCTGCGGATGGTCGTGGCCATCTCAGCGGCGACCGAAGCGGCGGAACACCCAGGCCAGCCCGGCCAGTGTCAGGGCGATGACAGCGATACCGACGATGCCCCACACCGCCGAAGGATTGACCGTCGTGCGGACTTCCATCGAAGCATCCGCCTGCTCGTGGGTGGCAGTGAAGCTGATCACGTAGTCGCCGGCCACTGCCTCTTCGGAGGGCGTGATAGTGGCCACGACGGGCACGGTCTCGCCGGGGCCGATTGCGACCTCCTGGTTGTCGAAGCTGACCTCCCAACCACTGGGCGGGGTGACCCCGACCACGACGTTGTCGAGGGGCGCGGTGCCCGAATTGGTGAGCAGCATCTGAAAGTCGTTGGTGCTGCCCACCGTGACTTCGGCGTTGAGCCGGTCATCTGCGGTGGTCATCTCGAGGGCGAACGATCCGACGACCTCGACGATCATCTCCGTCTCCACGCTGTTGCCGGGAGCGGTGGCCTGGAGGGTCACCGGATATTGCTGGGCTTCCGCCTGGAACGGTGGGGTCACTTCGACGTTGATCGTCTCGGTGCCTCCGGCCTCGACCTGGATCGTGGAGGCCTGTGCCTGACCTGACAACTCGGCGGTGACGTCCCATCCCGATGGCGCCGAAGGGACCAGCTCGAACTCGAGGTCGGCCGGGGTCCCATTGGCCAGTTCAACGTCGAAGGTGACGGGCTCACCGGCCGGGGTGCGCAGGCCAGGGAAATTGGGGGTGAGGGTCACCTCACCGCCCGCCTGAGCGGAAACCCTCACGCCGAGCGGAATCTGCACCGTTTCGGCGCCGGCGGTAGCGGTCACCGCTAGTTCGACTGTGGCCTCCTCGGCTGTGGCCGGGACGGTGACGTCGAAGGTCACCTCGGGGTCCAATCCGGGGCCGGCGGTCACGGAGTCGACTTCGAATCCACCACCTCGGAAGGCCGCGGTCCATCCTTCGGGCACACCCTCGGACACCAGGGCCACTGAGACCTGGCTCGGCGCCCCAATGGACAGGGCGAAGCTCACCTGGTCTCCGGGCTGTACGACGACGGAGGGAAAGGGCGTGCTGACGGTCAGTGCAGTGGCCGGCGGTGGAGCTGGCTCCTCTTCCTCGGTCTGAGCTACCGCCGCCGGTGCCAGGGCAAGGATGGCCAGGAGGGCCAACGGCACGACCAGATACCTCTTCGACGACAAGTTGATCAGAGCTCCTTCTCACTCAATTTGGGCACAAACACTCCATCGTGGCCCCACCACCCCTAAAACGATGATAAATCGGGGAAGAAACCCCTTCCTAATGCGTTTGGCACGTCACTAGTCGGTGATCTGCGAGAGCCACTCTCTCGAGATCCGCACGTGGACCCCGAGGTCGTGCTCGGAGCCCCATCGGGGAGGGGGCTCTGTTTCTCCCCCCGAAGGGGGAGTACCGCCGAAGGCGGGGAGGGGAGATCTTCGTCAGACGTGGCCGAGTGGGTGCCCGGTGTCGGGCCGGACCTCGGTCCCGCACAACTGACACGCCCTCAGACCCGGCGCTACCTTCGACTGACAAGACGGGCATTCCACCACGGGCCCTCGCACTCGTCCGTCGTCGGTCCCGTCTTGGAGGTCGAGCTCATCGATCTTGGCCATCAACTGCTCGGAAGTGAGGCCTTGCTCCTCCATCAACGCCCACATGGCCCGGACGATCATGAGCAGCCGGTCGACCCGCTCGTTGACATCTTCGATCCGGTTGGTGTGTCGTGTCCCGTCGGCAACTGCGGCACTGCGAGCCAGTGAGGCTGCTTTGGTGGCCGACTGCTGTCCCATGTTGTATCCCAGGAAGAACTCGAGCATCCACTGCTATCGGCACCGGGCCGATTCTGGTGAAGAGCCTCGAATCGAACCCATTCCAACCGGTTGCAGAATTCCGTACGCTCACCTCGAGTAACGATGAGGACGACAGATGGCTGAGGACTACCCCCCGATCCTCGACGCGGCACAGGTGGCGGAGTTGTTGGGAATGAATGTGCAGATGGTGCGCCGGTATGCCCGGGAGGGGCGGCTCCCCGCCTACAAGCTCCCCGGTGGTCGCACCTTCAAGTTCTTTCGGGACGAGATCTACGAGTTCGTTCGTTCCCACCCGGTGATCACGGAGAGCGATGAAGTCAGAAGCGAGGGTTAGGCCGGACCACGGCGGCGATCAATCGAATGGGAACGATGATCGCGCTCACGCCTTGGGAGATCTCAACGTGGTCCGTGGCCACCACTTCGATGGAGCCGAGGATCGCCCTCCCATCGGCCACGATCACCCGCACCTCCTCCGAGGTCGAGGAGATCTCGGCGAGCCGGGCACGAAAGGTGAGAGACTCGCCGCTCTGCTCGTGGCCACCGGACTCGCTGCGCTCCACCGCCCAAACCGCGGCGCCGAGCACCACCTCGACGATGTCCTCACCCCGGTCGACGGTGGCGAATTCCGACCCGGCGAACACAACCTGCCCGGAGAAGGTGTGCGCACCGGTCTCGGCTCGAGCTCGCTCTCCGCGGTGGACCATCTCTCGCGCCCTCTCTCCAAGGTCGAGCCTTCGTCGCCGCAGCAGCTCGGTGAGCTGCTCGTCTTCGGCGGCTTCCTCGAGCCACTCCCTCCCCGCACCCTGTCGCAGGTGCTCCTCGATCTCCCGATCCGGTCTCTCGCCCATCTCTTTTCGCGCTCTCGACATCGAATGACAGGTCGACGATAGGTTCCAAAACGTGACGACGAGTCCCTCCGTCATAACGAGGGAAGCGGGCACCTCGGCACCGACCGCCAGGTCGGCGCGGCATAGACCTTCGCTGTCGCACATTGCCATAGCCTTGGCTGCACTCCTCGCCTTCGGGCTCAATTTCCTGGCACTCCAGAATCGGGATGCCACCAGCCTCGTGGCCATCGCCGATGCGCCCATCCCGGAAGGAGCACCTTTCTCGTCGGACCTGGTTCGCCTGGTCCCCATCGCTGCCGACTTCGAGGGAATCGACCATCTGATCGTCGAAGCCGACCTGGGAGGTCTCGAAGGCTGGATCGTTGGTCGCTCGGTCGCCCGGGACGAGTTGATCGATCGCTCCATCGTGATCCGACCTGGCGCCCGCGATGGTCTTCGCACCATGAGCATCCCGGTTCCGGTCGAACATGCGGCCGGGGCCACCCTCGTAGTCGGCGATCGCGTCGACGTGATCTCGATGTTGGGCGAAGAGCCTGCCTTCGTCGCCGTCGACTTGGAGGTGGTGAGCATCGCCGAGACTTCCCAGGGTGCCTTGTCCGGAGTCGGCCTCTATCACGTGGTGGTGGCGGTCACCTCGGAGGATGCATTGGCCCTGGCCCGGGCGATCGACGACGGGTCGATCGAGATCGTCCGCTCGACCGGGGCGGGCGCTCTGCCCGCGGGTGGGGACTGACCGTGGGCCCGGAGATCGCCCTGGCTGCCTCTGCCCGAGCCTGGCCCGACCGCTTCCATCGGTTCCTGCTCGATCATGGCGGAGGCAGGGTTCGGTCCCGAGTCATGGGTCCGGAGCAGGCCGCCAGTGAGCAGTACGACGTCATTTTCATCGACGATGTCTGCTCGTTCCTCACTCCCCGTCTGGTGAGGAGCCTGCGCGAGTTGGGCCGGGAGATCGTCGGGGTCTACGACCCGGCGGATGCGCCCGACGCCAAACGCCATCTTCTCGAATGCGGTATCACCGACGTGATCGAGGCGGAAGCCGGGCCCGAGGAGTTCCTGAGAGCCGCCCTTTCCACCAAGCTCAATCAAGCCGGTGCCCCGAAGCCCGTCTCGTCGGCAGCGAAGTCGTTTCGGGTAGGGGTCGTCGGGCCGATCGGAGGGGTAGGCGCGACCGAAGTCGCCATCGGTCTCGCATCGAGCCTCGCCCGGGACCGGGCCACCGTGCTCATCGATCTCGACCAGGTCGCGCCGTCACTGGCGCAACGTCTCGACCTGCCCTTGCATCCGAATCTGTTGACGGCCGTGGACGCAGCGCATCACTCTCCGGGCGGAGCCACTGAGGCGATTCTTGCCCACGAGTCAGTCGATGTCGTGGGTGGCCTGGTCAACCCGGCGGGTCACGAGTTGCCGGCGGTCGAGGTCGAAGGTCTTCTCGACGAGATAGGAGCCGCCGGGTACGAGATGCTGGTCGCCGATCTCGGCGTCGTGCCACCGGATCGACTCCAGCTACTTCGATTCCATGTGCTGATCGTTGTCGGCCTGGCCAACCCGGTCGGGGTGGCGCGATTGGTGAGAGCCGTCACCGACATCGCGTCGGGTGCCGAGACGCCGGACTCGCTGGCCGTGGTCAACCGGGTCGCGGCCGGCAGCAGGCGCCGACTGGAGATACGGGCCGAGATGGCACGTCTGCTCCCGGAGGCACCGGTGGTCCTCCTCCCCGAGGACGGACGTCTGGAACGGGCATCGTGGGACGGGACCCATCTGGTTCGGGGGCCTTTTGCCAAGTCGGTGGCGCGGGTCGCCTCCCTGATCAAAGAGGCTGTCGAGTGAGCGTCGACGCCTATCAGGAGATCAGGAAGCGAGCTCTGGAGAGGATCGACGGCTCGGGCCTCGATCCGCAGCGAGACACCACCCGACTCGTCGAGCTGCTACGGGCGACTGTGGACGACTACCAGCGCAATGCCCATCTGGGCGAGGTCAGGTCGTTGGCTGATCCCGACGCCACCGTTCGCCGGCTGCTGCAGTCGGTTTCCTACTTCGGGCCATTCGGGGACCTGCTCGATCGGGAGGACGTCGAAGAGATATTCATCGAAGGGGATCGGGTCACCTATCTGGAGGCCGGTGGTCGACTGCGCGGTCTGGAGACACCCAGTTCGGAGACCGAGAACCGTCAGGTGATCGAGCGTCTGATGGCTGCCACCGATCGACGGCTCGATGCGTCTCACCCAGTGTCCCAGGCGCGGATTCTCGACGGGTCGGCTCGGCTAACTGCCGTGATCCCACCGGTTGCCGATCGCCTCTCGGCCACGATCCGGCGCTACGCCCTGAGGCGGGAGACTCTTGCCTCGCTGGTCGAGCTCGGCTCCCTTTCCGCGAACGCGGCCGGGTTCCTGTCGGCGGCGATGCGCGCCTCGGCCTCCGTGCTGATCAGCGGTCCTCCCGGCGCCGGGAAGACTTCCTTCCTCTCTGCTCTGATCGCGGCTGTTCCCTCAGATCACTGCGTCCGGGCCTGTGAGGAGGTGCGTGAGCTTCATGTACCACTGGTTCATGGCTCGTACTACGAGGCCCGGCCTCCATCGCTCGATGGGAGCGGTGAGATCAGCCTTCGGGACCTGGTCAAGGCGACGCTAG
>JBOGEV010000326.1:0-4687 GCA_050742015.1 Acidimicrobiia bacterium
ATGCCGTCTCATGCCACTGAGCCGCGCCGACGGGACCGTGCCCACCCGGGCCGAGAAGGGGAAGGCCCGCGCCATCCTCAACCGCCTGGGCCGTCGCTATCCCACTATCGGCACCGCCCTCGACTACGAATCGCCGTTCCAGCTCCTGGTTGTGACGGTCCTCTCGGCGCAGACCACCGACGAGAACGTGAACAAGGTGGCGCCGGTCCTCTTCGAGCGATACCCGACCGTCTCCGACCTGGCCGAGGCCAATCCCGAGGATGTCGAGGGGATCGTGTACTCGACCGGCTTCTTCCGGCAGAAGACCAAGTCGATCATCCAGCTGGCTCAGGGGATCGAGGAGCTCTTCGACGGTGAGGTGCCGATGGATCTCGACGAGCTGGTCAAATTGCCCGGGGTGGGCCGCAAGACCGCGAGCGTGCTCCTGGCCGAGGCCTGGGGCGTGGCCGCGATCGCGGTCGACACCCATGTCCGCCGGGTGAGCCGGAGACTCGGTCTCACCACCCAAATGGACCCGGTCAAGATCGAGAAGGATCTGATGGCCTTGTTCCCGAAGAGCGAATGGTCGGGGTTGTCGATGCGGGTCATCCAATTCGGGCGCGACGTCTGCGACGCCAAGCGGCCGTTGTGCGGTCAATGCGAGCTGTTTCGGCTCTGCGAGTTCCCGGATCGGTTCGTCTTCGCCGGCAAAAAGCCACGGTGACCATTCCCCGGGTCTCCAACCGGGCAATTCTGCGTCTTGCCATTCCCGCACTGGGGACGCTGGCCGTGGATCCACTGCTCACCTTGGTCGACACCGCATTCGTGGCCAGGGTGGGTGTCGACGAGCTGGCCGCCCTGGGTGTCGACACGGCGATTCTCGGGTTCGTTTTCTTCGGGTTCAACTTCCTGGCCTACGCCACCACACCCCTCGTGGCCCAGGCGCTGGGCCGAGGGCATCGATCCGAGGCGAGACGCTGGGTCGGCGACGCCCTTGTCCTGGCGGTCATCCTCGGGGTCCTGGCCGCTCTGGTCATCGAGGTCCTGGCGCCGTGGTTCGTCGGGCTGATGGGCGCCGGCGACGAGGTAGCCGGGCCCGCCGTCTCCTATCTCCGAATCCGGGGCATCGCCACGCCGGCGGTGTTGCTCGTGACTGCGGGACATGGCGCCTTTCGGGGTCACCAGGACACCAAGACGCCTCTGTTCGTGGCGCTCGGGGTCAATCTGATCAACCTGGTCCTGGATCCGCTGCTGATCTTCGTGGCCGGGTGGGGGATCCAGGGAGCGGCCATCGCCACAGTCATTGCCCAGTACGCGGGTGCGATCTGGTTTCTCCACCTGATCCGATCCCGAGGGATGGCCGACCGGCCGGCCGGACTACGCCAGGCGATCCCGACGATCCTGGCGTTAGGTCGGAACGGCATCCTGGTCTCGATCCGCACCGGGTTTCTCCTATTCGGTCTGACTTTCGCCGCGGCGACCGCGACCAGGCTCGGGGCCGAGGCGATCGCGGCACACCAGGTCGTCATGCAGGTCTGGCTCCTGGCCGCCATGATCGCTGACGCATTCGCCATCGCCGCCCAGGCCATGATCGGAGATGCGGTCGGGATCCGGGACCCGGGGCGCGCGGACCAGCTTTCACTGCGACTTGTGACCTGGGGTGCGATCACCGGTGTCCTGCTCATGGGAGCGTTCATGGCGGGAGGCCCGTTGCTCCGTTACCTGGTCGATGACCCGGCAGTGGCCGGGCTGACCCTTTCCGCCTCCGAGGTGGCGGGATGGATGATGCCGATAGGAGCGCCGCTCTTCGTGGCCGACGGGATCTTCTTCGGGCTACTGGCTTTCGGGACCATCATCGCCTCGACCGCAATGGGGGCGGTGACGCTGGTGCTGTTGATCACACTGACCCCGCTCGGCGGCTCCCTGGACGGGATCTGGTGGGCGATCGCGGCGATGCTCGTGGCCCGTGGCCTTGTCTTCCTCTTCACCTACAGCCGAGCGGTTGGAACCGCGGTGAGGTCCTGACCTCTTGTCTCCGGGAGGAGCAGAGTGAGGAAAGCGGCCATTCCCATCCCCACTCCGAGCATGGTGACGGTGATCGAAAGGCCGAATCGATCGATGGTGAGGATCCCCAGCATCAGCCCTACCGCGGACCCGGCCAGCCCGAAGTTGGTCGCGGCGGTGTTGGCGCTCGCCCTGAGCCCGGTTGGGAACAGCTCTGTCCGATGTGAGCCACCCGCCGGGACGAAGGCGAACGTGCCGAAGGACGACACCATCACGGCCACGACGATGACCGGGATCGACTCCGACCAGTAGATGACGAGCCCGCCGCCGAGAGCGAGGAGCAGACTCACCACGGTCGTCCGTCGCCGTCCCCAGGCGTCGGCGAGGTGCCCACCGACAAAGAAACCGGTGCCGCCCAGGGTGCCCCCGAGAAGGGCGATCAGCACCGTCGTCCCGGTGGTGAGGCCGAGGTGTTCGATCATCCGGGTGGTAGAGAAGGCGAGGGCAACCGCCGAGAAAGCGGAGACGAGGAAGGCGATGACCGAGACCACCCAGAACCGCCTTGCCCATTGTCCGGTGGCCAGGTCCCGCCAATGACGGTCCTCGTGGTCCTCGATGAAGATGCGGCTCTCAGGGATGTTTCGCACCAGGAAGGGCAGAGTGAGGAGGCCAAGGGACACGAGGAGATGCGGGATCCTCCAGTTGTTGCCGCCGCCGTCGGCGAGGGGAAGGGTCATCAGCGCAAGACCGCCACCGAACGACACCGCCGCCCCATAGAAGGAGATGGCGTAGGCCCGGATGTGCACCGATACCTGCTCCGCCAGCAAGACGATGGCCAATCCCCCCATGGCCGCGGTTCCCGTTCGGAGGATCGCCTGGGCGAACCCGAACTGCCATGCCTCGACGGCGAGCCCGGCAAGGGTGCCTCCGGCCACGACCAGGGTGATCGCGATGAGCAACGGGCGCCGTCGGCCCCGGTGATCGCCGATCCACCCCAGGGGAAGGGCGGCGAATGCGGCCAGGCGGGCAATGCCGAGGACAAGGCTCATCTCGCCTTCGCTGAGACCGAGTCCCGCCCTGGTGAAGGGCAAGGTGGCCGAGGCCTGAGATTGGGCGAATCCCTGCACCACTCCCGCCGCCCAGATGACGAACACGATCCGTCGGTCGGCGGCGGTGAATCGCTCCACCGGGAGCAACGGGCCCAAAACGCGGTGCAACCACGGAGCCACGACTCGAGAGTAGAGCGGCACGCGTGCGATCATCACCACACTTCGGCTTGTACGCCGGAAAACCAAAGTGTTTGAGAACGTCGACTCGGCCGCGTACCTGCTTCAAATCCTCATCGCCTTCGGGGCAGGGGTGATCTCTTTCGTCTCCCCCTGTGTCCTGCCCTTGCTCCCCGGCTATCTGTCGATGATGTCCGGCTACTCGGCAAGCCAACTCGAGGAAGGTGACGTGTCGACGACGAGGATGACCCGGGTCATCCTCCTCTTCATCGCCGGGTTCACCGTCGTGTTCGTCGCCTTGGGGGCGATAGCCACCGGTCTTCGCACCTGGCTGGTCTCGAACCTGAATGCGTTTACCACAATCGCCGGCCTGACCGTGATCGTCTTCGGTCTGTTGATGGTGGCGATGGCGGTGAGTGATCGGGGGGTGCTCGCCAGCCTGGGTCGTGACCGCAGAGTTGACGTGCGGCCCAGTCGGCTCGGGGAGTGGGCACCGCCGGTCATGGGGATGGCGTTCGGTTTCGCCTGGACCCCATGCATCGGCCCGGTTCTCACCGTGATTCTGGCCACGGCCTCGCTTCAGGACACCCTGGGTCGGGGGATGATCCTCCTGCTTGCCTACTCGTTGGGCCTGGGGGTGCCGTTCCTCCTCGCCGGACTGGGCCTGTTCAAGGTCTTCGGGCGGCTCAAGCCGTACCTCCGGCCGATCAACATCGCCTCCGGAGTTCTCCTGACCCTGTTCGGGGTGGTGATGGTGACCGGGAACGTGAGCACACTCTCCAACTGGTTCTCCAGACTGCTCTTGTCCGTACCCTTCCTCAGAGACCTGGCCACGATTTGATGCAACTGAGCACACCCCATCTGGCTCCGACCCAGCCCGAACTGGTTTGGTTCGGCGGTTCCGACGCCATCCGATTCCTCAACGACCTGATCAGTCAGGAGATCGGGAACATCCAACCGGGGGAGGTGAGGAGGTCGTTCCTGCTCACCCCGCAGGGAAAGCTCGACTTCGTCCTCTGGGCCCTGCGCGACGCCGACCGGGTGGGTCTGGTCACCGAGGACGGGCGTGGCGAGGAGTTGGTGGCCCGGTTGAGCCGGTATCAGATCCGGGTCGATGTCGAGATCGAAATGTCTGCAGTTGGTTGCTGGCTGGTGATCGGGCCATTCGATGTCGAGAGCGGCCGGTGGTCGGGCGATCGCTCGTCGCTGGTCGCCGACGTGTCCTGGGCCACAGTGCCGCGGGCCCTGGTGGTGGGGGAGAAGCCGGACCTCCCCGCGGTCGAGGCCGAGGAATACGAGGCACTACGGATCGAGGCCGGCGAGCCCTTGATGGGAGTGGATATCACCGACTCCACCATCCCACAGGAGACCGGGTTGGTGCCGACTTCGATCTCGTTCAACAAAGGCTGCTTCCTCGGTCAGGAACTGGTGGCCCGTCTCGACAGCCGGGGCGGGAGGGTGAACCATCATCTCAGGAT
>JBOGEV010000327.1:0-1968 GCA_050742015.1 Acidimicrobiia bacterium
ATGATCGGGTTGATGATGTCGTTGGTCAGACTGGTGATGACTGCGGCGAAGGCGAGGCCCATCACGAAGGCGACCGCGATGTCGACCAGATTTCCCCTGTTGATGAAGTCCTTGAACTCCTGGATCATGACAATCTCCTCTGTGGGCTGGGTTCCGACTCTAGGTCCGCGCCTTCCACCGGTGCCCGCCCTGCCATCCTGATCGAGTGAGCTTCAACCATCCCAGGACCGCCGTCCTCGAGGATCTCGCCCTCCCCGAGGTGTCGACCCTCCTCTCTTCTCCGACTCCTGGCCCCATCGACGCGGCGGTTTCCGGAACCGGGGGCCGGGTGGAGGGCGGGGAGTTGCTCCAGGTGACCTGGTGGCCGGGGATCAGCATCACAGCGCGGTACCGGGCCTCGATCAAAGGCGGTGAGCTGGAGGGGACCTCGACCTTTGTCTGTGTGGCGGGTCGCATCCCCCACGGGGCGCTCGTCGTCGAGAACGAGAATGGTCGGGTCGGTGTCTGGAGACTCCCTCACGACCCGGCGCTGCCGGGTCTGGAGGCCGCACTCGACTCAGAGCGGACGGCGCAGCTCCTGGAGGATCTGGGCGGGGCGCCGGGACCAGTCGACACCCGGCTCGTCGCCTACCGGCCAGGGCGCCGGGCCGTGGTCTCGGTTTCGGGCCGCCAGGAGGGTCTCTACCTGAAGCTGGTCCGCCCCAGTCACATCGAGGACCTGCATCGCTCGCACCAAGCGCTGGCCGAGTCCCTCCCGGTGCCGGCCAGTCTCGGATTCTCCAGAGACCTGGGCCTGATCGCACTCCAGGCGGTGCCAGGATCGACCCTGCGCTCGGTGCTCGAGCATCCGGACCAGCGGATTCCCTCCCC
Source organism: Acidimicrobiia bacterium (assembly GCA_050742015.1). Lineage (GTDB taxonomy): Bacteria > Actinomycetota > Acidimicrobiia > Spongiisociales > ZC4RG35 > JARDZU01. Next base: position 871 of record JBOGEV010000327.1, read on the forward strand.
GGCCGACATCGTCGAGCTGCCTCGACGCATCCCACCACCCGGCGACAGCCGAGAGTCGCCGTCGCCGATAGGCAGGCTCGCGGACATCCGACCGCTGTTGTCGATGGTCTCGCCCGAGCTCTCTGATCAGCTCGACGATGTCGTCGAGCAGATCGGCCCGGAAACCTCACCCGCCGATACCCCGTGCCATGGCGACTACTACGAGTCACAGCTCCTGGTGGAGGGCGGGGCGGTGATCGGCATGTTGGACGTAGACACCTACGGACGAGGCAGGGCGGCCGACGACGCTGCGACGATGCTCGGTCACCTGGCGATCTGGGCGGGAATGAGCCGCCAGCCGGCCCGGGTCAGGGATCTGGGTGACCGGCTGATCCGGGTCTGGGACGAGCTGCTCGATCCCGTGGACCTGCGGCTGAGAACCGCAGCCGTGGTGCTCTCTCTGGCCACCGGGCCGTTCCGGGTGCAGAGTGCAGCCTGGCCGGAGGAGACGGCAGATCGGGTGGACATTGCCTCGAAATGGTTGCAGAACGCACTCGAAATTCGATGAGAGAACTCTCATGGCCCTCTCAGGATGATCTAACCCCTACTTCGGAAAGTGTCATCGAGAAGACGAAGACACCTCACGAAGGAGGCCATCATGGAAGCCAAGGATCAGGGCAAAGGCCCCAAGGATTGGAAAGTCGTGGCGGCGGTCGCCACCGCTTCGGCCCTCGGGTTGAGTGGTTTGGCACTGGCCGATTCAGATGACGGATCGAGGACGCCCGACCCGATCAACCTCGAGGATGTGACCCCGATCACCGAGGTCACGGTGGCCAAGACCACTTCGACCACACTGGCCGATCTGGGTGTTCAGGTGGACACATTGGACAGCGCCAGCTCGCCGTTCGACGCTCCCGCCAGGACCACCACGATTGCGGACAGTGTCGCCTCGGCGGACCCGGCCCCCGCCCCGGCCCCGGCGCCCCCGGCTGACAACTCAGCCGACTCGCCGGCCCCGCCGCCTCCCCCAGCGGCCGACGATTCGGCTGACTCGGGAGCAGGCAGCGTCGACGGCTCCGCAAACTCCTGAACCGAAGCCCCCAACGAAAGCGACCGGTC
>JBOGEV010000328.1:0-5776 GCA_050742015.1 Acidimicrobiia bacterium
TCGATCAGCTCTTCGCCTGCGCCAGGTAGTCGGTGAAATTGATCTCGTAGTCGCCGGTGTCCTCGATCACTTCCAGCCCCTCGGCCTCGAAAGTCGGGGCGTAGAACTCGATCACCTCAGGATCCACGAAGTCGACCGCCGCCTCATTCGGGGTCCCGTAGTAGTTCCAGTTGGTCAGGGTGGCGCCGTTCTCCGCTTCCAGGATGTAGTTGATGAACGTGAACGCGGTGCACGGGTGCTCCGCGTTTGCCGGCACGGCCATGTTGTCGATCCAGAGCGTGGCGCCCTCCTCGGGCAGGATGTACTCGTAGTCATCGGGGTTCTCGGCCTCGCCGATACCGATGATCATGTTTCCCGAATAACCGTGGGAGACCGCGACCTCACCGGAGACCAACGCCTCGTCGTACTGGTCGGAGTCGAAGGTGGCGATCCCGCCCAACCCGGCAGAGATGGTGTCGGTGGCTTCCTGGAGGTGGGCCAGGTCGGTGTCGTTCAACGAGTAGCCGAGATACTTGAGAGCAGCTCCCATCGCCTCTCTCGGGTCGTTGAGCACCGAGACGCCTCCGGGAAACTCCTCGGTCAACTCGGGATCGAACAAGAGAGCCCAGCTGCGGGGAAAGTCCTGGCCGACTACCGAGACGTTAACCCCGAGACCTGTAGTCCCGTATTGGTAGGCCGCCGAATACTCCGGTCCCGGGTCGTAGGGGAGCTCGGTGAACCTGGGCAGGAGGTTGGAGAGATTGGGCACGGCTGTGTCGTTGATCGGCGCCAGCAACCCGTTCTGGATCATGATCCCGACCATGTAGTCGGAGGGAACGATCACGTCGTAGACGGCACCGGCCTGCATCTGGGCCAGCAGCGCCTCGTTGGACTCGTAGAAGTCTTCGACGATGTCGACCGAATACTGCTCTTCGAAAGCGGTGACCAGTTCGGGGTCCATGTACTCGGACCAGTTGTAGAAGTTGAGATCACCGTCGACCTCGTCCAATGCACAGTTGGCTCCGGTTGCACCGTCGGGTGTCCCGGTTCCCTCGACCGGAGTGGTCCCCGTGCCGCCACCTTCGTCGCCGCCGCAGGCCGCAACCAGCAGGGTAAGCACCATGAGTGAGGCGATCAGCCTCGTCGTCCTTCGCACCTCGTTAATCCTCCCGGGAATCGTCGATTTGCTCCATTCCGCCAGGCCACCTTATTCGCACCTCCAGCGTTCGGCATCACCCGGTCTCCGACGTTGTCAGTCCGCGGAGATCTCCTCGAGGAGAGCCTCGGGATCCGCGAGTCTCTGCCCCCGTGCCTCCGCCCCTCGCTGGAATCCGAGCGAGATCCCGACGAGGATCATCGACGCCACCAGCATGACGGTGCTCACCGCATTGATCAGCGGAGTCACCCCACGTCGCACCAGCCCGAATACGTAGACGGGGAGGGTGGTCGAGCCGGCCCCGGAGACGAACTGGGTGACCACCACATCGTCCAATGACAGGGTGAGGGCGAGCAGGGCGCCACCGGCCACTCCGGGGGCAATGAGGGGCAGGGTCACCTTGCGAAACGCCTGCCAGCGATTGGCGTACAGGTCCGCCGCAGCCTCCTCGAGACTGCTGTCGAGTTGGGACAGACGTGCCCTCACCACCACCGCCACGAAAGAGATGCTGAATGCGATGTGGGCAAGCGCAATCGTGGTGAGCCCGGTCGTCAGCCGGACACCGAAGAGATCGTCGAGGACACCAAAGGCCTGGAAGAAGAAGATGAGCAGCATGACCGCCATGGTCACGTCCGGGATGATGATCGGGAGGTAGGCCACTCCGTCGAGGGTCCCCCGACCCCGGAACCGGTAGCGCTCGAGGGCGATGGCCAGCATCGTCCCCAACACCGTGGACACGATCGTGGAGAAGAAGGCGACGACCAACGAGTTGCGCAGGGCGCCCATCACACGTTCGTCCTGGAACATCTCGCCGTACCAACGCAGCGAAGGCTCGGTCCAGATCCCGACGTTGTCGTTGTCGTTGAACGAGAACACGATCAGCAGCAGGATCGGTGCATAGAAGAACAGGTAGACAACCCACGCATTGAGGCCGAGGAGTCGATCGACGAGGCCTCTTGGGGCGGTTCCCTCGTTCACACTGTCCTCGCTCCCGCCCGGAAGTAGAAGAGGGTGGCGAGGAGCATGACGAACATGACAGCGAAGGAGAGCGCCGATCCGAAGGGCCAATTGCGGGCGGCGAGGAACTGGCTGACGATGTAGTCCCCCATCAGTACCGTCCTCGCGCCGCCGAGCAAGGCCGGGGTGACATAGGCGCCGAGGGCGGGGATGAACACCAGGATCGAGCCGGCCACCACCCCAGGCATCGACAAAGGGAGGGTGACCTTGCGAAAGGCGGTCCAGCCGTCGGCGTAGAGATCGCGGGCCGCCTCCACCAGCCGCCAGTCCATGCGCTCGAGAGCGGCGTAGAGGGGAAGCACCATGAACGGCATGAAGCCGTAGACGAGCCCGATCAGGACGGCGGTGTTGGTGAAGAGCAGCCGGAACTCATCTCCGCCGAGGAGCTGGCTGAGCTGGGAGATGGGGCCCTCGGAACCAAGGATCACTCGCCACGCATATGTCCTGACCAGGAAATTCGACCAGAACGGGATCATCACCAGCACCAGGAGCACATTTCGCGCCCTGGGGGTCCTGGTGGCTATGTAGAAGGCGAAGGGGTAGGACACCGCGAGGCAGATGACCGTGGTCGCCAGCGCGAGCACCAGGGACCGCACGAAGATCTCGAGCACTTCCGCCGAGAACAACCTCTTGTACGAGTCGAGGTTCCAGTCTCCGAGCACGGTCTGGCCGGTGGCGTCCCTCGTGGCGAAGGAATAGACGAATACCAGGACCAGAGGGAGGACGAACAGGAGCACTAGATATGCGAACGAGGGCAGGGCGATGAGAAAGCCCCTCCGCGCCGCGGCCCTCGACGCGGCCTTCTCCAGTTCGGGAGTGATCGGGCTCGTTGCCTCGGCCTCGGTCACTGGGGGGGCGGTCATCAGGACGAGACCACGTTGGCCGCCTCCGGGCTCCAGACCAGATAGGCCTCGTCACCGACGTCGTACAACTCCACCCCCGGCCGGTTCTCCTCCTTGACCTCGATCTCGGTCCCGATGCCGGCGTCGACGTCGTAGAAGTGCACGTCGCCGTAGTACAGCCGCCTCATCACCCTGACTCGCACCCGGTTCTGGCCTGCGGGGACCTCCTCGTCGAGGTCGAACAACGCGAGCCGCTCCGGGCGTAGTGCCAGCGTCACCTGGCTTCCAGCCTGTTCCGACCGACCCGGGACACCAATCTCGATTCCACTGGCCAGACGTGCTGAGCCCGAGCCATTCATCGTCACGTCCAGGAGGTTGATGTCACCGATGAAGTCGGCCACGAACCGGGAGGTCGGGCTCTCGTAGATGTCCTCGGACCTCCCCACCTGGAGGAGGTGCCCCTCGTTCATCACCCCGATTCGGTCCGACATCGTGAGCGCCTCTTCCTGGTCGTGGGTGACGTAGATGAAGGTGATCCCCACCCTCCCCTGGAGGTCTTTCAACTCAACCTGCATCGCCTGCCTCAGCTTCAGGTCGAGGGCGCCCAACGGCTCGTCGAGGAGCAGCACTTCTGGCTCGTTGACCAATGCCCTGGCCAGCGCCACACGCTGCTGCATGCCACCGGACAACTGGCTGGGCTTGGCGTCCGCCCGCTTCGACAACTGGACCTGATCGAGGACACGGCTCACCCGCTGCGAGACATCCGACTTCTCGACCTTCTGCATGTGCAACCCGAAGGCGACGTTCTCGGCCACTGTCATGTGGGGGAAGAGGGCGTACGACTGGAATACGGTGTTCACCGGCCGCTGGTTGGGCGGCTTGAGGGCCATCTCGGAGCCGTGGATGCGAATGCTTCCCTGGGTGGGGAACTCGAAACCGGCGATCATGCGAAGGGTCGTCGTCTTGCCACACCCCGATGGCCCGAGCAGGGAGAAGAACTCCCCGTCTTCGATCCTCAGGTCGATGCCGTCGACGGCGACCACGTCCTCCCCGAAACGCTTGGTGACACCTGCCAACTCGACTGCGGGGTTCGCCATCTAGGCCTCCTCGAACACCACCCGTCCGCCGACCACGGTCATCACCACAGAGGCATCCCGGATGTGCCCACTCGCCACCGGTTCGCGGTCCAATACCGCGAGGTCAGCGAGCATACCGATGCCGAGTGTTCCGCTGAAGCCCTCGCGATGGTTCACGTAGGCCGATCCCGCTGTGAACCCGGCCAGGGCATCGAGGAAGGAGATCCGCTCCTCGGCGTTGAGGGGAGGCAGATCGGGCTCGTCGTGGTTGAGCCTGGTGACGGCCGTGTCGATCTGGTCCATGACGTCGGCGGTGGACACTCCCCAGTCGGACCCCATGGCCAGAGTGGCCCCGGCCCGGATCAGGCTGGCGAAGGGATATTGCCATCGCGCCCGCTCGCTTCCCAGGTAGGGCAAGGTCAGCTCGGCCTGGTCCACACCGTCCTGGGCCCAGAGGGCCTGGGCGTTGGCGGTGACCCCGAGCCGGCGGAACCGCGGGATGTCGTCGGGATGAACCACCTGCAGGTGGGAGATGTTGTGCCGGGCAGAGGTCCAGCCGTTGGCGAGGCGGGCCGCCTCTACCGCGTCCAGCGCGTTGCGATTCGCCCCGTCGCCGATGGCATGGAAGTGACAGGAGAAGCCCCTTCGGTCGAGCTCGGTGACGATCTCACGAAGGAGACCCGGCTCGATGAAGTCGATCCCGGTGTTGTCGCTGGGGGCGCCCCCGTGGTCGAGGAAGGGCTCGATCATCGAGGCGGTGTTGTTCTCCACCACACCGTCGAGCATGAGCTTCACTGTCGTCGGGTAGTAGGTGCCGAGGGGCTCCGATCTCATCTGCTCCACCTCCACGAGCTGATCCATGCCCCGGCTCCGATCCCACCAAAGGGCACCGACCGCGGTGCCGATCAGCTCTCCGGACTCAGCCAGTGATCGGTACGCGACGTGAGTGCGAAGGTCGACGTGGGCGTCCTGCCAGGTGGTTATGCCCTTGGACAGGAGGTAGTTCTGACCGGCCAGGATCCCATTGCGCACATCCTGAGCTGTGTCCTCTGGCGCCACACGTTCCACCAGACGGGTTGCGCCCTCGTGAAGCGTCCCCTGCGATCCACCGTCAGTCCCACGCTCGATTCGCCCGTCCGGGGGGTCGGGAGTCGAGGTGTCGATCCCGGCCATGGTGAGGGCGAGAGTGTTGGCCCATGCCCCGTGGCCGTCGGCGTTGTACACCAGCACCGGTCGATCGGGCACGACCGCGTCGAGTGCTTCCTTGGGCGGGCAGCCTCTCGGGAACCAGGCTTGCTGCCATCCTGCGCCAAGAATCCATTCCCGATCAGGGTGCTCGGTGGCGTAGCGGTCGACATAGGCGACAGCGTCTTCCGCGTCGGCGCACCCGGCGAATGAGCAGCGGAGCAAGTCGAGGCCGCTGCTGCCGGGATGGCAGTGAGCGTCCTGGAAGCCGGGCGCCATCAAACGCCCGGCCAGGTCGATCACCCTGGTCGCCGAGCCAACCGACTCTGCCACCGTCTTCTCGTCGCCCAATGCGGTGATCCGATCCCCGGTCACGGCCAATCCCCGGACAAAGGATCGAGCGGGCCCGCCCGTGAAAATCGGCCCATTGACGAAGACAAGATCCGCGGCCATCGGGGCGGCATCGTACCGGGGGAAGACATCGGTTTTGGCGCGGAGATCTCGACCAGTAGGTCGAGATC
>JBOGEV010000329.1:0-12528 GCA_050742015.1 Acidimicrobiia bacterium
TCCTCGAGCCCCGCCGAGGAACGGAGGGCCTCGGCCAGATCATCGATCTCCCGTTGGGCGTCATACCGGGATCGGTTGAACCTCCGATCGACCCTTGCTTGGACATACCGGCGCAGCGGGTTGAACAACGCGGCGGCTGTCAGAGTGGCGCCGGCGACGAGAGCGGGGGAGTCCAACGAGACCGGGAGCACCTGAGGAAGTCCGACAGTCGTCGCGGCGAACATCGCTGCCAGCTGGCCGGCGAAGAGCCGCCGATCACCTATCAGGCGGTCAATGGCAGAGACTGGCACTGGGCCGTGCGGTTGGTCGTTGAAGTCGCACACAGGAGAGCGCCGTCGCGACACTTTCGAATTCCCTTTGACCCAACCATGGTGGCAAGCAAAGAGCGCGAGCCGTACATCGGTAGCAGGCGGCTTGATATCCTGGTCAAGAACGTTGGCGTGTTCTGGGCCCACCGCCACGGGACAGTCGCACCCTCCCGGGTCATCACCGTCGCGTCTGAGGCTCACACCATGGGAAAGATCGACTTCGACGACCTGACGGGCGAACAGGAATACTCGGGACATCGTGCTTACAACCAATCCAACCTCGCCGACAAGCTTGATGCATGCGATCGGCCTGGCCGCGGCGGTGGTGGGCGGTGCCCGGATACTGCTTGGGCCGCGGGTGGGTGAGGATGAGTGCTGAGGTAGCAGCAGCGGTCCTGCTGATCGCTGTGCCGATCGCCTTCAACCTTGCGTTCTTCGAACTCGGTCGCACCTTCGACTACCCGGACATCCTTCGCAGAGAGCCCGACGAGATCCTTCGGCGCTTTGCGGCCGGCGGGCCCGGCCTCGTGCTGCGTTGGGAGGCACTGCTGGTCAGCGCGCTGGCAATGCTCCCCCTCGTCGCGCTCCTCGCTGTTGTCCTCGCGGCGACGCCGGCGCTCACGGCGCTCTCGATAGTCCTTGGGGCGGCCGCGGCACTTGTCCAGGCGCTCGGCCTCGTGCGCTGGCCGTTCGCCGTGCCGGAACTCGCGCGCCGCTACGTCGCTGCCGAAACACGCGAAGGGGCGGCCACACGGAGCTCGATCGAGCTCACATTCGCAACCCTCCATCGCCTGTTGGGTGTGGGAATCGGCGAACACCTCGGGTATCTCCTGACCGCGCTGTGGACCCTCCTGGTCGCAGCCTCGATCCTGTCGACCGATGTGCTCCCGGGCTGGCTCGGCATCGTCGGCATACCGATCGGCGTTGCGCTCCTGATCGGCACCCTCGAGTTCGTGGGGCACAACGAGAAGAACGGCTGGCCACTGGCGGGCAAGATCGTGCCGATCGCCTACATCGCCTGGTCGCTCTGGCTCATCGCTCTGGGCGGGTTCTTCCTCGTTTGACCCAGCATTCCGGATTCAGTAATAGGAGGACCCATCATGTGACAGTTCGTTCTCATCGTTGCGCGTAACCCGGAAGAGGGCGATCGGGCCGGGGAGACCCTTTAGATCTACAACCTCGATCCGTTTGAACCCGATCGATGGGCTCTCGACCGAACCGGCGACCGCCTCGCTGGCTAGAACCTCTCCGGGTCCGGCCACATCCGCGATCCGGGAGGCCAGGTTCACCGTCTGCCCGAACAAGTCGAGGTCGCGCTCGATCACGGGTCCTGCGTGCACGCCGGCGTGGGATGAAAGGACACCTTCGCCGCTCATCATCTCAACAAGGTCGAGCGCGGCATCGACACCGTCGGTGGCGTTGGTGAGGCGAAGCATCGCCCCGTCCCCGAGGAGTTTGACGAGACGTCCTCCGTGCCGCCGTGCCGCTTCATCGGCCTGGCGCTGGAGCGAGGTAGCGGCGTCCACGGCGGACTCGTCGCCCAGCTCCCGGGTTAGCTGAGTGAATCCGGACAGGTCAACGAACACGATCGCAGGCGGGCTGATCGGGTCCGGAGGGTGAGCGAGCCCGCGGGAGGCGAGGAACCGTTCGAACTCTTCGACAATCCCCGCCACGGTCCGATGCTCCAGATACCGGGCGCTGAGCCACCTGAACATCTCCGGCGCGAGGGCGGTCATCTCTCCGAACGCGACCCGCACGTCGTCCGGAAACCGGTCGAGCTCACCGCGGAGCAACCTCTCCCTGGCCGGCCGAGCGAGCTGCTCATCGAGGAGTTCCATCCAACCGAGCACAGCGGTGCGAGTTCCCTGGGCCATCAGCCGGGCCGCCCGGATCAGCGAGTCCGGGTCCGGCGCCCGCCCCCATCCGTCGAGGAACCGCTCGAACATCGCCTCTTCGTCGACGTGGAGGGGAGCCGTGGGGTCGGGCTCTGCCACGCCCAGGACCCGGTAGACGGCCGGGAGGCTGTCGGCCGTTGGTCCGGCCTCTGCCTGGAACTCGGCGAATGTCCGATCCGAACGCGAGCCGGGTGTGTAGGGGAGGTACTCGTCTGTCCGTTGGAACGAGAGCAACCCCTCCGAAGCGGCGTGTTCGATCGTCTCGGCCGTGATCCCGCCCGCGAGCAGGGCTGACGCCATCTTGACGGCGAGCACCGCACCGAAGGCGAACCGGCCCTCCTCGTCGGGTGTGAGCAACCCGATCTCCACAAGCCAATGGACCCTCGCCTCGGGGCACGCCGCCTCGGCGGCGAGCTCGGCGGCGGAGTAGGCAATCGGCACGAGCGGGATCGTAGGCAACCGCGTGCGAGCGGCTCGCCCTGACGAATCGCCAATACGATCCGTTCGGGACCCACGAGCGGCCTGTGTCAGTCGACGAGCGCCCCGGGACCGCTTGATGTGTCGAGAAAAGTGGTGACCACGTCCACCACCAGGTTGGTGCGGGCCATTCCGAAGAAATGGGTCGAGCCGGGGAACACAGCCAGCTGGGATTCGGGGACCCCCACGAGATCCCCGTTCACGTCGCCACCACGGAGACGCAGGAACTCGACGGCGTGGTCGAGCTTGACCGCGTCACAGTCACCCACCGTTATCAGAGTGGGTGCGGCGATGCCACGGATCTCGTCGTCGGACCAGCCCTGGAATCCTTCGTCGTACTTGCCCAACTTGTCGAGGAGAGTCTGCAGGTCGGTGGGATTTGGTGACTTGGCCAGATAGTCCTGTTCCATCGGTGTGCCGGCGATCATGTCGACGGTCGGTTCGTCACCGGCTTCTCCGTCCTCGGCGCGGTCGCCGTCCGGGTGGTACGACACCGAGGACACGATCACCTTGCGGACCAGCTCCGGGCGCTCGATGGCGAGATGGAGTGCCACGGCTCCGCCCACGCTGTAGCCGAATACGTCCACTGGACCGACCTCGAGGTGCTCGAGAAGACTCTCGATGTCTGAGGCCAGGTTGGCGGAGGTGAGAGGCCGGTCGATGTCGCCGGTTCGCCCGTGAGCCTGGAAGTCCACAGCTATCACTTGACGGCCATCTGCCAGGCCCGGCAAAACCTCGCCGAACTGCAGGTCGATGTTGAACAGACCACCGTGGAGCAAGAGCAGTGGTGTGTCACCGCGCTCTCCGTGGATCTCGTAGTACATGTCGAGACCGTTGACCGGCGCATACCCGGTCTGGCTCTCGCCGTTGGATGTCGTCGTTTCGGTCATGAGATCTGCCTTTCTCCTACTTCTGATGGGCCTCTTCTCATCCGTCGGATCGAGCAGTCGGGACACTGTCTCGCGTGGCTACGGCACGACGGCGAGAGCATCGATCTCGACGAGGACCCTTGGTCGGGCGAAGCTGGCGACTTGTAGCACGGTGATCGCGGTGGGGTGTGCCCCCCAGACCTCGGCCGCTGCCTGGTATCCGGCGTTCGCGTCGCCGCCGGCCTGAAGGTAGATGTTCAGCTTGGCGACGTGGCTCTGGTCGGCGTCGGCCTCGGCGAGAACGGCGAGCACGTTGCGGAGTGCCTGGACAGTCTGCTCACCCAGGTCGTCGGAGACGATCTCGCCATCGGGGTCGGTGCCGTTCTGCCCGCCGACAATGAGGAGGGCACCACCGTCGATGCGCACCCCTTGGGAGAACGCCGGATTGGTGTGCAATGTGGCTGGGTTCAAGTGGGTAAGGGTCATCCCATCTCCTTGGTAGTGGCTACGCGGTTGAACGCAGGTGACAGCAACGGCACTAATTATAATGGTGCCGGAGGAGCATGCATTTGGAACGGCGAGAAGATCTGGACCCGGCGATGAGGAGGCGGTTTCGAACCGGGCGCATGTCCCTCGATCTCACTCACACAGGTGGGGACGGGGAGGCGATGAGATGGGAGATCCTCCATGGGCCGGCGGATGTCGCCCGTTTCCTGGGGATCATCATCACGACTGAACCGCCCGTCGTGGAGGCTGCAGACATGAAGTGGGTCTTGGCTGTCCGCCGGGCCATCAGCGACCTGGCGCGGTCCAGGGTCGCCGGAGTCGCCGAGCCCAGGGGGACTATCGGCGTGATCAACGCCGCGGCCGCCGAGCCGTCGCTCGTCCCGCAACTCGGGCTTGATGGTTCTCATCTTCTGCTTCCCGGGAACGCGAGGCAAGCACTCTCCACTATTGCCCGCGATGCGGTTGACCTCTACTCCTCGCCAATGGCCGAGCGGGTCAGGATCTGCGAGGCGGACGACTGCGGCCTCCTCTTCGTCGACGCCTCACGTCCGGGAACCCGTCGCTGGTGCTCGATGGACTGGTGCGGAGACCGTGCCAAGAAGCGCGCCGCTGGCCGCCCGGTACGTCAGGGGCACATCTCATGACCTACCTGGCACTGCTCAGGGGCGTGAACGTCGGGGGCAAGAACAAGGTCGAAATGGCCCGGCTCAAGAAGGTGTTCGAATCGATCGGTTTCGGCGAAGTCCGCACGTACATCAACTCCGGGAACGTGATATTCGTAGACGACCGTGCAGCGACGAAGCTGCGGAGCTTGATCGAGAAGGCCATCGCGGCCGAGTTCGGCTTCAGTGTGCGAGTCGTGCTCCGTGATCTCGATTCGGTGGAATTGGTGACGAAGGCCATCCCTGCTTCGTGGAGGGACGACTCCACCATGCGGTGCTACGTCATGTTCCTCTGGGAGGAGGCCGACGAGCCGACCGTCCTCGAGCGTCTCACCATCAAGGAGGACCTAGACGACGTGAAGTACGTGCCCGGCGCCGTGATCTGGCGGGTCGATCGTGACAAGTTGACCCGCAGCGGGATGATGAGGCTGACCAGCGACGAGCTCTACAAGGCGATGACCATTCGCAACGTCAACACGGTGCGCAAGCTGGCAGACATGATGAATGCCACCTGACGCACCTCGGTGGACGGCCTTCTCGCCGACGGCACCGATTACTGGGAGTTTCTGCTTCTGCCTGCCCGCCGACCGGGCGGAAAGGGAGCAGAAAATCGGCCTCATCGAGAGAGGCGACGCTCATGCGGCTCGACCTGATCGACGAGTCCCGCCTGGACTTGCACGCCTAGGTCGCGGACGAGGGCACCCGGCTGTTCGACGGCGAACCCAAGTCCTACCGGCTCGACCTGGTCTCCAGCACAGGGTTCAGCAAGGGGCTCGTCGGGCTGCACTACCACCGGCATCGCCAAACCAGACGCCGAGGCGAGCCATCGCCGGAAGACGGCATATGCGTGGAATTCCACTCGGCTGGGTAGGTCGGCCCTAGGCACCGCCGCGACTCCGGTGGACCTCGAGCGAGGGGCCAAGCCCGCGCCAGTGCGTCTGCGGTCGGCCGGGAACAAGCCCTGGTCCTGGCCGACTACCCCGATCAAGCACCGTACGCCTACGGCGTCGGTAACGACGGCACGGGGCCACCCGAGGTTCCTGTTCCTGATGGATCCTCTCGCCCGCCGAGTGAGCGTGGACTAGCAACCACCACACGTCAGAACTAGTTGCGAGCAGGTCGCAATAAGGGGTACGCTTCCTTTGTGGTCCTCGCCATGCATGCCCCCGATGGTTTCCTCAACGCCGGCACCGCCGTTGTAACCGGGATCATCAGTCTCGTGGTGATCGGGTTCGCCTTGAGACAGTCGAGACAGCAACTCAAAGACAAGGCGATCCCCCTGGCCGGAATCACTGCTGCCTTCGTCTTCGCCGCCCAGATGTTCAACTTCCCGGTGGCAGCCGGCACCACAGGTCACCTCCTGGGCGGCGCCTTGGCGGCCGTGCTCCTCGGCCCATCGGTGGGCGCGATCGTGGTGACGATCGTCGTGGTGGTCCAAGCCCTCGTCTTCGCGGACGGTGGGATAACCGCCCTCGGCTACAACGTGCTGAACATGGCGGTCATCCCCGCCTACGGGGGTTACGCCGTATTTCGCATCCTCCGCCGGCTCTTCCCCAAGTCGTCAGGGGGTGTCATCGGCTCGACCGGAATTGCGGCTTGGTCTTCTGTCGTGATGGCTTCCATCGCCTTCTCCATCGAATGGCTTTTCGGCGCCACCGCGCCGGTCAGCTTCGACCATGTTTTCGGGGCCATGGTTGGCGTCCACGCCCTGATCGGCATCGGTGAGGGGATCATCAGCGCCCTCGCGGTCGGTGCCGTCCTCGCTTCCCGACCCGACTTGGTCTACGGAGCGGCGGACCTGGAGCGAGCTCAGCTCGCCGAGTCCAAGGTGGGAGCGAGGACGTTCGTCGTTGGTGGTGTACTCGTCGCCCTGGTGCTCGCAACCGTTGTCAGTCAGTTCGCCGCCCCCGATCCGGACGGGCTGGAGCGGGTGGCCGAGGACACCGGGCTCATCGGATCGGCCGCAGATCATTCGCTGGCCGACTTCCTCTTCGCCGACTACGCAACTGCCGGCATATCCAACGAGACACTCAGCCTCGCCGTAGCCGGGATCGTGGGAACCCTCGTGACCCTGCTGGTGGCCGCAGGCATCTTCATGGGCATGCGGGAGACACGTGGGCGCGATCCGGCCAAGGTCTGAGTGAATGGGCGCCGGTCACAGCCACGCCCTCTATGTCCACGAGCACAGTGCCATCCATCGGATGGCACCTCAGACCAAGCTGGTCGCAGCCCTGGGGATGGTGGCATCGATTGCGGTCACGCCCCGAGAGGCGATCTGGGCGTTTGGCCTTTATGCACTGATAATCGAATCGATTGCCGTGGTCGCCCACATCCGGCTTGGGTTCATTGCAGTACGCCTTCTGACTGTTGCACCTTTCGTGCTCTTCGCCTTGTTCATCCCTTTCATCGCCACCGGTGAGACGATTGAGATCGGTTTTGTGGAAGTTTCGGTGGCCGGTCTATGGGGCGCGTGGAACATCCTGATCAAGGCAGTGCTCGGCGCCAGTGTGAGCATTTTGCTCACGGCCACCACCGAAGTCGCCGACATCATTCGTGGCCTCGGAGTGCTCCGGGTGCCGGACCTCTTCACGTCGATCGCCACCTTCATGATCCGCTACCTCGAGTTGATCACCGAGGAGTTGCGGCGGATGCGGACAGCGATGACGGCCCGCGGCTACGACCCACGATGGATCTCCCAGGCCCGCCCCATCGCCACCTCAGCCGGGGCCCTGTTCATCCGGTCGTATGAGAGAGGAGAGCGGGTTCATGACGCCATGCTTGCCCGAGGGTTCACGGGCGAGATGCCGACATTCGAGCCGCCGATGATCGCCCCGTCGCAATGGTTCGCAGTCCTCATCGTGGTGTTGGCGTTTGCGGCCACGTCCGTCCTGGCTCTCGTAGTGACATGAGCGCTTCGGTCGCGATCCGTGGTGTCGAGTTCGCCTACCCAGACGGCAAGCGTGCTCTGGAGGGAGTCGACCTCGAAATCGAGGCAGGCGAGCGTGTAGCCATCCTCGGTCCCAATGGCGGCGGGAAGACAACTCTCGCCCTGCACCTCAACGGGATACTGGAGCCGGATGCCGGCTCGATATCGATCGGCCGTCTCCGGGTTGTGCAGCCGAACTTCGCCGAGGTCAGACGGATGGTGGGTTTGGTCTTCCAGGACCCCAACGACCAACTCTTCATGCCCAGAGTGCGCGAAGACGTTGCATTCGGTCCGGCGAACCTCGGCATATCGGGCGAGGAGTTGGAAAGCCGAGTGAATAGGGCCCTTGAAGTCGTGGCCGGCACCGAGTTCGCCGCCCGGCCTCCCCACCATCTGAGTGGTGGGGAGAAGAGGAGGGCGGCTCTGGCGACGGTTCTGGCGATGGATCCGGATGTCCTGGTTCTCGACGAGCCCTCCTCCGGCCTGGACCCGGCCGGACGACGGGAGCTGATCGGGACGCTCGCCGGCCTGCCGATGACTCAGCTGATCATCACCCACGATCTGCCACTCGCCCTCGAGCTCTGCGGCCGATCGGTGATCATGAACCAGGGACGGGTGGTCGCGAACGGTGCAACCAGCAAGCTCCTCTCGGACGACGACCTGCTTGCTGCCAACAGACTCGAGCCTCCTTACAGCTTCGGCCGTGCCAAAGACTCACCGAGCGGCTGACCTCGTAGGCGAGTCCATTGCCGGCGATGGTCAGGCGACCGCGGCCTTCACCAGCGCCACCAGCTTCTGCTCGACCGCGGGGGTCCATTCGACTATTGCGAACACGACCGGCCACATCGGGCCGTCGTCGAGCATGGCCGAATCTTCGAATCCCAACACCGCGTAGCGGCCGTCGAATTTGGCCGCGGCCTTGTAGAAACAGATGACCTTGCCTTCCGTGTTGGCGTAGGCGGGCATGCCGTACCAGGTCTTGGGCTGAAGCTCCGGCGCGTTCGCCATGACGAGTGTGTGGATCCGTTCCGCGAGCACGCGGTCGTCATCTGGCATCTCGGCGATCGCGTCGAGGGCCGCCTTCTCGTTGTCAGCCTTCTTCTGGCCGCTGCGACCCTGTGCCTTCAGCTCTCTGGCGCGCTCCTTCATGGCGGCACGCTCCGCTTCCGAGAAACCGCCCGAGCCGGTCGATGAGCTCATCACTTGACCTCCTTTGCGAATTGTCACTGAAACTACGGGCGATGTGGGGCTGGCGCTTCTCGAATCCTGCTCGATCGCGCCGGCCGGGGTGAGAACGGTCAGCGAGTGGAGAGAACCGCTACTCAAACGGGGTCGGTCAGGTCGGCCACCTCGGCGGCGAGTGCGGCGATCAGATGGTCGCTCGACAGCGTGATTGACACCCCGTGCTCGCCGCCACCAATCGATACCTCCCCGGCGACTCGCTCGTCCGCCAGCACCGGCCACTTGACGGTCGACCCGAGCGGGGTGATCGTCCCCCGCTGGTAGCCGGTCACCCGCAAGGCGTCGTCGGCGTCCGGCATCGAGACGCGATTGACGTCGAGATGTGCCCGCAGCTTCGGCCAGGAGATGACCCGGTCGCCCGGGACCAGGACGAAGAGGTAATCGTCCTCGGCTTTTCGGACAACCATGGTCTTGATGATCTGCGATCGTTGGAGCCCGCGGGCATCCGCTGCCTCCTCGAGCGACGACACCGGCCCGTGCCTGACGACTTGATGAGGGATCGACCCGAGTCGGGGATCGCGAAGGGCGGGAGTCTCGCTGACCATAAGTCTCTCAGGTCACTGAATCTGACTGGCGCAGCCCGTCGAGAGTCACCTGGACGATGTGCCGGACTGCCTTGTTCGACGTGGTGTGCCCTGCCGCAGTGAGGGCGTGGATGCAGAACCCGGCTAGTTCCTCCGGACTGACGTCCTGGCGGACCGACCCGGTTTCGGCATTCACTGCGATCAGCTCACGGAACATGTCGTGTAGCCGGCGTTGGGCCCCGGCGACCTTCTCGTCGCTGTGGAGGAACGCAGCCAGCTCGGCCCCGTGTGGCTGATGCTGATGCTTGATGCGTTGTCGTTGGAGTTGGGCGTAGGCCTCGAGCACTGCTTCGAGTCGCTGGTAGTTCCCACTCGCCATGTCGCGTACCTCAGCAAGATGTTCGAGATGCTGGGTGATCTGGCGTTCGTGCCACGCCGAAAGGATGGCTTCCACGTCGGGGAAATACTTGTAGAGGGTGGCCCGTCCGATCCCTGTCTTCTCCGCGATCTCCGACATGGTGACCGAGCGGATGCCGCGCTCAGCCACCAGCGACGCCGTGGTTTCGAGCGTGGCGTCTCGCACGGCGCGACGGTGTGCCTCGATGGTCTCATTCCACAGCTTCGGCATCCGCCCCACTATACAGAGCGGCTGCCTGGAAGACATACCGACTTGACAAAGACATCATGTCTCGATAAACCTGGTCCGCATATTGTCTGAGGAGGGCACCGTGGCCGACCCGCTCCCAAAACCCGATCAGCGCCGAGAGAACGGAGGCGCCCCACCAGGTGTGCCACGCTGGGTAAAGGCACTGGGGATCGTCGCCCTGGCACTGGTCGCCGTATTGGTGATCCTGATGCAGTTCGTCGGGGGCGACCACGGGCCTGGCCGTCACGACGAAGGCGCGGGCACAGGGACATCAGAGGCTGTCGTGGTCGTGGTCACCGGACCGCGTGGGTTTGCCAGTTGGGCTTGAAGCCGGGGCTGCGCAAGCTGACGCTGAGCGTGCATCTGATCGTTTCGGTGGGCTGGCTGGGTGCGGTTTTCGCTTACCTGGCTCTCGACGTCGCCCTGGCGACGAACACGGACGTCGTGACACTCCGTGCGGCCTACGTGGCGATGTATGTGATCGTCGGCACGGTGATCGTCCCGCTAGCTCTAGCTTCTCTACTCAGCGGACTCCTGATCTCACTCGGTACTCGCTGGGGGCTGTTCCGCCACTATTGGGTGCTCATCTCGCTGGCACTCACCGTGCTCGCCGTGGTGGTTCTCCTCTTCGAGACGCGTGTGATCGCCGGCTACGCATCGGCGGCGGCGGACCCATCTACCTCGACTGACCAGATCCGCAGCCTGGGGAACACCCTCGTGCACTCGGTGGGTGGACTGATCGTCCTCTTGGTGATCCTCGTTCTCAACGTCTACAAGCCGCGGGGACTCACCCGCTACGGGTGGCGAAAGCAACAAGAAGCCGCCCGCCTCCCGATTGGATAGCGGTCACCTGTTGACGCCATCCCGACCGCCGCCGTCGGAGACCGCTCACGCGAGCCCGGCGGCGATCTTCTCCGCAGCCGCCACCACCGGGAAGTGGATGTTCCCCCTCGGGCAGGTCGGGAACAGCGAGCTATCGGCGACCACCAGGTTGTCCGACCCATAGACGTGGCCCGATTGGTCAGCGACGGCGAGCGGATCGCCATCGGGCCCGATCTTGGCGGTACCTGAGCAGTGGTTTGTCGTCTGCGATTGCTGCCGGACCTGCTCTTCCAAGGACTTCCGGTCACTCCACGTCCAGCCACCTTGCCCCTCGGGCTCGATGACCGGTGCGAGCTGCGATGAGGAGAAGATCTCCATCGACATCTCGATCCCGTTGCACATCCTCTCCAGATCCTCCTGTTCCGAATAGTGCCGGTGCTCGACATGCGGAAGCTGATTCGGATCAGTGGACGTGAGCGAAACGATGCCGGTAGAACGGGCATTCACCATCGATACCGACAGGCCCATGACCCAACGCCCCAGCTCGGTGTCGAAGCTCTGTCCGTTGTAGAGATGGCAGTCGATCTCTCCGGGTGAGCTCTCGGAGCGACTCCTTGCCATTGCCTGACCCTGGAGCACCTTGCCATGCTCCGCCTCCGGGACGATCAGGGCCGTGGCGATGTCGATCGAGAACGGGTGATCGAGCAGGTTCTGCCCGACTCCAGGAAGGTGCTGACGGACCGGAATTCCGAGAGACCTGAGGTCTTCGTCATGACCGTATCCCGAGCGGTTGAGGATTCCGGGGGTGAAGTAGGCGCCGGCGGCGAGAACCACCAGGTCGGCATCGAACTCGTCGCCGTCACCGGTAACGATGCCGATCGCCTTCTCCCCTGCGAAGCGCACCTTGTCGACCAGTGTGTCCGTCTTGACGGTGAGGTTCGCCCGGTCGCGCGCGGGCGCCAAATAGCTGAGCACGGCGTTGAATCGGTTGTCGGCGACGATGTTCTTGGGTACCGGACCGACCGAAGGTATCTGCTCTCGGGCGCCGTTGATGTCCTCGACCTTGATCATGCCCAGTGAGTCGGCGGCCTCGGTGAAGGCGAGGTCCCCGGGCGACCAGTCGCTCGCTCGCCACACCTGCACCGGGCCATCCGTCCCATGAAGAGGGCCCCCCAACGGGTCGGACTCGGCCTTCCGGAAATAGGGCAGCAGATCGTCGAACCCCCACCCGGGATTGCCGCGGGCCTCCCACTCGTCATAGTCGGCCGCCGAGCCGCGTATCCAATAGCAGGCGTTGACCGCCGACGACCCTCCGAGCAACCGGGCCCGAGGGAGGAAGTTCCCGCTCCCGGCGTCGTGGAGTCCCCACGAGTGCGATGTGAGAGGCTGCTGCTGGGAGAAAAGGAGATCCGCGGGCCAATCGGCGACATCCCCGCCGTAGTCAGGCCCGGCTTCGACCAGGAGCACCGAACGATTGGCGTCCGCGGTCAGCCGATTGGCGAGGACCGCCCCGGCCGGCCCGCCACCAACGATCAAGACGTCAAACCCGGGGCCCTTCGCCACCTCTCCGCTCTCCTCTCAGTCCTTCCTGGAACGGAACCAGGGAGCCGGTAGCGTAGAAATGAGAGATCATCTCCCCAAAAATCGGTC
>JBOGEV010000330.1:0-1085 GCA_050742015.1 Acidimicrobiia bacterium
TGGTCTACTTCCGAAACTCGAACTCGACCGGGGTGGCCGACAGTCAGTTCATCTACGGCGATCCGGGGGACAAGATCGTCGCCGGCGATTGGGACGGCGATGGCGACGACACCATCGGGGTGTACCGGCCCGGCAACGGGATCTTCTATCTGCGCAACTCGAACTCCCAAGGAGGAGCGGACGCCTGGGCATTTGCCGGCTCCCACAACGGGCTGGCGGCCTTGAACCGATGAGACGCCGAGTCTCGCTGCTCGTGGTCGTGCTCGCCCTGGCCGTCCCCATGCTCCCTGCCCCAACGGCGACGGCGCAGACCGCAGGCGAGGTGTACCCCATCGTGTTCCCGATCGACGGGGGCGGGTACGAGATCACCGACTCGTTCGGTGATGCGAGAGATGGTCATTCCCATGCGGGCGTCGACATCATGGCCGATGCCAAAGGCCAGCCGGTGGTGGCGGCGGCCGACGGCACGGTGAAATGGATCGGCAGCGATTGCTGCTACCTGGCCATCGAACATCCTGACGGGTGGGAGACCTGGTACATCCATCTCAATAACGACACGCAGAATCCGGACGGCTCCTACAGCGATGACGGGCTGGGCAACGGGATTGCCGAGGGCATCGCGGTGGGGACCACAGTCGAGGCGGGTCAGCTCATCGGCTACACAGGTGACTCGGGCAACGCTGAAGGATCCCAACCCCATCTCCATTTCGAGATCCGCCAGCCCGACGATGTGCCCATCGATCCCTACCCGTCGCTACTGGCCGCGGAAGCGGGAACCTTCCTCGCCTCGTTGCCCTGCCCCGAGGGGGAGGTCTGTGACACGGTGGCCTTCCAGGAGCAGGGCGGGCGTTTCGATCTGTGGGAAGCCCTGGTTTTCAACCCGGAGCTGACCTCGTTCTACTTCGGCAACCCTGGCGACGTCCCGTTCTCCGGTGATTGGGACTGTGACGGGGTGGAGAGCCCCGGGCTCTACCGACGCTCCGACGGTTATGCCTATCTGCGCAACTCCAACTCCGAAGGGGTGGCCGACATCACGTTCTTCTTCGGCGAGCCCGGCGACTACCCGCTGGCGGGCGAGTTCGAAT
>JBOGEV010000331.1:0-5904 GCA_050742015.1 Acidimicrobiia bacterium
AGAAGAACTCGTTGGAGGCGACTCCGGTGTCGAGGGTGTTGCGGTAGTAGACGAACCCGGTCGACTCGCGATGCAGTCCCACCTCGTCGATCCCGTCCCCGTCGAAGTCCCCGACGAACGGCTTGTCTCCGGGGTTGCCGAACTGGAAGGAGAAGTCGGCCGGTCCCAGCCCTCCCTCGTTGGCGCCCAGTTCGTTGAGGATGTAGAACCGTTGCTCTGAGGGTCGATACAGAGACAACGTGTCGCAGCCGTCTCCGTCGAAGTCACCGGCCAGGGGGATATCGCTCGGGTTGCCGAAGAAGAAGCGGATGTTGGCGATCCCCTGGGAGTTCGAGTTCCTCAGATAGGCGAAGGCGTCGGAGAGTCGGAACAGACCCGGGGTGTCGACGCCGTCACAGTCCCAGTCGCCCATGAACGGAACATCCCCAGGGTTCCCGTAGAAGAAGCTGGTGACGTTCCCGAACAGGCCGCGCAGGTGCCATTGACCGCTTCCGGGATCGACCAAGCCCACCGTGTCGGCGACTCGGCTCCAGTGGGGGTCTTCGTCCCTACCCCCGTGCTTGGTGAGGTTGACCTCACCGGAGCCGTCCGCATTCATCCGGTAGACCTCGCGGTTTCCGTCCCGATTGGTGTAGAAGGCCATCAGGGACCCGTGCGGGGACCAGGTGGGCTGGTCGTCCTCGCCGGTGCTGTTGGTCAGCGGCGTGACCCCGCTGCCATCGGCATTCATCACATAGATGTCGAAGTCGCCGTCGCGCTCCGATCCAAAAGCGATCCGGGACCCGTCCTCGGACCAGACTGGGTAGAAGTCCCGCCCCGGGCTGGTGGTGAGGCGGGTCGGATTCGACCCGTCTGCGTCCATGACGTAGATCTCCTCGTCGCCGTCACGGTTGGTGCTGAAGACGATCTGTGACCCGTCCGGCGACCACAGCGGCATGTCGTCGTGCGGGAACGGCGAGTTGGTGAGGTTGGCCTGGCCGCTACCGTCGGCGTCCATCACGAAGATCTCTCCGCTCCCCAGGCGATTGCTCCGGAAGACGAGCTTGGACCCGTCGGGCGACCAAGCCGGATGCTCGTCGGTCCCTGGGGCGTTGGTGAGCCTCGTTTGGTCGGAGCCGTCGGAGTTCATCACGTAGATCTCGAAGTTCCCGTCCCGATCGGAGCTGAACGCCACCCTCGACCCGTCGGGCGACAGGGCCGGCCGCCGATCGTCCGCGGTATGCCTGGTCAGGTTGAGCTGCCCCGACCCGTTGGTGCTCATGATGAAGATCTCGTCGTTGACATCGCGGTCCGACGTGAACACGATCCGCCCGTCGTTCGGCCCGCTGGCAAAGGCGGGGACGGGAATGGCAAGCAGTGCAACGACCACGAGTGTGGTCAGCGCAGACAATGAAGCACGACGACGCAATTGGACCTCCCTCACATCCAGTGAGGAGAACTTAGCCGACTTGGTTCGGCTTTGTTCAGTCGATGCCGAAGACTCCGGCGACGGGGAGCAAGCTGGGTTGGCCGAAGACGAATTGGTTGTCAGCGGTGCCTTGGCTGTTGCTGTGTCGGAAGAAGAACTGCGCTCAGCCGGGTCGATCGGCCAGCGGGTTCGACCAGCGCAATCCGGGGAAACGAGCGAAGCCGTGATCGTGGGTGCACAACTCGAGACCGTGTTCGATGGCGGCCGCGGCGAGCTGGACGTCGGGAAGCTCGTTCGATCGAAGTCCGGGAACAGCCACCAGCTCGGCGGCGATGACGGCGTGGTTCTCCCCGGGCCACTACCCGGGCAATGCGCTGGCATGGACTTTGAGACCGAGGAGGCCGACTTCGTCGATGGCGTCTCCGTCGAAATTCCGTGCAACGACGTCGGTTCCCGTGACCGAGCGGTTGCTCCCTAGGTGGAGTCAGCCGGTCAGCTCTGCGGCGATGGCGGCCACCTCTGAGGGCTCGGCCCGACGCCGATGATTGAGATCGATGAAGGCATACCGGATGGAGAAGTCGGGAGCCAGGACATACGTTGCGGGAATCGGCAACTCCCACTTTCCGGTGCCGTTGAGCTCGCCGATGTCCCGGTCGATCTTCAGGTAGTGCTCAATGTTCTCGGGGGTCATCTCGTAGACCAGGTTGAACCTTCTGGCCACTCGGTTGTCGTGGTCGGAGAGGACGGGGAACCCAAGCTCTAACTCCTCGACGGTGGTCATCGTGACATCCGGCTTGTTGGGTGTGATCGCGACCAATGTGACTCCCGCCTCTTTGAACTCGTCTAGGGCACGCTGGAGACCACGCAGCTCCAGGTTGCAGAAGGGGCACCATTGACCCCGGTAGAACGAGATGACCACTGGTCCACCCCCGAGCAGGTCGCCGAGACGCACCGGCCTGCCGAAGGGATCGGGCAGCTCGAAGTCGGGGGCGGTATCACCTTCCCTCAAGACACGATCCGCGATGCCGGAATCCTCTAGCGCCGCGGCCGACCTTTCGTACATCTCGCGTCGTTCGGGAGGAAGGTTGGCCCACCCTGTTCCGGCGCGTTCGGCGAGCTCTTCGGTCAAGGTCATGGTCCGAGGATAGGCGGACCGCCTCAGTCGAGGCCGAAGGCTCCGACCACGGGACACCCGGGTACCTTGGATGCGAAAAGACAATGACTTTCGAGGTCCCGCCGCGTGAGCAAGAATTCATCTGTGCCACCCCGGGACATCCCGAAGCAGGGTCGTCGCTGCTGAGGAGCCCGATCGAGGTCAGTTCAGCCCAGGGAGCTAACCACCAGGGAGAAGATCGCCGTCAGCGCGGTCATGGCGCCCACCACAGTTACCAGGTAGGTACGTTGCATGCCGTCGAGTCGATCCTCGAGGCGATCGAATCGTGCTTCCAGACGGGCGATGTCCGCTTTGGTGGCCACGTCGTCGGCGGGGTACATCGGCAAGTGGGTCATGAGAATCGTGGCATGCTCGGGTCCGATCACACGCTCCAGTTCAGAATACAGGGCGTGGCGGGAAGGCTCTGCCGAAGTCATGAGTCGATCCTGTAGGAACCCTGCGAGACAGTCAATGAGGCTCGCTCGCGGCGAGTGTGGTCACTGAAACCTCGTACCCCGGTTTGTACCCGCGGTCGGGCCTTCAGTCGATGCCGAAGACTCCACTGACGGGAAGCCAGTCGGATTCCCCGAACACGAACTGCGAGTCGGCGGTGCCTTGGCTGTTGCTGTGGCGGAAGAAGAACGTCGCGTTCCCTGGTCGGAACAGTCCGGGGGTGTCGGTGCCGTCGATGATGCCCCAGTCTCCTGCGACGAACCGGTCTCCGGGGTCTCCGAAGAAGAACTCGTTGGAGGCGGTCCCGGTGTCGAGGGTGTTGCGGTAGTAGACGAACCCGGTCGACTCCCGGTGCAACCCGACCTCGTCGATGCCGTCTCCGTCGAAGTCACCGACGAACGGCTTGTCTCCCGGGTCTCCGAAGAGGAAGGAGAAGTCGGCGGGCCCGAGACCACCTTCGTTGGCGCCGAGCTGGTTGATGATGTAGAAGCGTTGTTCGGAGGGCCGGTAGAGACTTAGAGAATCGCAGCCGTCTCCGTCGAAGTCACCGGCCAGTGGGATGTCGCTCGGGTTGCCGAAGAAGAATCGGATGTCGGCGATCCCCTGACTGTTCGAGTTCCTCAGATAGGCGAAAGCATCCGACAATCGGAACAACCCGGGAGTGTCCACACCGTCACAGTCCCAGTCACCCATGAACGGGGTGTCCCCGGGATCCCCGTAAAAGAAGGTGGTGACGTCACCGGCCCTGTCGCGAAGTCGCCACACTCCCGTCGACGGATCGACCAACCCGACCGTGTCCGGCGGCCCCCACCAGTCCGGTTGGAAGTCGCCGGACGGGTTGTTGCTTAGGTTGATCGGATCTGAGCCGGTCGAGTCCATCGCATAGATCTCGGCGTTGGCGTCCCGGTTGGTGAGGAAGGCGATCTTGGACCCGTCTGGTGACCACGCAGGTTGGCTGTCGTTGGCGGGGTTGTTGCTCAGGTTGGTTTGCCCGGTCCCGTCGGTGTTCATCGCATAGATCTCGAGGTTGACGTCCCGGTTCGTGAGGAAGGCGATCTTGGACCCGCCCGGTGACCAGTCTGCTTCGGTGTCGGTTGCGGGGTTGTTGGTCAGGTTGGTTTGCCCCGTCCCGTCGGTGTTCATCACATAGATCTCGAAGTTGACGTCCCGGGTGCTGTGGAAGGAGATCTTGGATCCGTCTGGCGACCACGCTGGGTCCGTGTCGCCGGCTGGGTTGTTCGTGAGGTTGGTCTGGCCCAAGCCATTGGCGTTCATCGCATAGATCTCGTTGTTGCCGTCCCGGAACGAGTTGAAGGCGATCCGAGACCCGTCAGGGGACCAGGACGCGGTGGATTCGCTGGCGACGTTGTTGGTGAGGTTGGTTGGGCCGGTGCCGTCGGCGTTCATCACGTAGATCTCGTTGTTGCCGTTCCGGTTAGTGGTGAAAGCGATCTTGGACGCGTCCGGCGACCACGCCGGGAGGATGTCGACGGCGGGGTTGTTGGTGAGGTTGGTCTGGCCGGTCCCGTCGGCGTTCATTACATAGATTTCGAAGTTGCCATCCCGGTTGGAAACGAAGACGATCTTGCCGTCTTTCGGCCCTGCTCCGAGGGCAGGAGACGCGATCGCGGCAACGATGATCACGACAGAAGCCACCACCAAGCTCCACCGAGAAAACCCAAGTCGATCATCGGTGGTCATCGGAAATCCTCCTGGTCTCGACTCCCTACCCTACGCGCGGGATTCAGTCGAGGCCGAAGGATCCGGCAACGGGGAGCCAGGGTGGCTCGCCGAACACGAGGCTGTCGTCGGCGTTGCCTTGGGTGTTGGTGTGCCGGAAGAAGAAAGTGGTGTTGGAGGGTCGGTACAACCCTGGGGTGTCGGTCCCGTCGACCACCCCCCAGTCTCCGGCTACGAATCGGTCCCCCGGGTCTCCGAAGAAGAACTCGTTGTCGGCGAACCCCGTGTCGAGGGTGTTCCGGTAGTAGACGAACCCGGTGGATTCCCGATGCAGGCCGACTTCGTCGATTCCGTCACCGTCGAAGTCCCCGACGAAGGGTTTGTCCCCGGGGTTGCCGAAGATGAAGGAGAAGTCGGCGGGGCCGAGTCCTCCATTGTTTGCACCGAGGGTATTGACGATGTAGAAGGTCTGTTCCGAGGGCCGGTAGATGGACAGACTGTCGCAGCCGTTCCCGTCGAAGTCCCCGGCCAGGGGTATGTCACTGGGGTTGCCGAAGAAGAATCGGATGTCGGCGATCCCCTGACTGTTTGAGTTTCTCAGGTAGGCGAATGCGTCGGAGACCCGGAACAACCCTGGGGTGTCGACCCCGTCACAGTCCCAGTCACCCATGAACGGGGTATCACCAGGGTTCCCGTAGAAGAACCCGGTGATGTCGCCGGCCAGATTCCGCAGCCGCCACTCCGCGGTCGCAGGGTCGACCAGACCCACCGTCTCTCCGCTTGCCCCCAAGGCTGTTACTCCTACGCCGGTGAGATTCACCGTGAAGTCCTCGCCATCGGCCTGGTTGGCGGTGTCGCTGATCGTGAACGAGGAAAAGTCGGTGAACGGGGCAGGGCTCGACGGGGTGAATGTGTAGTTGACCATGCATGACCCGGCGGCCGGGAGTGTGACGCCCTGACAATTCTGAGAGGCGTTGAACTCGGCTGTGGGCGGTGCGCCGCCGAAGATATTGATCGGGCCGAAATCGACGCCCCCTGTGTTGGTGAGAGTGACCGAGATCGCCGGGCTGGTGGTGCCCACCAACACCTCGCCGAAGTCGACCGCAGTCGTACTGATCTCGATCGGCGTCTCCGCTGCCCCGGCCACCGGCATGCCGAACACAGAGGCGACGATGAAGGTTGCTATGAAGACTGACAGCTTTGATCTCGA
>JBOGEV010000332.1:0-2088 GCA_050742015.1 Acidimicrobiia bacterium
ATCGAATCGGTCCCTACGAAGTGCTCGAGGAGATCGGGCGGGGAGGGATGGGCATCGTCTACCGGGCGCGAGATACTCGCCTGGGGCGGCTCGTGGCGATCAAGCTCCTGCCGCCGTGGCTGAGCGCCGATCCGGCGGCCAAGGAGAGGCTTGCTGCGGAGGCCCGATCCGCCTCGGCGATCGACCATCCCAACATCGCCGCCCTCTATGACGTAGTGGACACCCCGAGCGGCGCCCTCGCGCTGGTGATGGCCCATTACGAGGGTGAAACCCTGAGCGAACGCATCGCGCCGGCTCCCCTCCCGGTAGACGAGGCGATGGAGATTGCCCGTCAGGTGGCCTCCGGGCTCACCGCTGCCCACCGTCACGGGATTGTCCACCGCGACATCAAGCCCGCCAATCTCTTCCTGACCAGGGACGGCCTGGTCAAGATCCTCGACTTCGGGGTAGCCAAGGCGCTGAGGGCCGGAGTCGTCGCCTCCCGGTCCGGCCGCGGGGCGGGTACGGCCGCGTACATGTCCCCCGAGCAGGTGCGAGGGATCGAGATCGATCACAGGACCGATCTGTGGTCGCTGGGCGTCGTGCTGCATGAGATGGTGACCGGGATGCGGCCGTTCCCTGGCGACCGGGAGGCCGCGGTGATGCGTTCGATCCTGGAGGACGAACCCCCACCGCCCGATCCGCCGGGCGGCATGGCGCCACCCCATCTCACGAGGATCCTGGCCGTGCTCCTGGCCAAGGATCCGGATGACCGCTACGCGGACGCCGCGACCCTCTTCTCCGAGGTCACGACGAGCCGACATCGACCTCGCTTTCATCAGCGAGCTCGGGTGACCTCCGCTATCTTGCTGGGGTTCCTGCTTGTCCTGGCGTGGGCGGTTCGCCCGAGGGAGCCAGGCAGCGAAACCCCCATGGCGCGGGTCGAGCGGGTGGCGGTCCTTCCCTTCGCGGTCCATGGCTCCACTGAGTTCGACTACCTGGGGGAGGCGATCGTCGATCTGCTCTCCACGGGACTGGACGGGGCCGGGGAGATGCGGGCGGTGGACCCCGCAACCCTCCTGGATCAGGCTGGCGACGAAGTCTCAGGGCCCCGGGAAGCCGAGCGGTTGGCAGCCGGGTTCGGCGCCCGGCTTTATGTGCTGGGGGACATCATCGAGGTGGACGGAAGGCTGCGCGTCCGGGCGGTCGCCTACGACCGCTCCCTGGGTTCGGAAGCGGTGGTCCGGGCTAACGTCGAGGGATCGGCCGAGCAGATGTTCAACCTGGTCGACGAGCTCGCGGCCCAGCTCCTGGTGGGCCTCCAGGTGGAAGGCGCGGACCGGCACACCCTCGTGGCCCAGCGGACCACGTCGTCGCTTCCTGCGCTCAAGGCCTTCCTCACCGGCAGGAGGGCCCTTCGCCAGGGCCGGTTCAGGCAAGCGGTCGAGAGCCTCCAGCAGGCGGTCGCGCGGGACTCGATGTTCGCGCTGGCCTATTACGAGCTGAGCAAGGCTGCCGCATGGGGTCGTCAGATGACGTTCTCCACCGTTGCCGCAAACCGGTCGCTCGAACTCGCCGACCGGCTGCCCCAGCGGGAGCGTTTGCTCGTTCTGGCGTACCACGCCTATTTGGAGGGAAGCACCGCCCAGGCGGAGGCACTGTATCGGCAAGTGCTGGCCGCCTATCCGAGCAGCGCGGACGCCTGGGTGGGGATGGGAGAGCTGCTGTTCCACTACAACCCCCTGCGGGGACGACCCAAGCTCGAGGCCGTGCCCTACTTCGAACGTGCGATCGAGTTCGATCCCCGGTTCGGGGAAGCGATCTTCCATCTGATGCAGGTGGCTGTCTTGCAGAACGACCGCCAACGCTTCGACGAGCTGTTGGGGGCTCTGCCGGACGAGGAGCTGGTCTGGAGGACGCTCGGTGTCTTGACATGGGGCACCGCCGCCGAGCAGTCCGCAGCGCTGGGCGAGCTGGCTCTCGCCAGCGAGCACGAGATCCTGCTTGCGATGGAGGCTGTGGAATTTGCAGGCGACCTGGAGATGGCCGAGCGGGTCGCTCGGTTGCTGGATGAACCCTCGCGGCCCGTGGAGTGGAGGGCGCTCGCGC
>JBOGEV010000333.1:0-6369 GCA_050742015.1 Acidimicrobiia bacterium
CCCGATGCTCTGATCGGCCAACTGGGCCACGGCCGGGTGCTTCCGGGCCTCCACGGCCCAGCGCTTGATCTGTTCGTATCTCTCCCGGCCGGCCCGAGCTCCCATCACGTAACCGATGGCAGCGCCGACCAGCATCCCGGTCCTGAATCTCATGGCCTCGATTTTGCCACGACTGCCGGTCCCGTGTGTCGGCACCACCGTCAGGGTCGGCACGGTCAGGAGTTCTCGAGAAAGCCTTCCAGTTTGTGCGACTTGTCAGGGTGACGCAGTTTGGCCAGTGCCTTGGTCTCCAACTGCCGAATCCGCTCCCGGGTCACCTTGAAATGAGACCCGACCTCCTCGAGGGTGCGCATCCGGCCATCGGCCAGCCCAAATCGCATGATTAGGACCTCGCGCTCTCGTTCGTTGAGGCCCTCGAGGGCCATGGCGAGCTGATCCTGGAGCGAAGAGAAGGTGGCGACGTCAGCCGGCCGATCCGACTCCAGGTCCTCGACCAGATCTCCCAGAGTCCCGTCTTCGTCCTCCCCCACCGGCGTCTCCAATGACACCGTGTCCTGGGCGATCCGCTGCAACTCGGCAACACGCCCCGGCTCCAGGTCGAGTTCGAAGGCGAGCTCCTCCATACTGGGAGCGCGGCCCATTGCCTGAGTCATCTCCCGCTGGGCCCGGGTCAGTTTGTTGACCGAGTCGAGGACGTGGATCGGCATGCGAATGGTGCGGCCCTGATCGGCAATGGCCCGCGAGATCGCCTGACGGATCCACCACGTGGCATACGTAGAGAACTTGAAGCCCCTCCGGTAGTCGAACCGCTCCACCGCCCGCATCAGACCGACGTTTCCTTCCTGGATCAGGTCGAGCAATGCCATCCCCCGTCCCACATAACGACGGGCCAGGGCGACCACGAGCCGAAGGTTCGATTGGACCAACTGCTTGTGGGCGGCATCGCCTATGTCGATCTCATGACCGAGAACGGCCTGGTCCTCGTCCGTCATGCCCTCCTCGAGACGGGACTGGGCCCGGCGCCCCGCCTCCATCTGCATGGCCAGCTCGACCTCCTGCTGACTGGTGAGCAGCGGGTAACGACCGATCTCGTTGAGATAGAGGCGAACCGGGTCGGAGACCGAGATCTGGCCGACCTCGACGAACTCCTCGGTGACTCCGGGCCCCTCCTCGGTGAGGCGGATTCCCTGGGAGCGGAGCACGTCCGCGACCTCCTCGAATGCCTCTCCGGACGCCTCGGCATCCTCCAGCTCCTGCTGGACCTCAGCCATCGTGAGAAAGCCACGATGCTTGCCCCTCTTCACAAGGGCGGCGACGACGTTGCTCAGTTCCTCGTTCACATCCGACCGGAGGACCGTTTCTCCTGCTGTAAAGCTATCAAGCGTCGCAGGTTGTCGGAATGGGCCTCTGTGCCGGGCTCCATTCCGGCCAGGATTCGCTGCAGATCCGAGATCTCGACGTCGAATCTTCGCTCCTTGACCCGGGTCAGCATCTCAGGCCCAGACGGGAGCGGCCGGTCCTCCATCGCCAGCGAGCGAAGCAGCGATTGAGCATCCTCTCCAGCCACTAGCGAGATGTCGACCGGCTCGCCGGGGGGCAGCGACCCGAGTTGGTCAACGATCCCGGCGAAGGCTGCGCGCAACCGCTCATCGGTGAAGTCCTCCTCTGTCACCCCCTCCACCTTGGACGGATCGGCCAGCAATACCCGGAGCAGTTCCGCTTCGATTCGATCCAAGGGACGGTTTCCGCTTCGCTCGTCGCCCCGCCGCCGAGTCCGCCCTCCTTCCACGGCCGCTTCGACCGTGTCCAGCTCAACACCGATGATTCGGGCCACGAACCGGCTGTACTCATTTCGGGCGATCTGATCGTTGACCCGGCGCACCTGCTCGGCGGCGGCATAAAGGGCCCGGGCCCGCCCCTCGGGGCTGTTCAAGTCGTGCGGGCTCACCTCGTGTTTTATGCGTCGTTCCAGAAGGGGTCTTGCCTGCGCCACCGCTGCCACCAGTTCGTCGTGTCGCGACTCCTGGACCAGGTCGGCCGGATCGAGACCGTCGGGCATCACAGCCACCCGAAGGTCGAGATCGAGACGGAAGGGCGACTCCAGCTCATCACCACGCAGGGCCGCCTTGGAGCCTGCCTCGTCGGAGTCGAAGGCGAGGACGACCTTCTCACTGAACCGCCGCAGCAGGTCGAAGTGGCCGTCGCCCAGGGCCGTGCCGCATGTAGCCACCGCCGTCTTGATCCCGGCCAGATGCATCGCGATGACGTCGGTGTAACCCTCGACCACGACCGCCGGAGCGTCATCAGAGATCTCCCGGCGGGCCCGGTCCAGGCCAAACAGGAGTTGGGCCTTGTGGTAGACGACCGAGTCGGCCGAGTTGACGTACTTGGCATCGGGATTGTTGGTCGAGTTGCGGTCTATCTCGTCGATCTTGCGCCCGCCGAATCCGACCGGATCGCCACGCAGGTCGTGAATGGGAAACATGAGACGGCTCCGGAAGACGTCGTAAACCCCCTTCGGGCCCCTTCTGGAGAGACCGGCGTCGATCATCACCCGATCGTCGACCCCGCCGGCCTTGAGGTCCTTGGTCAAAGTGTCCCAATCTGAGGCAGCAAACCCAAGCTTCCACTCGTCGATGATGTCGACGTCGTAGCCCCGATGCCGCAGATATGCACGGGCCGGCCCCGCCTCGGGAGCCTTCTTGAGTCGGTCGTGATACACGTCGATCGCCCGCCGGATCGCCTCCACCGCCGCGCCCCGCCGTCCCCGGCGTTTGGCGTCCTCGGCGTCCCGGACCAGGGTGATCCCGGCTTTCCGCGCCAGGAGCTCGAGGGCGTCGCCAAAGTCGACACCCTGAGTCTCCTGGACGAAGCTGAAGACGTCGCCGCCTTTGCCACAGCCAAAGCAGTGGTACAAGCCACGGGCCCGGTCGACCGACATCGACGGGGTCTTCTCCTCGTGAAATGGGCAGACGGCCATGAAACTGCGCCCGGAGCGCTTGACCTTGGTGACCTCGGAGATCAACTCGACGAGGTCGGTGGCCTCCCGGACCCGATCGATGTCACCTCGTTCTGCCATGCCCAGCCGATCATAAGGACGACCGGCCGATGACGTAACGGTGCCGCTACTCCCCCTTCGGGGCGGCTCCAGGAATTCGCCGGTGCCCCCTTCGGGAGGAGAAGCTTCAGGGCAGCTTTTCGGTGAGGTGCTCGACCAGCCGGTCCATGGAGACCCGGTCCTGTTTCATCGTGTCCCGATCCCTGACCGTCACGGCATGGTCCTCGAGGGAGTCGAAGTCGAAAGTGATGGCGTAGGGGGTCCCGATCTCGTCCTGACGCCGGTAGCGCCGACCGATCGACTGGGTGACGTCGAGCTCGACCATCCATCGTCGGCGGAGGTCGGCGGCGATCCTTTGGGCGGGCTCGATCAGCTCCTCTTTCTTGGAGAGTGGCAAGACCGCCACCTTGTATGGGGCGAGCCTGTGGTCGAGACGCAGAACGGTCCTCTTCTCTCCGTTGACCTCCTCCTCGTGGTAGGCATCGATGAGAAAGGCGAAGGTGGTCCGGGTCGCCCCGGCGGCGGGCTCGATCACGTAGGGGAAGAACCGCTCGTCGCTGTCGGCGTCGTAGTAGCGGAGATCCTCACCCGAGTGCTCGCTGTGCTGTTTGAGATCGAAGTTGGTTCGATTGGCGACTCCCTCCAGCTCGTCCCAATCCCAGGGAAACCGATACTCGATGTCCACCGTGCCCGCCGAATAGTGGCTCAACTCGTCTGCGTCGTGGGGACGGACCCTCAGATTGGACTCGGTCATCCCGAGGTCCAGATACCACTGGAAACGCTGCTCCTGCCAGTACTGGAACCACTCATCGGCCTCCTCGGGGCGGACGAAGTACTCCATTTCCATCTGCTCGAACTCACGGGTCCGGAACACGAACTGTCCCGGGGTGATCTCGTTCCGGAACGACTTGCCGATCTGGGCGATCCCAAACGGCAGCTTGAGCCGGTTGGTGCGCCGGATGTTCTCGAAGTTGGTGAAGATCCCCTGGGCGGTCTCAGGTCGGAGATAAATCAGGTTGTCATCGGAGTCGACCGGGCCCATGTAGGTCCGGAACATCAGATTGAATTGGCGAGGCTCGGTGAAGGTGCCGGTCTTGCCACAGGTGGGGCAGGTGTCGGGGTCGACCAGCTTGTCGAGTCGGTGCCGTGCGTTGCAGTTGCGGCACTCGACCAGTGGGTCGGTGAAGACCTCCTCGTGACCGGATGCCTGCCAGACCTGTCGGGCCTGGAGGATGGCCGAGTCGATCCCGACCATGTCGTCTCGCAACTGGACCATGGTCCGCCACCACTCGTTCTTGACGTTGCGCAACAGCTCCACGCCGAGTGGGCCGTAGTCGTAGGCCGAGCGGATACCGCCGTAGATCTCGGAGGCCTGGAAGACGAAGCCCCGCTTCTTGGCGAGGTTGGAAATCGTGTCGAGTGTCGGTTCAGTCATGTGAGTTTTGAACGGTGGCCCCGATCGTCCGCTTAGTCAATCTGACGCAGATCCTCCGCGCCACCGAAGCGCCGCTCCCGAGCCTGATACTCGACTACGGCGTCCAGCAGGGAATGCCTGTCGAAGTCGGGCCACAGGATCCCGGGAAAGTAGAACTCCGCGTATGCGGACTGCCACAACAAGAAATTCGACAGACGATGCTCACCGGAGGACCGGATGATCAGGTCCACATCGGGCATGTCCGGCACATACATCGAGCCGGCCAGCATCGGCTCGTCGATCTCCTCCGCCGAGATCTCCCCATTGGCCACCCGATCGGCCAGGTTTCTGGTTGCGTCGACGATCTCTAGCCGGCTTCCGTAGTTGAAGGCGAATACCAATTTGAGCCGCGTGTTGGAGCGCGTCATCTCCGCAGCCTCGGCCATGTGCTTCCGATTGCGATCCGGAATCCTCGGGTCGTCCATGTCTCCAGCGAAGACCATTCTCACCCCTTGGGTGTGCAGCTCGTCGCGGCGACGGGTGAGCAGGTCCTCGTTGAACCACATCAGGAACTCCACCTCGTCCTCGGACCGGGCCCAGTTCTCAGTGGAGAAGGTGAATGCCGTCACCCACTCGATGCCGATCTCCAAAGCACCCTCGACAGTGTCGAAGAGCGCGGCCTCCCCTGCGGCGTGACCGGCGGTGCGGGGCAGACCCCGAGCATTGGCCCAGCGACCGTTACCGTCGAGGATGAGACCTACGTGTCTCGGGATGCGATCGGGGTCGACTGCCCCGAGATCCAGGGTCACTCCATCACCGCCAACGAGCTCAGTTTGCGGTCGAGGTGATATTCGACGAAACGACGAGCAATGCCCATCGCCTCGCCGGCCAACTTCACATCGGTTTCCGGCATGCGGCCGAACTCGGCTTGGGCAAGGGCGGCTAGATAACCGGTGACGCCGTCGCGAAGCCGCACAGCCCCTTCGGTGCGGCATCTGTCGCAGATGGCACCTCCGCCCCCGAACGAGAAGCGGTGCAAGTCGTCGACCCGGCCACATGCTGCACACACCAGCAGCGACGGGGCCACACCCACGACGTCGGCCAACTTCAACAGGTAGCTGGTGATGAGATCGGCTCCGATCTGACCCGCCTCCAGGGCGCGCAAGCCACGATGGAGCAGGAGGAACAGCCTCATCGACGACTCATCCTCCTGGGCGACCGCGTCGGCGGCCTCGACCATGGTCCCGGCGGCGACCACCGCGTCGAGACTGGCCCGGAGCCGTGGGAATGGCTCGATCACCGCCACCTGGGTGATGGTGTCCAGGTTCCGACCCTCGTAGAGCACCAGGTCGACGTGGGTGAACGGCTCGAGACGCCCGCCGAAACGGCTCTTCGTCTTCCTTATCCCCTTGGCGACGGTGCGCATCTTGCCGTTGTTGGGACTGAGCAGGACCACCACGCGATCCGCCTCCCCGAACGGGTAGCTGCGCAGGACGATCCCTTGATCGTGACGAATGGCCATAGAGGTGCCAGGGTAAGCGCGGCCTGCCGGTTCCCGGCTTCATGCGTAGGCTGGGTCGATGGCCCTTGTCTCAGATACCGAAATCGATGCGTTTGTCGAGGCCCATCCCGGTTGGGCCCGGGAGGGCGACACGATCACGCGTACTTTCCAGCTGTCCGACTTCAACGAGTCGATGGGATTCGTGACCAGGGTGGCCCTGGCCGCCGAGAAGGCGGACCATCATCCGGACATCGACATCCGCTGGAACAAGGTGACCTTGACCCTGTCCACCCACTCGGAGGGCGGGATCACCGCCAAGGACCTGGACCTGGCCGACCTCAGCGACGGGCTGTAGGACGATCATCCGTTTTGGCGCGGAGATCTCGACCTTTACGT
>JBOGEV010000334.1:0-25084 GCA_050742015.1 Acidimicrobiia bacterium
CCTCACGCTCGATGTTCTCACCCTGTCGCTGCACGGCCATTACGACGAAGTCACCGCTGGCCGTGGTCTCGCCGGGGAACACGTGCTCGCCGATGATTGGCGATCGGGGTGGGATCACCAGCTCGACGACACCGATGCGACGATCCATGAGTGCTTCTCTTCCACCCAGTGCGTATGGCCTCCTCACCAAACCGTGTCCGGCGACGAGGTCGTCCACCTCCTGTGTCGTTCCTCGCACGGTGATCACTGCCCCCTCGGGCATAGGGGTCGTAGGGTCGATCGAGCCGATCAGGCCGGTCACGTCGACGACCTCTACGTCGGAGGCCAGTTGGCTGGCCGGTGTCCCAACTAGGGGAGAGCCTTCGGGGACCTCCAGCTTCGCCACCCATTCTCCAAGCCCGTACTGCTCGATGAGGGTTCGGGCATGGTCGCTGAGGTCGGGGGTGATGGTCTCCGGCTCACGCTCCGGAAGAATCCGCCTACCGACCACCAAGACAATGGCTATGGCTGCCACCACCAGCGGTATCCCAACCGGGGCGAATTCGAAGTAGCTGAAGCCGGCCTCCCCGGCTTCCACCGCTGCGTCTGAGACCAGGATGTGGATCGGGGTGCCGGTCAGGGCAAGTTGCGAGCCGGCGTGGGCCCCAAACGCGAGAGGCATCAGCAGTTTCGATGCAGGAATTTCCAGTCGAACCGCCACCAGCACCACCATCGGCAACAGGGCCGCCACCGAACCGTTGACCCCGATGAGCGCGGTCAACAACGCCACGATCAACATCATGACGACGATGAGGCGTGTCCGGCTGTCCCCGGCTCTCGCCACCATCCACTGCCCTGCCCAAGTGGTCACCCCGGTCATGTCGATGCCTGCACTCACGATGAAGAGCGCGGCGATGAAGATCACAGTGGTGTCCCCAAATCCGGCGAACGTCTGCTCGATCGAGATGACACCCGTGGCGAGAAGCGCTAGCGGCGCCGATAGGGCGACGATCTCGACGGGCAACTTGTTCCAGACGAACAGAACCACCAAAGCCGCCAACACGAGATAGACGATGGCGGCGTCGGACACGGTTCAGGTGCTGACCGGGTACCCGGGCCCGAGCGGTAGCCCGAGAGCGAACCAGGCGATGAACAGGAGGGTCCAGACGACGGTGATCGCCAACGCGTACGGGATCATGAGAGAGATCACCGTTCCCAACCCGGCATCCTTCTTGTAACGCTGGGCGACGGTGACGATGAATGGCAGGTACACCATCAGCGGCGTCAGCACGTTGACCGGGGAATCACCGATCCGGTACGCGGCGAGCAGGGTCTGGGGGGCGACGTCGAGTCTGAGGAAGATCGGGATGAAGACGGGGGCGAATATGGCCCATTTCGGCACCACGCCGGGGATGATGAAGTCGAGGACCACGATCACCAGGATGAATGCGACCAGCAGCGGCAGCGGACCGAAGGGGGCCGTCTCCAGCAGGTGGGCCATCTCGATCGCGGCCACCCGGGGCATGTTGGTGTAGTTGAAGTAGGCGATGAACTGGGCGATCATCAACAGCATGAACACCAGGCCGGACAGCCCCGCGAAAGTCTTGGTGACGCCGGCGATGACGTCGTTGCTCCCTGCCAGGGTCTTCGCTCCCTTGCCGTAGCAAATGCCGGCCACGAGGAAGATGAGCG
Source organism: Acidimicrobiia bacterium (assembly GCA_050742015.1). GTDB lineage: Bacteria > Actinomycetota > Acidimicrobiia > Spongiisociales > ZC4RG35 > JARDZU01. The sequence continues at coordinate 1,672 of JBOGEV010000334.1, forward strand.
TGATGATGAAGATCAGGCTGTCCATGAACGGGGTGTTCCCGATCACTGCCCCGGTTTCGGGATCGCGCAGCGGTCCCCAACTGGGGATCGTGAGAACGGCGACGATCGCCACCACGCCCAGTGTCCCATAGAGGGCCATTCGCAGCCCTCGAGCCTCCGCTTCCTGGTCCACAGCCTCGTCCTGGCCGTAGTCGAGACTGGCCTCGGAGGCGTCGTAAGGACCGAGTCTGGGCTCGACCATCCGCACTGTCACCCACCACGCCACGACTGCGATGACGATGCTGGAGACCACGGCGAAGAAGTAGTTGGCGACCACGGTCAGCGACTCCCCGCCGGCCAATGAGATCGCCTCATTGGTGATCTCGGTGAGCATGCTGTCGACCGGCGTGATGAGGAGGTTGACGGCGAAAATCCCACCGACTCCGGCGAAGGCGGCGGCCATGCCGGCCAGGGGATGTCTCCCCAACGTCATGAAAGCGGCGGCCGAGAGCGGGATCAGGATCAGGTAGCCGGCGTCGGAGGCGATGCTGGAGAGGACCCCGATGAAGATCAGGATGAATGCTATTAGCTGGCGAGGCGCCACCGCCACCAGCTTGCGGATCAGCGCTCCCATCATCCCGGCGTGCTCGGCGACCCCGACGCCCATCATTGCGACGAAGACCACCGCGACCACTGCGAAGCCGGCGAAGTTGCTCACGAACGAGGTGAAGATGAATCGGATGCCGTCGACGGTGAGCAGACTGACCACCGGAATCGTCTCGGTCACGATCTCGTATTCGGGGTCGTAGTTACCGAGGTCTGGGGTCTCGGGGTATGGCACGTCGGACCCGCCGAGCCCACCGTGCTCGTCGACTACCTCCTCGGTGGCCACCGGGACGGCGATCTCCTCGGTGGCACTGACGCCGACCAGATAGAGGATGTGGCTCAAAACGATGATGAAGAGGATGAGATAGAGGAACATCAAGACGGGATGGGGCACCTTGTTCCCGACTCGCTCGACACCGTCGAGCATTCGCTCCGAGAAGGTCTTTTTCACAACGGCTTCGGTCGTCACCTTCGATCCCTTTCAGACTCTTGCGGGCCGCTTGAAGTTGAGCGCTAGCTCGATGAGGAGCCGGGCGCCAACCCCGGTGCACCCCGGTGGCCGCCACGATGTGTCCCGGTCGTTCTGGGCGGTGCCGGCGATGTCGATGTGGGCCCAGGGCTTCCCGGCGACGAACTCATCGAGGAAGAGGGCCGCGGTGATGGCACCGGCATTGGGCCCGGCGAGGTTCTTGATGTCGGCGATGTCCGAGTCGAGCTGGCCCCGATAGCGCCGTTCCAGGGGAAGCTCCCAGACCGACTCGCCGGTGGCGAGGGCGGCTGCCTCGATCTGTTCCACCATCGAGACGTTGTTTCCGATCACACCGGAGACCTGCGTCCCCAACGCCCTCATCGCCGCCCCGGTGAGAGTGGCGATGTCGACGATGGCGTCGGTGGGCTCCTCCGTGGCCAGGACCAGGGCATCGGCCATCACCAACCTCCCTTCGGCGTCGGTATTCATCACCTCGACGGTCTTCCCGCCGCGGACGGTGAGGATGTCACCCATGGCGATCGACTTGTCGGAAGGCCGGTTGTCGGTGCACATCAGGTACCCGGTCACCGCTGACTTGCACCCGAGATCCTGCAACTCGAGCATTGCGGCGAGGATCGCGCCGGCGCCGGCCATGTCGTTCTTCATGGTGGCGTGGACATCGTCGGCCGGCTTGAGCGCCAGACCTCCCGCGTCGTACATGATCCCCTTGCCCACCAGGGTGAGCCGGCCCCGGGGTCGCTCCGGCTCGTAGCGCATCTTGATCATTCGCGGCTCCTCGGCGCTGCCCGCGTTGACCCCGAGCAGGCCCCCGCAGCCGAGCTCGATGAGAGCCTCCTTGTCGAAGATCTCGAACTGCAGCCCTCGCTCCTTCCCCAGTTCCTCGGCGACCTCGGCCATGCGGGTCGCGGTGAGCAGCGCTGGCGGGCTGTTGGCAAGGTCGCGTGCGACGTGAGTGGCCTCGGCCATGGTCTTGCCCTTCGCCGCTCCTCTACGCGCCGCAGCCGAGCGACGGCCGTCGACCACCAGGCCGATCTCGGTGATGGGCGTGACCGAAGGCTTCCCCTTCAAGGCGTCGAACCGGTAACGGGCCATGAGCATCCCCTCGACCAGCCTCTGGGCTGCGTCGGCGGGCGGGACGTCATCCAGGGCGGGAACGGTCAACGACAGGCTGCCGTGCGACTGGGTGGCGCGGGCAAAGGCGGCACCGGCATCGCGGAGCTTGTCCTCGTCGACGTCAGACACCGCGCCGAGCCCAACCAGGACGCTGATAGGGCCGTCGGGGTTGGGCATCACCAACGTTTGCCCCACGTTCCCTGCGAACCCGGCAGAATTCAGCGCATCCGCGTCCAGCCCGAGCCCGTCAGGAGCCGAGCCCGGACCGACCAGAAACCCGGAAGCGGTCACCCCGGGATGGGAGACGCCCGCCACTGTGATAGTGACCGCCTCCCGCTGCTTCACCGAGGGGACAGGGTCGAACGTCGTCAAACCGGTGAACACGGCCATTCTCGGGTCCTTCTGATCGGAGACGCTGGGGGCGGCATGGAACCTATCACCTGGGCCGGGTCGGGTGTCTCGGTAGCCTGCCACCCCGTTGAGTGACACGCCCAGGTCCGACCCGATGGATCCACCACCCCGCCGTCGGGTCCGGTCCCTTCGCCTCTTCGCCACCAGGGTCGAGGAGCCACGCGCTCGTCGCGCCGGTGATGTCGTCCTCCTGATCACCGGGTTGATCTCGCTGACTCTGCTCAGCCTGGTGGCGGTCCCACCCGCCGGGATCGAACTGGGGATCGTCAATCTCGTCGAAGCCCTGCCCTCGGCCCTCGACGGCACCTGGCGTCTGATGATCGGGCTGCTCGGGGTGACGGCGGGCCTGCTGTTGGTGGCGGCCGTCGTGCGGGGACGATGGCAGCTGGTCGTCGATGTGGTCCTGGTGTCGCTGCTCACTACCGCCATCGGGTTGGTTGTCGGTCGTTTGGTCGAGGGATCGTGGGACATGGTGTGGAACCAGCCCGCCGGCGACAATCTCCGCTGGTCCCCATGGCTCCAGCTCACGCTCCCCGCCGCCGTGGTCCTTGTCTCCAATCCCCACCTGACCAGACCGGTCCGCCTCCTTGGCTGGTGGCTGGTGGGACTGGCAGCCGGATCGGCCCTGGCGCTGCACGCAGCCACACCCAGTCTCGCCCTGGCCTCGGTCCTGATCGCAATGGTTGCTGGCGCCACGGTCCATCTCGTCTTCGGGTCGAACCGGGGACGCCCCGACGTCGAAACGGTTGCGTCGGATCTGACAGCTCTCGGTCTGGAGGTCATCTCGCTGGATATCGCCGAGCGCCAGCGAGCCGGTGTCTTCGTGCTCGAGGCCGAAGATTCCGCCGGCCGACGACTCGACGTCAAGGTTTACGGAAGGGACGCCTACGACACGCAACGTCTCACCACTCTGTGGCGCACCGTGTGGCTCAGGCGCGCCGGAGCGCCGGTGGCGCCGGGTCGGCTCGAGCAGGTGGAGCACGAGGCGTTTCTCACTCTGCTCGCCGGCCAGTCGGGTGTCCTCACCCAGCCGGTGGTGACCGCAGGCCTGGCCCCCAACGAGGACGCCTTGCTGGTGCTGGTCGAGATCGGGCGGCCGATCGACGAAGAGTGGACTGCTTCGACGGCCCGCGGCATGTGGAACATGCTCACCAAGCTCCACACGGCGCGGATCAGCCACGGTCAGGTCGACGACGAGCATCTCATCCTCGATGGCGACGACACCGGCCTGATCGACTTCCGCGGGGCACGGGTCAGCCCCGATCCATGGCATCGGCACGTGGACCTGGCCCAGGCCCTGGTCACCAGTGTCCTCCGGTTGGGCACCGGCCCGGCTCTGGACCTCGTCCTGGAGGCCCTGGGCGCGGACCTGTTGAACGAGACGCTCCCCTATGTCCAGGCCGACCCGCTGACCACGCACCAACGACATGGCCTGAAGGAGAACGGGCTCGATATCGACGATGTCCGGGAGGAGGCGGCCCGTCGCCTCGGAGTCGACCCACCGGACCTGGCGCGGTTGCGCCGGGTCACACTCGGCTCGGCCCTTCGTGCGCTGCTCCCCGTCCTCGCCTTCCTGGCCCTGGCCAACGTGTTCACCGGGCTCAACTTCGAGGACCTGGGAACTGCACTGAGCGGGGCCTCCTGGTGGTATATCGGAGCCGGGCTGATCCTGGCCCAGGTGCCCAGACTGTTCCAGGCGATCTCTGCGCTCGGAGCCTCACCGATCCCGGTCCCTCTGGGCCGGCTCTACATCCTCCAGCTGGCCCAGCAGTTCATCGCCCTGACCATCCCCGGCGGCGCGGCCCGGATCGCGATGAATGTCCGTTTCTTCCAGCGCCACGGGCTGCCGACGGGGTCCGCCGTGACCGTGGGTGCGATCGACTCGTTCGCCGGCTTCCTCAGCCAGATCGCCCTCCTTGCGCTGGTCCTCTTGTTCACCGGGGCGTCCCTGGAGCTCGATTTCGACAGTCCGACGACAGACGGGCTGGTCCGGCTTCTGGCGGTCATCGTCGGGATCTCAGTCGTGCTGATCGGAGCGATCCTGGCGGTGCCCCGTTTCCGGCGTCCGATCATCGACCGGGTCCGCACGCTGTGGGCCGAAGCGTTGAAGTCGTTGCGCGGCGTCAGTTCGCCCCGGAAGCTTGGGATGCTGTTCGGAGGCAACATGGCCAATGAGCTACTCCTCGCAGTCGTGCTCGGGGCCTTCGTCCTCGGGTTCAGGGAGACGGTGGGCATCCCCGAGCTGCTCCTGGTCAACATCACCGTCTCCCTCTTCGCCGGGATCGTGCCGATACCGGGCGGGATCGGGGTGGTCGAGGGCGCCTTGATCTTCGGTCTGGCCCGCCACGGGCTGCCCGAGGAAGCGGCGTTTGCCGCCGCACTCACCTATCGGTTTGCCACCTTCTACCTGCCCCCGGCCTGGGGCTTCTTCGCATTCCGGTGGCTGGAGAGGAACAAGCACCTCTGAGTGCGTCTATCGGGCAACCCCACCGGGGAGACAACCGAATCAGGTGTTGGACCAGGAGACCCAGGAGCCTTCGGCGACCTTTACCGGATCGCCGCCGGCGATGGTGTGGACCCAGATTCCCGGCTCGTCGTCGATGGCCCCGGCCAGAGCGAAGCCCGACGAGTCGGGTGACCAGAGCTGGAGCGACTGACCGTATTGGTCGAAGAACCGAAGGACCTCCTCGACAAAGGCCGGATGAGGTGAGAGCGTGGAGACTTCACTGACCTCGCCGTTCCTCCAGACCATGGCCGAGATCTCTCCGCTCCCGTCCTGGATCGGCTGCAGGACAAGCAACGAGGTGCCGTCCGGGCTCCAGAAGAGTCCGAACGATGGGGAGTCGACGACCTCGTAGACCTGGCCCGATTCGACGTCGACTACCACCACAGCGTTGCCCGGCAAGGCGGGAGTCTGGGTGATGGCGGCGTTGATCCCCGGTGGCTGGTCACCGGCAACTATCGACTGGACGGCGACGCGGGTCCCCTGGCGGTTGACCACGAATGCCACCGGACCCGGAGTAGTGGCCAGCACCCGGGCCTCGCCGCCCTCCTGACGCAGCTCGAGCCCGTCCTCGCCGAGATGGAAGATGCCCTCCGGTGCCCAATGAGGCGCTTGATAGCCCTCGGCGGTGGCACCGAGGTCGGACCGGTTGCCCTCGAGGTCGATGGTTGCGAACACGTCGAACTGGACATGGGCCGCCACCTGGCTGCTGTCGGGGCTCCATGAGAAGTAGAAGGGGGATCCCGAGCCCATGACCTGGGTCGACTGGGCCGCGAAATCGACGATCTCGAACTCGATCGTCCCTTGAGCGCTGTTGTGGAGGACGCCGATCCCGTTGCCATCCGGCGACCAATACATGTAGAACGGTGGTGCATTCATCGGGATCGCCATCCGGGACCCTCCCCGCCCATCACTGGACCCGAGCGCGGTCCCGTCGGCCGTGATCTGCGACCAGGCGAGGGTGTCGGCGACCGGTGAGAACGTCGGCTGTCTGTACCCGGCCGAGTCGCCGGCGTCCTCGGTTATCGGGGCCGGGTCGGAGCCGTCGGGATCCATGGTGACGATGTTGCCCCCATCGTCGATGACCACGAGACGACCGGGAAGCTCGGCGACATCGGTCACCAACGGAGTCGTGGCTGCCACGGTGGTCTCACCGGCGGCGGTCGAGGACGATCCCTCCTGGCTGGTGCAGGCAGCGATGATGAGCAGGAGGCAGAGTGCGCTGACGGCGGGTCGCCGGGACATCGAAGTGAGCGTACCCCTCGCGCTATTTGCCGTTCCCTCCGAGCACACTGGCGAACACGTCCCGGTCGACACTGCCACCGCTGACGATGCAGACACTGAGACCGCGCTCTTCGATCGGAGTGGCCAGGGCGGCGGCCACCGCCGCCGCCCCGGCACCCTCTGTGACGAGTTTGTCCTTCAAGGCGAGACGACGCATGGCGACCATGACCTCCTTTTCGGTCACCAGGACCACCTCATCGACGAGGCGGCGGAGCATCGGGTACATCTCATCGGTTATCACCGGCGTCGACGCCCCTTCGACGATCGTGTCGCGCCAATCGATCCAGGTGGGACCACCGGCTTCGAAGGCAGCTGCGAGGGCCGAGTTGACCGCCGCCTGGACCGCATAGACCCGAACCGACGGTTTGAGAGTCTTCAGCACCGAGGCGACACCGGCGATGAGGGCGCCCCCACCGACAGGCACGAACACGGACTGGATGTCGGGTAGGTCCTCGAAGACCTCGAGCCCGATGGTGCCGTGACCGGCGATCATCAACGGCTCACCCCAAGGGTTGAGATACGTGTACGGCTCCTCGCGCCATGCTTCGGCGAACATGAAGCGCATCAAGTCGGTCATCGAGACATGGACCAGATCCACCCCGTAGGCGGAAATCGCCGCTCGCTTCGATTCGTGAAGGGTGTCGGGGACGTGGGACCGAGAGGGGACGCCGAGGTGGCGACCCATGTAGCCGAGAGCCTGGGCCGTGTTGCCGGCGCTGGTGGTGGCGATACCGGCTTGCGCCTCCTCTTTGGTCAGGCTCAGAGCCCAGTTGCCCACGCCGCGGAGCTTGAACGAGCCGACCGGCTGCAAGACTTCGGGCTTCAGCCGGATGTCGAGCCCGCCGTCGTCACGATGCAGCGCCAGGAGCGGGGTGCGCACCACGAGGTCTGCGATCCGGTCCGCTGCCTCCATCACCTTGTCCAGGCCAGGGGGCTCAACCGGGTCGCCACCCCATCCGGTCGGTCGTTCCTCGGCCACTACCTTCCTTACGTTCTGATCAGCGACTCTATTTGGAGGAGGCCGTCACATGGAGAAGGTCGTCGTGGAGGGACTGGCACGTGTCCCCTCGTTCAGCCATGCCGTAATCGCCGGAGACTATGTCCACGTAGCCGGAAGCCTGGGGACACTTGGCGACAGCTCAGAACTGGTGGCAGGCGGCACGGGCCCGCAGACCACCCAGACCCTGCGCAACATCGAGAAGATCCTCGAGGCCACCGGGCTCGGGCTGGGCGACGTGGTGAAGATGAACGTGTACCTCGCCGACATGGCCGACTTCCAGGAGATGAACGAGGCCTATTTGTCGGTGATCGGGGACTCCCCACCCGCCCGGATCACCGTCGGAGGCGTCGATCTGGCCCTCGATGGACGGGTTGAGATCGACTGCGTCGCCTACCGCGGCGACCGCTAAAAGCGGTCACGGCACCCGTCAACCCGGAGACCCGGTTCGCCGATAACAAGGCATGCAACCGACCACACGGCTGGTCGTCTCGCCGCGCTATCGGGCAGCGGTGCTTTTCATCGCGGTCATCGGCACGACACTCGGGGTCATGGCCGAGTACGGAGTATGGGCCGCTGGCCGGCCCGGATCGGGGTACCGACTCATCGCCTACGCCACAATCGGCCTTACCGCCGCCTACCAACTCTTGCACCACCGTCGGGTCGAAGCCGTTGGCGCAATGGCCGCCCTTGCCTTCTCCACCCTCAGCCTGACCGAGGCCGGCCGTCTCACCGGGTTCGACAGCGGCAACACGCTTGCCTGCCTGATCCTGATCTCGGTGGTCTACGTGGCGACCCGGGAGAGCCGCTCCGGAGTCCCGCTCGTCCTCGCCTCCGGACTGACCGCCACCTACACCGTGGCCTCGATCGTGCTGGAGCAGCCTCCGGCTTCGGAGGCCATTGCCAAGTTGATGATCGGGATCCCCGGTCAGGCGCTGGTCATGTGGATCATCTGGCAATTGATCCAATCCCTGGCCGGGGCATCGGAGCGTGAGGCAAAGACAGCGCGAATCCAAAAGGCCCTCTCGACCTGCTCTCAGGCACTTCTCACCGGCCGCGATCAAGAGCCGCTCAAGGCTGCGCTGAAGGCGCTGCTCGATGCCACAGAGGCCGATTACGCCTACATCGACGTCAACCGTGTCGACAGCGAGGGTCAAGTGACCTGGGAGATCGTCGCCGAGGCCGTTGGCGAGAACGTCCCACCCGGTCCCGACACCTTCGACGAGGGTGACTACAGCCAGTTCCCCCAGATCATCGAAGTTCTCGCCGGAGGCCAGCCAGCCCGCATTCGGGTCAGTGAGCTGCCCCTCCCCGTACGGGACCGCTACGAGGCCGAGGGCATTCGATCCGAGTTGATGGCCCCGGTGATGATTCGGGACCAATGGGTGGGGACCTTGGGCTACTCCGACTTCTGGCGTGACGACGCCTGGTCCGACGTCGAGGTGGAGGGTCTCATGCGGGCGGCCGACATGGTCGGTGCCTATTGGGAGCGCGAATCGGCTCGGGAGGGCCTGGTGGAGCTGGCTGCGGCCAAGGACCGCTTCATCGCCACCGTCAGCCACGAGCTTCGAACCCCACTCGCCGCGGTTGTCGGATTCTCCGGTGAGCTCGCCGAAGGCCTGGACAGGTATTCCCTCCGCGAGATCGCCGAAATGGTCACCCTCATATCGAGCCAGAGCCAGGAGGTCGCCCAACTGGTCGACGACCTGCTCACCGCGGAGCGAGCGGCCTCCGGCAATCTCACGTTCCGACCAAGCTCGTTCGACCTGCTCGACGAGTGCCGGTCCATCGTGGGTTCGCTCGGGATCGAGCTCGAAGTCACCCTTGACGGCGACTCGGCGCTGGTGGCATGGGCCGATACCCTCCGCACCCGTCAGATCGTGAGGAACCTTCTCACCAACGCCCAGCGCTACGGGGGAAGCCACGTGCGTGTGGAGGTCTCCTCCAAGGCGAACATGGCGGTATTGGTCGTCAGTGACGACGGGCCCGGCGTCAAGGGGATCGACGCCGAGCACATCTTCGACCCGTACTACCGCTCACAATCGTCGGCTGACTCCAAGCCGGAGTCGGTCGGGCTCGGTCTAGCCGTAGCCCGGCAGTTGGCCCGGATGATGGGCGGCGACCTGATCTACAGACGCCGCAAAGGTTGGACCCGATTCGAGCTGACCCTGCCCTCCGCGCCTCAGCCCGCGGTGTCACTCGCGGGCTGAGCGCTCACACGAAGAGCTGGACGTCGGCGTCGGCGGCGAAATCGAGGAAAGCGGCCGCGCCGGCGATCTCACACCCTTTGATCAAGTCGTTCTCCTCCACTCCCATCACGCCCATGGTCGTCGAGCAGGCAAAGAACCGAACGTCGAGACCCTGGGCCATCTCGATGAACTCGGGCACGGTCGGCATGCGCGCGTCACTCATCCACTTCTTCATGATCTTGGTGGCGGCAGCAGTGGCCCCGGGCAGGGCCCCGAGAAGGTTGGGGAGCTGGATCGGCCCGGCCGGGTTGGCCAGGGACGCCACCTTCAACTTCTCAAGTCGCGCTTCGTGGATGATGTCGAGCCCGTAGAAAGTGAAGTACACCCCGGCCTCCCAGCCCAGGCTGGCTGCCGTGGTCGCCAGGATGAGCGGCGGGTACGCCTGGTCGAGGGTCCCTTTCGAAGCGACCAGCGCGATGCGCCGTCTTCGGTCCACCGATTCGCCGGCGGGAGTGGGGCGGGTGATCGTGTCGCTCATGACCGAGCTCCCTTCTCGATCCAGAATTCCTGGTGGTCCTCATGTCGCTCGGCGGCGAGCAGCTTGTTGCCGGTCTGGCGGGCCAGGGCCGGGATGTCCTCGAGGGAGCCCGGGTCCGTGGTGACCAGTCGGAGCACCTGACCCGGCGAAAGCTGGGACAGGGCGAGCGAAGCCCGATACACGGGCAGCGGGCAGAGCACACCCGAGCAGTCGAGCTCGACGTCTGCCCGAAGCTCGGTCAGGTCTGCGAATTGGCTGGTGGTCATGGTCCATCTCCTTGTCTGGTCCGGATCGGGCCCATGACGCAAAAGACCCGCATCCGGTGCCGGTGCGGGATCTGTCTCTGTCTTAGAGGTTGCTCAGGACATGTTTACCCACACGGCACGGCCACACAGCGACAAGCGCAGCAGACCGGGGCGGTGGGGTGGCATGTCATGTCGGGGCCGATGGTAGGGCATCGAAGCCGAAGGTCAAGGTCCGACGAAGGATTTGCGGGGCCAGTGGAGCGGAGAGGAGGAGAAGGAATCCGCCTTTGGAGCGGAAACAAACCCCACTGGCCCTCGCAAGTCTGGGAGGAGAGAACAGCTTGTGATTCTGTTCACAAGATACAAGGCCCACCGAGGAAGGTTTATTCCCGAGGTCTCGCTTTCTGTGCGGGTCCGCGCGGCAAGACGCGCGGAAAACCCGCACAGAACGATGGGGTCCTCCCGTTCAGCTGCTGAAGGTGACCGAGAAGGCGGGGGCCCAGCGGGTGACGACCCGGCCGTAGTTCTCGCCGGCGGTCATCATGTCGCCGGCGGCGAGGGCGTCGATGGAGCGGCGGACCAACTCAACCGAGTCGTCGAAGACCAGCTCCTGGGGGTCGAACAGGTCGGATACGGTCGAGTAGTCGAGCTCCAGCATCGAGTCGGAGGGAAAGCTCTCGATCCAGTCGGAGAGCTGGGCCAGCTCCTCGGCCGGGCCCTGGAACACCTGGAGACCGCGCAACACCCCAAGCGCGTGCTCGACTCGATTGCGCGCCACGGCCAGATCGACGCGGAGCCGGATGCGGGGCGACCCATCGACGTCGTAGACCTCCCTGTCCTCGGGCTGATAGGCCGTGAACCAGCGCACCGGCACATGCCAGGCCGAGGTGAGGACCTGGGAACGATGACCGGGGTGCTCCCGCTGGTACTGACGAAGCTCCCGGTCTGCGGCGCTCGCAGCCTCCTCCGGGATCAATCCGGACCCGAGGCCCCGGAAAGCGTTGGCAAACGCAATGGTCGACTCGAGGACACGAAGTCGCAGATGACGGGGGCACACCATGCGCACTCCGTTCCAATCGGTAACCCAATCGGCGTCGCTCTCCGACTCGGAGAGAAGGCCATAACCACGGACGAAGCCGGGCACAGGGTCGCCCGCGTCAGTGACCTCGGGGGTGTAAACCCGAAGGTAAGCCGTCTTCGTCATCCCCTCATCCTGGCAGAGGTTTGCCCCAAGGTCACCGACAACCACTAGGCCCGTGCGCCGGGTCGGTGGGTAAGATCGATCGCGGAGTGAGACTCGCACCTCGAACGCGGAGGACCGGACTTGGTCGTTTTCGATGAGGTAGCCCGAGAAGGTCACGAGCAGATCGTCTACGGCTACGACAAGGTATCCGGTCTCCGGGCCATAATTGCCATCCACTCCACAGCTCTCGGTCCCGCCCTCGGCGGGACTCGCTTTTTTCCATACCGAACCGAAGGGGAGGCACTCGAGGACGTCCTCCGCCTCTCGAAGGGGATGACCCACAAGGCGGCTGCCGCCGGACTCGACCTGGGCGGGGGCAAAGCCGTCATCATCGGTGACCCCAGGACCGACAAGAGCGAGCGCCTGCTCCGTGCCTACGGGCGCATCGTGGACTCTCTCCGGGGCCGGTACATCACCGCCGAGGACGTGGGCACGACCACCACCGACGTGGACATCATCCGACGGGAGACCCAGTGGGCGCTGGGCAGCTCGGTGGCCGAAGGGGGGGCGGGCGATCCCTCGCCGGTGACGGCCAGAGGCCTGTTCGCCGCGTCCCGTGCCGTATCCGACTTCCTCTGGGATGACGCCGACCTGGCCGGTCGCCGGTTCGCGGTCCAGGGTGTAGGCAAGGTCGGGTCAGCCTTCGTCCAGCTCCTGGTGGAAGCCCGAGCCGAGGTCATCGTCTCCGACCAATTCGAGGGAGCGATCAAGAATGCGGTGGAGACCTACGGGGTCAAGAGCGTGGATGTGGAGGACATCCACACGGTCGACGCCGACTTCTACTCACCGTGCGCGCTGGGGGCAGGCTTGAACCGGGAGACAATTCCCCAGCTCAATTGCCAGGCGATCGTCGGCAGCGCCAACAACCAGCTCGCGACCGACGAGGACGCGGCCCGGATCGCGGAGCGTGGCATCGTCTACGCCCCCGATTTCGTGGTGAACGCCGGGGGCCTCATCAACGTATACGACGAACTGCACGGCTACTCGAAGATGAGGGCGATGCACCGGGTCGACTCCATCTTCGAGGCAACCAAGACCGTGCTGGAGATGTCCAAGCGGGAAGGGATCGCGCCCAATGAGGCGGCGGTGATGGTGGCGGAGAAGAGGATCAAGGACATCGGAGATCTGCGCAGGTTCCGTCGGAGCGGAGACGACCGAAATTGAGCCACCACACTTACGGAATGGACTTCGACCGGAACCTGCACCACGGAGAGCTGGGGCTGACCGACGAGCAGGTCGTGGAGATGTACCGGTTGATGCTGACCACCAGGCGGATCGACGATCGCCTCTTCGCCCTACAGCGTCAGGGCCGCGCCCCGTTCGTGGTCGGCTCCTCTGGGCACGAGGCGGTCCAGGTGGCTTCTGCCTTCGCCCTGGACAAATCCCGGGACTGGGTCCTCCCCTACTACCGCGACATGGGAGTGGCCCTGGCCTGGGGCTTCGACCCCGAGGACATCTTCCTCGGTGCGTTCGCCAAGAAGACCGACCCCATGTCGGGCGGACGCCAGTTGCCCGGCCACTGGTCGAGCCCCGAGCTGAGGGTGCTCACCCAATCGTCGGTGATCGGGACCCAATACCCGCATGCGGTCGGGATCGCCCAGGCCGTCGCCATTCGGGGGGAGGAGGCGGTCGTCGCCGTCTACGGAGGCGAGGGATCGACCTCCGAGGGTGACTGGCACGAGGCAATGAACTGGGCCGGCATCCACAAGCTGCCCATCATCTTCGTGATCGAGAACAACCGGTATGCCATCTCGGTGCCACAGGAGGAGCAGGTGGCAGGGAGTCTGGCCGCCCGAGCCGAGACCTACGGTTTCCCTGGCATAGAGGTGGACGGCAACCGAACCCTGCGGGTGTTCAAGGTGATGAAGGAGGCCGTGGAGAGGGCGCGGGCCGGCGAGGGGCCTACTCTCATCGAGGCCGAGACCTATCGCTTCTACGCCCACACCTCGGACGACAACGACACGTTGTACCGGAGCCGGGAAGAGGTGGAGACATGGCGCAAACGCGATCCGGTGGCCAGGGTTCGGCAATATCTGATCGAGAACCGTCTGCTCACCGAAGCCGACGAGGAGCGCATCGACAACGGGGTCGTGAAGGCACTGGCCGAAGCAGTGGAACGAGCCGAGGCTGCCCCCGTCCCTGACGAGGCAACGACACGGGTCTACGCCCGGGTCATCGAACCGGGGCCGGCAGCGACTGAACCGGAGGCTGCGCCCCAAGGGGAGACGGTGAACCTGATCACCGCGATCAACAAGGCCCTCCATGAGGTGATGGAGGCCCACGACGACGTGATCGTGTTCGGGGAGGACGTGGCCCGTCGCAAGGGCGGCGTGTTCAAGGCGACTCAGGACCTGACCGAGCGTTTCGGGCCGGACCGGTGCTTCAACACGCCGATCGCCGAGTCCTCGATCATCGGGGCCGCCATCGGGATGGCCGCAGCGGGCTTCAAGGTGATTCCCGAGATCCAGTTCGCCGACTACATCCATCCCGCATTCGACCAGCTGGTGTCGGAGGCGGCCCGGATCAGCTACCGGTCCGACGGGAAGTGGAGCCTGCCGATGGTCGTGCGCACACCCTATGGCGCCGGCATCCACGGGGCGCTCTATCACTCGCAGTCGATCGAATCCTTCTACGCCCACGTGCCCGGACTCAAGGTCGTCGTCCCCTCCACCCCCGCCGACGTGAAAGGCCTGCTCTTCTCCGCCGTCGAGGATCCCGACCCGGTCATGTTCCTCGAGCCGAAGAAGCTGTACCGGCTGGCCAAAGGCCCTTATCCGCCGGGGGAGCATCGGGTGCCGTTGGGGCGAGCCGTGATCCGTCATCTCGGCGAGGATCTCACCATCCTCGCCTATGGGGCGATGGCGCACTTCGCGATGGAGGCAGTCCCGGTCCTCGAAGAGCTGGGGATCAGTCCTGAGGTCATCGACCTGCGCAGTCTGAAGCCGCTCGACTGGCCCACTATCGAGGAGTCGGTAAAGAAGACCTCCCGGGCTCTGATCGTCTACGAGGACAATGAGTTCGTGGGCTACGGAGCCGAGCTTGCCGCTCAGATCGCCGACAAGACCTTCGAATGGCTCGATGCCCCGGTCCGTCGATATGCCCTCCCTGACGTTCCGATCATGCCCTACGCCGGGTCTCTGGAGAACGAGCTGTACCCCACGCCCGAGGGGATAGTCAGGAAGGCCCAGGAACTGGCTAAGTACTAGGGCTCCAGCGCAGCCCGTTCTAGTGGCCCGTCGCTGAAATAGCTACGCAGTCTCGCCGGCCCTCGACGACCCCGCGGCAGTATTTCACCGACAGACCATTTGGTTTCGAGTTCCAAGTTCCAAGTAGTGCGCAATCGTCCATTTCAGGGGCACCTATCGTCCCCCTGACAATGTCGCTGTTGTCCCACCTCTCCTCGATTGCCGGTAACGCCTTCACCGAGCTCGGGTTGCCGGCCGAGCTCGGTGAGGCGCTGCCGTCACAACGGCCGGAGCTGGCCCAGTTCCAGGTGAACGGGGCGATGGCGGCAGGGAAGACGGCGGGCCGCCCCCCACGCGAGATAGCCGCCGAGGTTGCAGCACGGATCTCGGGCCACGAAGACATCGCCCTCGTCGAGGTGGCGGGGCCCGGATTCGTCAACATCACCCTCACCGACGAGGCCATCGCCCGCGTGTCGGCCGAAGGTGCGGCTGACCCCTATCTCGGCTTCCCGGTTACGGACAACCCCGAGAAGGTGGTGATCGACTATGCCGGCCCCAACGTGGCCAAGGCGATGCACGTGGGTCACCTCCGAGCAACGATCATCGGCGACTCCCTCGCCCGTCTCTTCGACTTCGCCGGGCACAAGGTCATCCGCGATCCCCATTTCGGCGATTGGGGTTTCCAGATGGGACTGCTCATCACAGCGATCGAGGAAGAGAACCCGGACCTCCCCTACTTCGATCCGGAGGCGGTCGAGTTCCCCGTCACGTCACCAGTTGACCTCGACGACCTGCAACGGTTGTACCCACTGGCCGCGTCCCGCGCCGAAGACGACGAGGAGTACGCAGAGAAGGCACGCCTGGCGACGGTCGACCTACAGAGCGGGCGTCCCGGTTACCTGGCCCTGTGGCGGCAGATGAAAGACGTCTCCGAGGCATCCCAACGCGCCGACTTCGCCGCTCTCGGCGTCGAGTTCGACCTCTGGTACGGCGAGTCTGATGTCGATGGGCTCATCCCTGAGATGGTCGAACGGCTCGAGGCTTCCGGCGTCGCCGAGGAGTCCGACGGTGCGCTCGTTGTCTTCGTCGACGAACCCGGCGACAACCGAGAGTGGCCGCCGCTGTTTCTCAAGTCCCGGGCCGGGGCGTTCATGTACTCGACCACCGATCTGGCAACGATCCAGTTCCGCGTCAACGAGCTCGGAGCCGACCTGATCCTCTACGTGGTCGACAAGCGGCAGAGCGACCATTTCACGGTCGTGTTCCGCGCCGCCCGCAAGGCGGGGATCGCACCCGACGAGGTCGTGATGGAGCACAACTGGTTCGGGACAATGAACGGGCCTGACGGCAAGCCCTTCAAAACCCGAGCGGGAGGGGTCGTACGGCTGGGCGACGTCATCCAAATGCTGACCGACGCCGCCCGTCAGAGGCTGGACGAAGCCCACCTGGCCGAGGACTACCCCGACGAGGAGAGGGCGAAGATCGCCTCCATGGTCGGCGTCGGCGCCCTCAAGTTCGCCGACCTGATCAACAACCGAACCTCGGACTATGTGCTCGACCTGGAGCGATTCAGCTCGTTCGAAGGCAAGACCGGCCCCTACCTGCAATATGCCGCGGTGAGGATCAAGTCGATCCTGCGTCGGGCCGCCGAACAGGGCTTGGAAGGGGGCACCCTGATCCCTCCGACCGTGGACCCCGAACGGGAGTTGATGTTGGAGCTGCTCCATCTCCCCGAGGTCGTGGGCCGCGCCATCACCCTGCGTGCCCCGAACCACGTTGCCGAATTCGCCTACGAGGTGGCGGGACGATTCAACCGGTTCTACGACACCTGCCACATCCTGTCCGAGACCGACGCCGAACGACGGGGATCGTGGCTGTCACTCGCCGGCTGGACCCTTTCTTCCCTCGAGTTGCTGCTCGCCCTCCTCGGCATAGAAGTGCCCGACCGGATGTGACGGTGGCCTTCGTCATCCGCCCCGCCCGGGCCGAGGACGTCGCCCTGATCGAGCCTTGGACCCAGGACACGTTCCCTTGGGGCGACTATGTCAGCGACGCGATGGGCGACTGGCTGGAGCAGCCCGGGTCTCTGGTGATCGTCTGCGTCTACGAAGACGACATCCCGGTTGCACTGTCGAGGGTGCAACTCCTCTCCCCGACCGAGGCCTGGCTGAGCGCGGCTCGGGTTCATCCGGACCATCGAAGATCGGGGATGGGCATGGCGATGAACGCATTCGGTGTGGCCTGGGCCAAGGAGCAAGGGGCACTGGTGGCCAGTCTCGCCGTCGAGGAGGACAACGAGGCTGCCCGGTCTCAGGTCCTCAAGTCGGGGTACCGACTCACCGGGAACTGGAGCTATGCCACCGCTCCCATGTCGACCGGACGACGGTTGGGGACAGGTGAACGTCTTCGTCCCGGCGGCACAGTTGATGCCGATGCCGCCTGGACGTTCTGGGCGCAGAGCGACCTGGCTCATGCCGCACGAGACATGATCTCCCTGGGCTGGCGATGGAGAAGGGCATCACGGGACGATCTGGAAGATGCGGTCAACGCCCGCACCTTCTACCAGAGCCCGGGCGGCTGGCTCATCGCCGAGACCGACGGAGAAGGCCTATCGGTGCGGTGGATGGCGACGTCGCCACCGGATGCCCCACTCCTGGTCCAGGGTCTCCGCGACCTACTTCGTGACCAACCGGGTGCGCCACGCGTCGAGGCGATGGTGCCGGTCACCGCATGGAGCGTGGAAGCGCTGCAGCGCGAGGGTTTCGAGGTGACCCCGATCCAGATTTTCTCGATGAGCCTGTAGTGGCCCGTCGCTGAAAGAGTCTCGCCATCTTTATGCAGGGCGTCACGCATGCGTGACGCTCTGCATTAGGTTGCTCTAGTTCACGATCCCCATGGTGGCCACGGCCCAGACGACGAACATGATGGGGACGTCGGTGGAGGGCAGCCACTCCGGGCCTTCGGGATACCAACGGGCGACCAGTGCCAGCGGCACCCCGATGAGAGGCATGAAGGTCAAGCCGGCCACTCCAACCGCTCTGATCCCGTCGACCCCAGTGGTTATCGGGACCGGCAACCCGACGACCGCGTCATCGATGAGGCCGTGGACGATGAGCAGGACGAGCCCGACGACGAGCACGGCGACGATGCGCCCGAGCCCGATCTCCCACAGCTTGAAGCCGACCAGGTCCCGGCCTCGGCCCAGTGGCCCCTCTGCGGCGACCCCGAGGCAGAACAGCCCGATCACCAGGAGGACCAGCGACGAGGAGAGCATGGCGCCGGTCGACATGTCCTGAATCACGTTGACCAGGTCGAACCCGGCGAGAACGACGGACAAGGCCAGCCCTACCAGAAGCGTCCCGAGCACCATCAAACCGACGTCGAGCATGGTCCCGAAAGCCCCGTAGGCCAGGATGGCATATCGCTTGATCAGCTCGGGGGTATCTGCCCGTACGGTCTGGTCGGTCAACCTGAGGCCTCCTCGACGGGCACGATACCGGCGGATCCGGCGGCCCGGACGGCTTGCAGATACCACTCGATGGGATGGGCGATCTCATATCCAGAGCCCAGCGTCGATCGCAATTGCATCTCGCAGCCCGGGTTCGCCGAGGCAACTCTGCTCACACCGGTAGAACGAATTTGATCCGCCTTCCGGTTTCCCAACTCTTGAGATGCTTCGGGCTGGAGCATGGTGTAGAGACCGGCTGCCCCACAACACATGCCATCCGGATCGATCTCGACCACTTCGTACCCACCTGCCTCGAGGAGCAAACGCGGCTCGGCCGTCACCCTCTGGGCGTGCCGGAGATGACACGGGTCCTGGATCGCCATCCTTCCCGAGTCGGCGTTGAGCGTGGGCAGCAACCCGGCTTCGATGGCGCCGGCCACAGCGACGGTCACATCCACCGCCGTGGCTCCCACCGCATCACCGTCGGCCACCCAATGACCGTATTCGCGCACGTGCGCCGAACATCCGGCCGACGTCACCACGACCCGGTCATATCTCGCGAAGACCGGCAGGTTGCGGGCAGCCAACGCCCTGGCCTCCCCCGCCTTTCCGTCATGAGCCGCCAGAGCTCCGCAGCAGGTCTGTTCCTCCGGAACCTCGACCCGGTAGCCGGCCATCTCCAACAACTCGATGGCGGCGTGGTTGACCGGCCGGAACCACTCGTCCTGGATGCACCCGGCCAGCAGCGCGATCGTACCCGAGACGCCGGAGCCCCCGCGGTGCCCCAACGTCGGCGTGGGACGTCCGCCGAGTCGTCGAAGCCCTGCCGACAGTCTCCGATAGCGCGACGGGGCCAGGTTGGTAGCCCCGGTGCCTTGGGCGATGCGAAGGGCAGCGCTGCTGAAGCGAAGCGACGACCTGGAGCCGAGCACAGGTCCGAGCAGAAAGGAACGAAGCCGATGCCCGAAGCTGGGCCGCTGGGCGACGATCTCGGCCCTGGTCCCCTCGAGGGCCCGGCCATAGGGAACCATCCCGGGACATACCGGCTCGCAGGCCCGGCAACCGAGACAGAAGTCGATCACACCCTGAAACGGGCGATCGACCTGGAGCACTCCGTGGTGGACGGCCTTCATCGCCGCCAAACGACCACGAGGCGAGGCCGTCTCCCGCCCGGTGAGGCGGAAGGTCGGACACACCGGGAGACACAATCCGCAGCTGACGCAGGCGTTGAGCTCGTCGGTGGTCGGGTGCTCAACCGTGACCCAGCCCATCACAGACCTCCCGGCAGCCGGCCCGGGTTGATCACCCGACCGGGGTCGAACTGGGCTATTAGACGTCGCTGAATCTCCAGCCCGGGGGGCAACGACCCCCAGGGATCGAGACCGTCGAGGGCTTCCTTCGGAGCTTCCACCACCACCAGCGCTCCGCCCATCTGCTCGGCCCATCCACGAAGTTCACCCGCTCCTGCTGAGTCATCGGAACCGACCCTTATGTCGCCGGCGCCATGCACTGCCAGGTAGCGCCACCCGCCAGGGAGCCGACCGACCGCACTCGCCGTCAGCGCCGGTGGAACCCGGAGCGACCAGCGGAACCGGCCTTCCGGATCCCGCGGCCACCGATGCCCTTCGCTGATCGAGCCGCCGAGGCGGGCACTGGTGGCCGCCACCTCTTCCGGAGTGCCCCAGAGGAAGACACGGATGACCCCGTCGTCGTCGAGAACCGCCAGGGGCCGGGTCACCCGTTGTGCGACTTCGAGGTCGTCGATGACCACGGTCGCCGCGGCGCGCGGCTTCGGCCATAGTTTGAGGCAGACCGAGGTGATCACACCCAGGGAGCCGAACGCGCCGACCACCAGACGGGGCAGGTCGTAGCCGGAGACGTTCTTCACCACCCGACCTCCGCCTCTGACCACCCGACCGTCCCCGGTGACCAGCCGAACCTCGAGCATCCGCTCCCTCGTCCCGAGGAGACGTCCCCGTCGCAGAGAGGAGACTCCCGCCGAGATCACCCCACCCACGGTGGACTTCCCCGGCACCTCGGGGAGCACGGCGGTCTGGGAGCGCCCGGCCAGGGCCGACTCCAACTCGGCAACCGGCGTGCCCGCCCCGACCGTGACGGTGAGGTCGTCGGGATCCCACTCCTCGATCCCGCTCAATCCGCTCATGTCGAGGACGAGGTCGGGCTCGGGTGGCGAGCCATAGCCCTGTCGGGTGCCGCCCCCGACCACCTGGACGTTCAGCCGGCTCTCGGTCGCCTGGCGCAGGATGGTGGCCAGCTCGTCGACCTCGGCCGGAGTCGCTAGCTGGTATTGCCTCCGACCGCCCCCGGCGGCTCCGGTCATACCCAAGCCCCGTCCGGTATCTCCCGTTTGACCCCCCCGAAATCGAAGCAGCGCGACCCCTCGGGCAGCACCTTGGCCGGGTTGAAGATCCCGACCGGGTCGAATGCCTCTTTGAGCCGAGCCTGGGCGTCGAGATCCAACTCGGTGAAATCGGCCCGCATCATGTCCCGCTTCTCCAACCCGATCCCGTGCTCCCCGGACAGGGCGCCACCGCGGCTCAAGCATGCCGCCACCATCTCCTCGCCCGCAGCGTGCACCTTCTCCATCATCCCGGGCTCTTCCGCGTCGAAGGCCATCAGCGGGTGGAGGTTGCCGTCGCCGGCGTGGAAGACGTTGTAAACGTCGAGTTGGTATCTATCCGCGATGGCCTGCACCTCCTCCATGGTCTCGACCAGTCGCGACCTGGGGACCACGGTGTCGTGGAGGTAGTAGTTGGGTGACACCTGGGCCACGGCCCCGAAGGCCGACTTTCGCCCCTTCCACAGCATGGCTCGTTCGGTCTCGTCCTCGGCCACCTGGACCCGGCGGGCCCCGTTCTCACTCCCGATTTTCGAGATGATGGCGGCTTCGGCCTCGACCGCCTCGGGGTCGCCGACCACCTCGGCGAGGAGAATGGCAGCGGCGTCCGTCGGCAGACCGGCCTTCAGCCAGTTCTCGACCGCGATGGTCATCTTTTGGTCCATGATCTCGAGTGCCGCCGGCACGAGACCGGATGCGATGACTTCCGAGACGGTCCTGGTTGCCCCGGCGAGGTGGTCGAAGTCGAGGAGCAGGGTTCTGACATCCGTTTCGATGGGGAGCAGGCGGACCAGAGCTCGGGTCACCACGCCCAGCGTCCCTTCGGAGCCGACGATCAACCCTTTGAGGTCGAGGCCGGGCATGTCGGGGGCCTGTCCGCCGAGGGTCAGGACTTCGCCGCCCGCCAGGACCACTTCGAGCCCGAGGACATGGCTGGTGGTGGCGCCTTCGGCCAGGCAGTGGGCGCCGCCCGAGTTGTTGGCGACGTTGCCCCCGATCGTGCACGCCGACTGCGACGAGGGGTCGGGAGCGAAGCAGAGGCCATATGGCTCGGCCTGCTTGGTCAGGTCGAGGTTGATGACGCCCGCGCCGACCCAGGCCGTTCGGTTCTCGATGTCGAGCTCGATGTCGTTCATGGCGGTGGTTGAGAGCACGATGCCCCCGTCGACCGGGATGGCGCCGGCGGCCAGCCCGGTCCCTGCCCCACGGGCGACGATCGGGACGTCATGGGCCTCCGCCACACGCACCACAGCCGCCACCTCTGCGGTGTTCTGGGGAAAGACGACGCAGGTCGCCTCGCCTCGCATCAGAGAGGCGTCCCTGGAGTAGAGATAGAGCTCGACCGGCTCCTCGAGCACCCTCTCCCCGCCCAACACCGCGCGGAGATCGCCAACCAGGCTCATTAGGGGGAGCGTAGTGAGGGGTGTTACCTCCAACCTGAGGTTCTGCGTTCCGCATATGGAACGAACTCTCTCAAGTTCAGTCCGACGGAATCCCCCGATCGCGACCTCGAACTGGTCCTGGCTCTCGTACTTGAGGCGGTTCGTTCCACATATGGAACGTGGAACCTCAGGTTCGTTGTCACACCCCCCACCCTCCGCCGCCGGGCGTGAGGACGAGGAGGCGGTCTCCGGGGTGGACGGTGGTGGTGGATTTGGCGGGGAGACGCTCCCGGCGCCCATCGCTGGTGATCAGCCAGTCCTCGCCGGGAGCACCCGGTCCCCCGCCGGCGAGACCCCAAGGGCGATGCCGTCGTCGCTCCCCCATCAGTGAGAGGGTGGCCTCGGCGAGGAAGAGAATCTCACGCTCGACCCCCTCCCCACCTGGAAACCGGCCCACCCCCCCACTGCCCCGGCGCAGCGTGTACCGCTCGACCCGGAACGGGTAGTGGGCGTCCAGCGCCTCGATTGGCGTGTTCTCGGTATTGGTCATCCCGGTCTGGATGCCGGATTGCCCGGGCCGTCCCGGGCGGCCGCCCTGCCCCCCGGCCACCGTCTCGTAATAGGCGAAGTCGTCGTTGCCGATCAGGACGTTGTTCATCGTGCCCTGCGACGAGGCGGGCACCCGATCGGGCGCGGCCTGGGCCAGGGCCCCGAGCAGGACATCTGCGATGCGCTGGCTGGTCTCGACGTTCCCGGTGGCAACGGCAGCGAAAGGTTTGGCATCGACCACGGAGCCCGTCTCGGTGAGGAGGTCGAGAGGGCGGTAGCAACCGCCATTTGCCGGAATGGTGGGATCGGTGGCGACCCGGACCGCGTAATAGAGACAGGAGCGAGTGACCGCCTGCACTGCATTGAAATTGGCCCTCACCTGGCTGTCGCTCTCTGTGAAGTCGGCGGTGAGACGGCCATCAGAGATGGAGACTCTCACTCTGATGGCGACGTCATCGTCACCCAGTTCCATGAAGTCGACGAAGGAGTACTCACCCTCGGGCAGCTGACGCAGCGCAGCGGTCATGCGCCGCTCCCCGTAGTCGAGCAGGGCCACGGCGGTCGCCTCGAAGGCCTCGACACCCTCCCCGGTCACCAGTTCGGCGATCCGGGCCGCTCCGATGGCGTTGGCTCCGATCTGGGCCTCGAGGTCGCCGCGCCGCTCCCAGGGCGTCCGGGAGGCCGAGATGAACGGCTCGGAGAAGTCCTCGACCCAGGCGCCGTTCTCAATTGCCACCGTGGGCGGGACCCGGTGGCCCTCCTGGTCGAGAGTGACAGCGTGGGCCGGCATCGACCCGGGAGCCTCACCCCCCACGTCGGCGTGATGGGCCCGATTGGCCACCCAGGCAACATGCCTCGACCCGACGAACACCGGGGCCACCAGGGTGAGGTC
>JBOGEV010000335.1:0-3352 GCA_050742015.1 Acidimicrobiia bacterium
TGTCGATGAGACCACACATCGGACGTAGACCGATGACTCACAATCAGATCGAGGAGCAGGCGGTTGACAATCCCCGTTCCTGGTCCCGTAGCCACGTAGAGCAATACCTCAATTCGAGTGGCGCCGAGGTGGACCATCCCCGAGCGGGCCAGATAATGTACACCAAAGGGCGTAAGACCGGTCAGATTCGCCTGTTCCCATCGTATCCCTCGCCGATGGCGATGACCTGATCGTGATTGCTCCCAAGGGTGGAGCTCCGGAGAATCCTGACTGGTACCACAACCTGGTGTACGACCCTCAGGTCTGGATATGTCTCAAGGCGGACTTTTCGCGGCCAGGGCCAGTGTCATCAGAGACGACGAGTACCAGAATTGGTGGCGTCGGGTCACCGACCGGGCACCAGGATTCCGGGAATACCAGGACAAGACCGTGCGCGAGATCCCGCTGATCAGCGCTCAAACCTGTGCGCTGATTCGTTGATCCTCACGCCGAGCGGTGAGCCACCGCAGCGGCTCAGGTGTCCGAATACGCCTGATGGCTTGTTGCGACGTAAGCAGCCGACTGACCTCGTTGGCTTTATCCGCCATCGGCGTAGCTTGCTACTTCGGTTCGCCACCGCTCCCGGCAGCCCTTAGGAGCCGCTCCGACAAGTGGCGGAGCTCCCGCAGCAGCTCGGGGTGAGTGTCGGGGTCCTCGACGGTGACGTCCACGCCGATCAAGGAGAGGTAGCGGGCTAGCATCTCGGGGCTAGAAGAGCCGACGTGCAGGCGGCACGTGTTCTCATCGATGATCTCGACCTGGACGGCTGACGGCAAACGCTCGAGGAGTGCCTCGGCAGGGGCATCTGTCACCACCGCGGCCCGGTAGTTCCACATCGCTGTCGCGACCCCGGAAGCGACCCGGGCCGCGGCGTCGTCAACTCGGCGAATTGGAAACTTGGCCCCCGGCCAGATGCGAGCGTTGTCGATGCGGTCGACCCGGTAGGTCCTCCAATCGTTCCGTTCGATGTCCCAGCCAAGCAGATACCAGCGGCCGCCGTCGCTGACCAGACGGTGGGGTTCGGCCCGGCGTTGATCGGATCTCCCGCCATGACGCCGGTAGTCGAAGCGGAGCTGCTGCCGTCGGCGCGAGGCGGTGCTGATCAGCAGCAGCAGGTCCATGTCTACTCCCGGGCCCTTGGCCGGAACAGTTTCGACCATCCCTTGCAGGGCAGCGACCCGCTCCTGGACCCGGGCGGGCAGCATCTGTTGCAGCTTGGCGACAGCTCGAGCACCGGCGTCTTCGACACCACGCACCGTCCCTGAGGACGCGGTTCGCAGCGCAATCATGATCGCCACGGCCTCGTCGTCATCGAGCAACAGCGGAGGGATGCTGTTGCCCGGAGCGAGCCAGTATCCCCCACCCGGGCCCTTCATCGAGTCGATGCGGTAGCCCAGCTTGCGAAGGCGGCTGATGTCATTTCGCACTGTCCTGGTGGTCACCCCGAGTTGCTCGGCGAGTTCGTCTGCCCGCCAATCACGGCTCGTCTGCAGCATGGAGAGCAGACGGAGAAGACGGGCCGATGTCTCCAGCATGTCTCTGATCTTGCCACACGCAGCGGAAACAACTCTTCCTAAATGCCCCGTAAGTTCATGTTCATGAGCAGCCCAACCACAACCCTGCACCCGTTTCAGATCCACGTAGCCAACGAGGAGATCGAGGACCTACAGGCCCGGCTCGCCGAAACCCGCTGGCCCGTCCAACCGGAGGGCACCGGCTGGGAGCGGGGTGTTCCCGTCGGCTACCTACAGGATTTGGCCGATTATTGGCGGGACGGCTTCGACTGGGTCAAGCAGGAGGCCGAACTCAACCGGTTCCCCCAGCACCTCACAGAGGTGGACGACCAGACCGTTCACTTCATCCACGCACCCTCTGCCCAACCGGGGGCATTGCCTCTGGTCCTTCTCCACGGTTGGCCGGCCTCGTTCGTCGAGTTCATGAGCGTGATCGAAGCCCTGCGCGATCCGGGGACCAACGGCGGTGACCCCGGCGACGCCTTCCACGTCGTGGTCCCATCACTCCCTGGATTCGGTTACTCGACACCGGTAAGCCAACCCGGGTGGCCGACCGGACGCATGGCCAAGGCGGTGGTCGAGGTGATGCACCGTCTCGGCTACGCACGCTACGGAGCCCACGGCGGTGACATCGGAGCTGGCGTCGCCGCAGGCCTGAGCCCGGCCGACCCTGATCGGGTCGTGGGACTCCATGTCGCCACCGACCCGCTCACGGCAGTCTCGTTCGCCAGTTTCGCAGGCGACCCCGCCGCGGCTCCGGGCCTCACTCCCGACGAGAACGCCAGAGTCGAGGAGATGAAACAGAGATCCAGTGACGACATGGGATACCTGCAGATCCAGACCACCCGCCCCCAAACCCTGTCCTACGCACTTACCGACTCCCCGGTTGGACAGCTCGCCTGGATCGTCGAGAAGTTCCGGTCGTGGACCGACCCGAAGGCCGACCTGCCTGAACAAGCGGTGGACCGAAATCAACTCCTCACCAACGTGACCATCTACTGGTTCACGCGAAGCGGAGCGTCAGCGGCCCATACCCTCTACGACAGCATGCACGCTCAGGAATGGAGCGAAGGAGGGTCGGCTCCCACCGGCTTCGCTTCATTCGGTCGGGATACGGTCACCCGTAAGCTGTTGGACCCGGAGCATCAGATCGAGCACTGGTCCGAGTTCGATCGGGGCGGCCATTTCCCGGCCATGGAGGTTCCGGAACTGCTCGTCGAGGACATCAGAACCTTCTTCCGGCCCCTCCGCTGAGTCCGGTGCGTTGGGCGCAGCGTCGATGAGTTGGAAACTGGACATATGCCCACCACTCCGCAAGACCACGTTAAGGCGCTCCCGGCGGTCTCAGGCCACGGCGAGCTCGACGGCGAACGGCAGTCCGGTTACCTCTTCGACGCGGCGCTTAGGGAGATCGTCTGACCTGTGCACACCATGGACTCACGATACGTTGGGCGCAACACGAGCGCCGACGTGCCGATCCTGGGCGGTATGAGACATGGGCCTCACCGCTCGGGATCCCCCGGTCATGCGCCGTCCCAGACGTTCTCCCAAGCGACGTCAACACGCAGCTGATGCAACCCGAGACGTCGATCGGGTCGCCCTCGCAGCGGCCGGCCAAGTCGCCAGGGACTGTTACCTTCAAGCAGTAGCTCGAGTGGGTCGGTATCGCAGTGCGACCGCGCCCGATCGGAACTCATGGCGACCCACGAGCTCGAGCTGGATCCGCTCGCGCAGGCCGGCGAGCAAGGTCGGCCCGTGTCCGGCAAGGACCGGCTGCACAAGGAACTCGTACTCGTCGA
>JBOGEV010000336.1:0-3499 GCA_050742015.1 Acidimicrobiia bacterium
CCCCTGGTCACCACCCCCGGTGAGAACCGGCCCCGCCAGCTGGGGGCATTCCTGGAGACCCTGACCCTGGCCGTCCCGTACTCCGCCGACCAGGGCCGGACCGAGGAGATGCTGGGGATCTACGAGCTACTCATCGATCTCGGCCGTACCCCGGGGTCGACCGGGGCCGAGGTCGGCGAGTTCCGGGAGCTGAGCCCGGTTCTCGAGGAGTGGGTGTCCAATGGCACCGCCTACGGGCTGGAAGCCGGGGTGGCTCAGATCGAGTTCGAGGAGGCCGGGAAGAGGGCGACGGCCCTGGCCGACCTGGTCACCAGGCTCGACGAGGACTACATCCGTCATGCCGACGAGGAGCGTCGGGAAGGCCGGATCGGACCGGAGAACGCCTGGCTCGGCGCCGCCGACCTGATCCACGAGGAGCTGCATCGCATGGCCGAGGCCCTGCAGGTGCGGGCGTCGCAGACCACACCCGAATTCTGAGATGACCACGGTCTCCACCGTCCTGGTCGGAGATGGCTCGGGCCCGACCTGGGGCGCGGCCACCATGCTCGGGGCCATGGTGGAGCAAGGGCTGATCCGGCCCTTCTGGTTCGTCGACCCCAAGATGCGGGGGTCCGGTCCGTCGGTCAAGTTCGACCGCTCCGGTCTGGTCGAGGTTCCTCTGTTCACCTCGATCGGCGAGCAGTCGGCCGACGAGATGCGGGTGGCGGCCATCGCCTCCCCTGGCGACGGGGTGACCGCCCGACAGGTGGCCGAGGTGGCTCAAGTGGTCCAGCGGCAGCTGGCGGCACTCGCCCCGACCGAGGCCTCGGTCCGGGTGGCCCGGATCTGGTTCCCTGACTGGGAGACGCTGGAGGCGCCCGAGGAACGGTTCTTCTCCACCCACGTCGAGGCCAACCTGGTGGTGATCCCCGAGGACCGGAGATCTGACCAGCACTTCGCCGCCCCACTCGCCCCCGACTCGGCGGCATTTGCCGGGCACATCGCCGCCGAGACCGCGGTGATCCTGGGCTTGTTCTCCGGCATGGAGGGCTCGGTCCTCGACGACCTCACCCCGGGGGTCATCTTCGGGACCAATCCCAAGATCCGCCTCACCCGTTCCTTCGTCCGGGTGGGTCGCAGCCCGGCCCTGCCCCTACAGGAGATCGTCGATCACGAAGGCCGGCTCCCGGTCCCGCCGGGCACCATCGAGGCGCCGGCCCCTGCGGCGGCGGTGGCCGAGTTGGCCGGTCGGTCGGCGGTGATCTTCGACAGCCTCGGGTTCGAGGTGAAAGACCCGGACCCGCCCCGACGTCACCAGCTCCGGCCGATCCGGACCCTGGGTTTGATCATCAAGGAGATGGGCCGATTCATCGCCGGTCTGCCCCGACGAGCGGTGGAAGGGCTGTTCGAGGACTTCTCCGAGCTGGCCGGGCGCACCATGCAGGAGCTGGTGGGCAGCTCGTCGGTCGTCGAAGTGGTTTGGAAGGGGAAGTTCAACCCGACCGAGGGCGGCGACGACTTCGACTCCCTCATCGGAGACCTCAAACGCCAGGCGGAGCGTCGCCTCGACCTGGAGGGTGGGCCTTCGATCGACCAGACCGTGTGGCGCGACCTGCGCAGCCTGGTGCTCTCCACCGCCGACGGCAGCGAGCCGCCCCGGGGCATGGAGCCCCTGGAATTGCACGGTCGGCGGGCGGTGGTCAACGAGGCGGAGTCCCTGGCACCACATCCCCAGGACACCCTGGTCGGGACGGCCAAGGCGATCCTCGACGAGTCGGAGTCGGGTGCGCCGGTCACCTTGCTCGGCAGGCTCGGGGCCAGGATCGAGCAGATCGCCGCCTCCAACCGCACCGCCGTCTCCCGGTTGCTGGGCACCCTCGACACCCAGATCGAGGCGCTGCAAAATTACGTGCCTCCCGGTTTCGCCTTCTGGCACATCGCCGGCAGCGTGCTGCTGGCGGCCCTGGTGGTGAGCCTGCTGCTCCTCACCGGTGCGGTTCGGGGTTGGGGGATCACCGAGATGGACTCGACGACCCGCAATGTCCTGTTCGGTGCTCTGACCCTGGCCTGCTGGAGTGGGCTGTTCCTGCTCCGGTCCTATGGACGGGAAGCCCTGGCCGAGGGGTCGGGGTCGTCCGAGGAGCGACTGGCGCCACTCCCGGCCGGACCGACATGGGTGGGGGCCCTCGCCGGGGCCGGAGTCGGGTTCGCCTTCGTCGCCCTCGCCGTCGCATTTCTCGACTATCCGCCCACCGAGCCGGCTGCCTATGCGGCGATCCTGGCCGGAGCCGTGATCGGAGCCGGGTTGGGCCAGGCGTTCTCTCTGGCTGCCTATCAGGACCATCTGCCGGCCCTGGGCCGGATGTCGCGTCTCTCGATCCTCGTGGTTCTGGTCTACGCCTCGATCGTGGTCGCCGGGGCCATCGCCCAGCCCAACGGCTGGTACGCCACTGCCCCTGGCGCCGAGCTGAGGGATCTGTTGTGGCCGGTGTGCGGCACCATCGGCTTCTGGTTGTTCATGGTGCTGGTCTATGTGTCATGGCGGAGGGTCCAAGAGCGGCTCGCGGTCCGCTGGTACGGGCAGACCATCCGCCAACTGGCCGAGCAGGTCGACGCCGCCTTCACCGGGGATCGCGTGGCCGACGCCGCCCGGGAACAGTTCCTCGGGCTCTCGGCCGTGTTGTCCCGGCTGATCTGGTTCCCCTACGGGAAGGGGGTGGCCGTCCCCGAGACCAGCGTCGACCTCGTCGAATTCGGGTTGAACAAGGCCGGGGTGTGCCAGTTCGGGCTGTCCCGGCGTGGGGCAGGTCTGTTCGAGGCACGGACCTTGCGTCTCGCCTCGGAACGCGGATGGCTCACCTCCCAGTATGAGAGCTCGATCAACACTTTCCGCACCGATCAGGCGGTCCTGGTCGGATCGGACGATCCCAATGCCGTGGTCCGGCCCGATCAGGACCCGAAGACGGTGGCCCAGTACGACGCCGAGGCCCGTCCGGAGAAAGGGGATCGGTGGCGGTGGGCCGACCGCTTCTTCGACGGCGCCTACGACCCGGGGTTCCTCCACGGTTTGGAGTCGCATGGCGAGAAGGAGGTGTTCGGCCCGATCCTGGCCGACCCGGCCAACTTCGAGCCGATCGGCGAGTGTGCCGGTGGTGGCTCGCTGTTCGAGTTCATGTCCGAGGTCTCAACCCAGGGCGAGGTCAACGCCGACCCCCGGTATTTCGACCCCGAGCATCTCGCCAGCGGTGCCTTCGAGAGGACCTGGCATCAGCAGACCTGGTGGCCCCGGGAGCAGTTGTTCGACGACGGGTCCCGGAGCGGCGACGGTTCGATCGTGCCGGTCGGCTCCCTGGCCCGGGGAGCGGTCTGGGTGGCGGTGCGCTCCGACCTGACCGAAGACCTGGAGCCCGCCGCCATCTTCGGCGAGGCGGCCACCGCAGAGACAGCTGGCGGGGAGCGTCCCGGCCCCGAGTTCTAGGTCCCGACCCCCCGTTCTGGCGCGGCGTTCCGACCCCAGAGG
>JBOGEV010000337.1:0-14750 GCA_050742015.1 Acidimicrobiia bacterium
ACGCCGAGATCACAGCGGACGAATGGGCCCGATCGCTGGGGACCATCTCCTACGAGGTCGTCTGCGAGATCGGGCCCCGGGTGCCGAGGAGGTACGTGGAGTGAACGACACCATCACCGCCCTCGCCGGAGTCGAGGTCGGGCACTGGTCCGATGACGAGGCCCGCACCGGGTCCACCGTCGTCGTCTTCCCCGAGCCCAACGTCGCCTCCGTGGAGGTTCGAGGGGCGGCACCGGGATCCCGGGAGACCGCACTGCTCGAGCACGGGATGCGTATCGACCAGATCCAGGCGATCCTGCTCACCGGGGGCAGTGCCTTCGGTCTCGCCGCCGCCGACGGTGTCGTTCGCGCCCTGGAGGCCGATGGCCGGGGTCACGTCACTCCGGTGGCTCGTGTGCCCATCGTCCCCGCCGCCGTCGTCTTCGACCTCGACCCGGAGGGGAGCGGGCTGCGACCCGGCCCGGATCAGGGCGAGGCTGCGTATCGGGCGGCCAATGCCGATCCGGTGGTCTCGGGCCGGTTCGGTGCGGGGACCGGGACCACCGTCGCCAAGTGGCGGGGCTTGGAGCACATGCAGCCCGGCGGCCTGGGATCGGCGATCCGGTCGGCAGGCGATGCCTCGGTCGGGGCACTGGTAGTGCTGAACGCCGTCGGTGACGTGTTCACCATCAAGGGTGAGCCGCTGACCGGAGGAGACCACGAGCCGGGTCCGCCCGCTCCGTTCCCCGAATCCCTGGCCAACACCACCCTGGTCGTCATCGCCACCGACGCGGTGATGACCCGATCGACGTTGAGCCGGTTGGCCGTGCGGTCCCACGACGCCCTGGCTGCCTGCATCCGCCCGGTCCACACCCGCTTCGACGGCGACATCGTCTTCGCCGTCTCCTGCGGCGGGGTCGCGGCCGACGTGGAGACCCTGGCCGAAGCCGCCTTCGGCGCCACCGCCGCCGCGATCGAGCGGGCCGTGCGGGCGTCGGCGGGGGAAGAACCGCCAACCTAATGCAGGGCGTCACGCATATGTGACGCGGTGCATAAGGAATGTGCAGAACCACCGGGGGTACACCACCCTCCTGGCCGAGAAACGGCCACAATGGGGGGTGGTGAGCGACAACGTTCAGATCCTCGAAGAGCTGAAAACTCGCGCCATGGTCTGCACCCAATGCGGGCTGGCCGAAACCAGGACCCAGGTCGTCTTCGGGGTGGGCGACCCGCAAGCCCGACTGATGTTCGTCGGAGAGGCGCCAGGAAAGAACGAGGACTTACAGGGCGAGCCTTTCGTCGGCGCCGCCGGGAAGCTGCTCGACACCCTGCTCGGCGAGATCGGGATGCAACGCGCCGAGGTCTACATCGCCAACGTCCTCAAATGCCGTCCTCCGGGCAACCGGGATCCCCGGCCGGACGAGATCGACTCCTGCAAGGGATATCTCCGGGAGCAGATCCGGCTCATCGAGCCCGAGGTGGTGATGACCCTGGGCAACTTCGCCACCAAGCTGCTGCTCAACACCGAGACCGGGATCACCCGGCTCCGGGGAGAAGCCCACCCCTGGTGGCTCGGCGCCCAACTCGTCCCCACGTTCCACCCGGCCGCCGCCCTCCGGGGCGGGGATCGGGTCACCAACCAGATGCGTGAGGACTTCGCCGTGGTCCGTTCGATCCTCGACGCCCCCAGACAGACAGAGGAGGCGCCGGCGGACGAGCCGGTCGATCCGTCCCAGATGGAACTGTTCGGATGATCGAGGTCCGCTGCCCTACCGAGGCCGACACTCGAGCCGTCGGCCGCAAACTGGCCCCGACCCTGCGACCGGGGGACATCATCCTGCTCACCGGCGGTCTCGGTGTCGGCAAGACCCTGTTCACCGCTGGGCTGGCCGCCGGGCTCGGGGTCGAGGAACAGGTGGTCAGCCCGTCGTTCGTCCTCGTCCGCCAGTACCGGACGGGCTTTCTCCCGATGGTCCATGTCGACGTCTATCGACTCGGATCGTTCAACGAGTTCGACGATCTGGAAGTGATCGACGTAGCCGCCGACGGTGTGCTGGTCATCGAGTGGGGCGATGCCCTGGAGGGGGCGATACCCGAGGACCATCTCCGCATCGACTTCACGGTGGAAGAGGATGGAACGCGGGTCCTTCGGATGGTGCCGAGCGGCAAATGGACCCGGCGTGATCTCGGGTTGGTGGCATGAGGCTGCTCGCCATCGAGACTGCAACCCCGGGAGCCTCGGTGGCCTTGGTCGAGGATGCCACCACCCTGGCCGCCGCCTCCCGCATCGACCCAAAAGGTCATGCCACCTTCCTGGTTCCCGCCATCGACTTCTGCTTCGACCAGGTGGGCTGGTCCCCATCGGCGCTCGACGCAGTCGCCGTCGACATCGGTCCCGGCCTCTACACCGGGATCCGGGTCGGTGTGGCCACGGCCCAGGGGCTGGCCGCTGCCTTCGGGATCCCGATCATCCCCGCGGTCTCGGTCGACGCCATCGCACTCGAGGCCCGCACCGGGCATCGTCTGATCTGGGCGGTGGTCGATGTCCGCCGCGGGGAGTTCGCCGTGGCTCGTTACCGCCCGCTCCCCGGCGGCGTGGTCCGCGAGACCGCCCCCGAGCTGGTCAAGCCGGACGTGCTGCGGGCACAGCTCGACTCCGCCCCTGAGGAGAGCCTGCTCGTGGGCGACACCGGGTCCTTCCCCAAGGGCCTCCTCAGCGGTCTGCACCGGGTGAAGGTGGGACGCCCCCGGTATCCCTATGCGGTGGCCCTGGCCGAAGTGGCCCGCGGCAAGTACGAGAAGGACGAATTCCCTCCTTCCACCGAGATCCGGCCCATGTACCTACGTGAGCCCGATGTCACCATCAACTGGGCCAAGCTGCGACAGGAGGGACCGTGGGGAGCATGACCTTGGTGATTCGCCCCCTGGGACACGACGACATCTCGGCGGTCGTTGCTCTGGAGGAGGCCAACCAGCCGTCGCCGTGGTCCGAGGGCGTGTTCCGGGACGAGCTGGCCGCCGAGAACCGGGTCTACCTGGCGGCCGATCAGGATGGGGTAATCGGGTTCGGCGGCGTGATGGTGGTCGGCGACGAGGCCCACGTCACGAACCTGCTGGTGGCGCTGGAGGCGCGACGCCACCGGATCGGGCTCACCCTGATGCTGGGTCTGATCGAGGCCGCAGTCGAGCTCGGCGCCCTTCATCTGACTCTCGAGGTGAGGTCGAAAAACGAAGCGGCGCGCGGGCTCTACGCCCGGCTCGGGTTGGCCCCTGTCGGGGTGCGCAGGGACTACTACGGCGATGACGACGCCCTCATCCTCTGGGCTCACGACATCACCGAGCCCGAGTACCAGGAGCGGCTGGAGTCGCTGCGATGAATCCGCTGATCCTCGCCTTCGAGACTTCCTGTGATGAGACGGCGGTCGCGGTGGTCCAGGGGACCAAGTCCTTGTCGAACGTCCTCGCCTCGCAGGTGGACCTCCACGCACGCTTCGGCGGAGTCGTGCCCGAGGTGGCGGCGCGGGCTCACGTCGAGTCGATCCGCGCCCTGACTCATCAGGCACTCAACGAGGCCGGGATCCACCCCGCCGATCTCGACGGGGTGGCGGCCACCGCCGGCCCCGGTTTGGTCGGGGCGCTCCTCGTCGGCCACTCCTTCGCCAAGGCCACCGCCTGGGCCCGGCACCTACCTTTCGTCGGGATCGACCACATGGAGGGCCACCTCATGGCCCCCCGACTCCAGTTCGAGGACTTCGAACCGCCGGTGGTGTCGCTCCTTGCATCGGGTGGCCACTCCCAAATCGTCCACGTCACAGAGTGGGGGGAGTACCAGACCCTGGGCTCGACGATCGACGACGCCGCCGGGGAGGCGTTCGACAAGCTGGCCCGGGTCATGGGTCTCGGTTTCCCGGGCGGTCCCGCCATCGACGCTGCCTCCGACGGCGGCGACCCGGCGGCGGTCGACTTCCCCCGGGCCTTACCCGACCGTCCTTTCGACTTCTCGTTCTCCGGGCTCAAGACCTCGGTTGTCACCTTCATCGAGAAGGCAGCGGCTTCTGAGGAGTTGCCCCCGCTCGCCGATGTCGCCGCCTCGGTCCAGGAGGCGATCGTCGATGTGCTGGTGGACAAGACCTTCAATGCCGTCGACGAGACGGGGGCTCGTGTCGTCGGGGGCGGAGGCGGGGTGCTGGCCAACCGGCGGCTCCGTCGTCGCTTCGCCGAGGAGGCAGACAAGCGGGGGGTGACCCTGGCCATTCCCGAGCCACTGCTCTGCACCGACAACGCCGCCATGATCGGCGTGGCGGGCGCCCACTGGCTCTCCATCGGCCGCATCACCGACTGGGCCGAAAACGTGGACCCGGGCCTGGTGCTGGGCCAACCGCTTACCTAATGCAGGGCGTCACGCATACGTGACGTCATGCATAACGTTCGCAGGGCCGCGCCTACCTTCCACCGGATCTGAGTCACCACCGCTCAGGTTTCGATTTAGCACTCACCCGGTCGGAGTGCTAAAGTTCATCTGGCACTCGAGCTATTCGAGTGCTAATCCATGGGTGTCCGACCCAACCGGCGCCCGCAGGCACTAACCCGAGGTTCAAGGAGGAGCCAGAGTATGAAGCTTCAGCCGCTCGGTGATCGAGTGGTGGTAAAGGCCACAGATGAGGCGGAGTCACGCACTCCGTCCGGTCTTGTCATCCCCGACACCGCCAAGGAGAAGCCACAGATCGGCGAGGTCATCGCCGTAGGCCCCGGCGCCCGTGACGAAGACGGCGACCGGATCCCGATGGAAGTTTCCGTCGGCGACAGAGTCCTCTACTCGAAGTTCGCAGGAACCGAAGTCAAGCTCGACTCGGACGAATACCTCGTCCTCTCCGAGCGTGACCTTCTGGCCGTCGTCAACTGAGGAGCTGATAACAAATGGCAGCGAAGGAACTTCGCTTCAACGAGGAGGCCCGCAGGGGGCTCCAGGCGGGCGTAGACAAGCTCGCCGACACCGTGAAGGTGACACTCGGTCCGAAGGGGCGCAACGTCGTGCTGGAGAAGAAGTGGGGTTCACCCACCATCACCAACGACGGCGTGACCATCGCCAAGGAGATCGAGCTCGACGACCCGTACGAGAACATGGGCGCCAAGCTGGCCTATGAAGTCGCCAACAAGACCGACAACGTCGCCGGCGACGGGACCACCACGGCGACCGTGCTGGCCCAGGCCATGGTGCGCGAGGGTCTCCGTCAGGTAGCGGCAGGCGCCAATCCGATGGAGCTCAAGCGGGGCATCGAGTCCGCCGTCGACACGGCCGTCAAGGCCATCGGCGAGCAGTCTCGTGACATCGAGACCAGCGAGGAGATCGCCCACGTGGCGTCGATCTCGGCCAACAACGACGCCTCCATCGGCCAGACCATCGCAGATGCGATGGACCGGGTCGGCAAGGACGGGGTGATCACGGTGGAGGAGGGCCAGACCTTCGGTCTCGAGCTCGAGTTCACCGAGGGGATGCAGTTCGACAAGGGCTTCATCAACTTCTACTTCATCACCGATGCCGACCGTCAGGAGGCGGTGCTCGAGGATCCCTACATCCTCATCGCCAACCAGAAGATCAGCTCGGTCAACGACCTGGTACCGGTCCTCGAGAAGGTGATGCAGTCCGGCAAGAGCGTGCTCGTGATCGCAGAGGACGTCGAGGGAGAGGCCCTGGCCACCCTGGTCGTCAACAAGATCCGTGGGACGTTCAGCTCGGTCGCCGTCAAGGCTCCCGGGTTCGGCGAGCGTCGCAAGGCCATGCTCCAGGACATCGCCATCCTCACCGGTGGCACCGTGATCTCCGAAGAGGTCGGTCTCAAGCTGGAGAACGTCACCCTCGACATGCTGGGCCGTGCCCGCAAGGTCGTGGTGGCCAAGGACAACACAACTGTCATCGACGGCTCGGGCACCGAGTCCGATGTCAAGGCTCGGATCAAGCAGATCGAGCGTGAGATCGAGAACACCGATTCCGACTGGGACAAGGAGAAGCTCCAGGAGCGTCTCGCCAAGCTATCCGGCGGGGTCGTGGTGATCAAGGCCGGCGCCGCGACCGAGGTGGAGCTGAAGGAGAAGAAGCATCGCATCGAGGACGCCGTCCAGGCGGCACGTGCTGCCGTCGAGGAGGGAGTCGTCCCCGGTGGGGGTGTCGCCCTGCTCCGTGCCCAGACCGCGGTCGACAAGATCCGCGGTGGGACCGATGACGAGAAGGCTGGCCGGTCCATCGTCCGCAAGGCGATGGAGGAGCCGCTTCGTCAGATCGCAGTGAACGCCGGGTTCGAAGGCGGAGTCGTGGTGGAGCGCGTCCGCGCGGCCTCCGGTAACGAGGGGTTCAACGCGGCGACGGGTGAGTATGGCGACCTGGTCGCCGACGGGGTCATCGATCCTGCCAAGGTCACCCGCTCGACTCTGCAGAACGCGGCCTCGATCGCGGCCCTGCTCCTGACCACCGAGGCCCTCGTGGCCGAGGAGAAGGAGCCCGCCCCGGCCATGCCGGGCGGCGGCCACGACCACGGCGGCGGCGGGATGGACTTCTAAGCCCACCCAAAACGCAACCTAATGCAGGGCGTCACGCATATGTGACGCCCTGCATTGCGTTTACAGCGAAAGAGCGTGGCGGATGGTGAGAACGACATACTCGGGCCGTTCCTCGATGTCCCACCAGGTGAACCTGAGCACGCGCCACCCTGCCAGCTGGGCGCGGTTGTCCCGTTCGCGATCGACGAGGAACGCGTCGGCCATCATGTGCCAACGACGGCTGTCGCCCTCGATCACAAGACGATGCTCCTGGTAGGCGAGGTCCACCCGCCCATTGGTGTGGGCCAGCCACGGGGCGTGGAACTCCCGGGTCGGGGTGGGCAGGCCCGCCCTCTCGATGAGGTCCAGTAGCCTGCGCTCGAGCTCAGTGGGGTCACGCTCTGGAGCACCCCCGCGGTCCTCCAGGACTTTCCGCATCCTCTGCGTTCCGGGCTTGCCTCGACGCCCCAGACGCTGGAAGAGGGCGAGCACGTCCTCATAGGAGGTCAAGCCCTGTGCCACAGTCGAATCGACGAGTCGCCCAAGTCGCTTCACGCCGATTTGTGCGGCCATGTCGATGATCGTCCGTGGTGGGGTCGTCACGGGGAGACCTGCTATCTCGGTGATCTGGACCGGTGTCAGGTCGGTCTTCTGCCGGACGTCCACCCCGGGGTATCGGTTCGTCCTTCGGACCGGCACGGACACGATGAGGAGTCCGTGCCGCAGCCGGGGCATCCCGTGGAGTTGAGCCGCGGACTCATGCGATACGACCGCGCCCAGCCGATGGCAGGCCGCGGCCAATGTGGCCCGCCACTCGGACTCCGAACCGGGAAGGCGAAACGTGCTGTAGCCACAGCGTTCCAACCACCCTTCCCTCTCGCGTCTTGCCAGCCATTCCCTCGAAGCCCCGAGTGCCTGCGCCTCGGCCGACGTGATCGTGCCGCCGTTCTTGAGGGCTTGCTCGATGATCCGATTCGACAAGTCCATTCCTTGACAATGGCGCGGTCGAAGACATGTTGGAAGAGGTTCGTCCCGACCCTCGAACGTTATGCAGGGCGTCACGCATGCGTGACGCCCTGCATTAGGTAAGGCCTAAAGCCCCGGCTAGCCGGTCCAGGTAGGGGATCGTCTCGGCCGGGGGGAGGGGGCGGAGGTTGAAGGTGATGTGACCGACGCCGGCCGCGATGAGCTTGTCGACGTCGTCGGGGCGGGCGCCATAGGCGATGATCTCGAACGAATCCGGATCCCGGCCGGCATCGGCCACCGCCTCACGAACCCGGCCCAC
Source organism: Acidimicrobiia bacterium (assembly GCA_050742015.1). Lineage (GTDB taxonomy): Bacteria > Actinomycetota > Acidimicrobiia > Spongiisociales > ZC4RG35 > JARDZU01. The sequence continues at coordinate 7,799 of JBOGEV010000337.1, forward strand.
CTCGCCGACGATGTCCATCCGGGTCGCCAGCGGCATCCAACCGTCACAGAACTCGACCATGTCCGCCACCGTCCTCGGCCCGGCGGCCGCCCCCATGATGATGGGCGGGTGGGGTCGCTGCGCGGGCTTGGGCCAGGCCCACGAGGGCTCGAGGTTCACCAGCTCGCCCTTGAACGCCGCCTCGTCCTCGGTCCACAGCGACTTCATCAGCAACATCTTCTCCCGAAGCAACGCCCGGCGCTCGGCGTAGTCCACCCCATGCTGGGCCATCTCCTCTTTGTTCCACCCGTACCCGATCCCGAAGATGAGACGCCCGCCGGACAGCGCGTCGAGCGATGCCACTTCCTTCGCTGTCCAAATCGGGTCACGCTGGGCGACCAGGGAGACCCCGGTCCCCACCCGCAGGTTCGAGGTCACGGCGGCGGCATAGGAGAGGGCGACGAAGGCGTCGTGCGACCGCCAGTAGTGGTCCGGCAACGGCGGCGCCCCCTCCTGGCCGCCCCACGGCGTCACCCGAGACGAGGGGATGTGCGAATGCTCGGGAAACCAGAGCGAGTGGAATCCCCGGGCCTCCACCTCCTTGGCGAGGTGGTCGGGGCGAATTGCCGATTCCATGGGAAAGATGAACACTCCGAATTTCATCCTCCCGAACCTAATGACGCTCAAACGCCGAATCCGGCATCAGATCGAGACCACGGGCCCGATCCCGTTCGACGAGTTCATGGAAATCGCGCTGTACGACCCCGACGACGGGTACTTCTCGACCGGGAGCCTCCGCTCCGAGAAGGCCGGCGACTTCCTGACCTCCCCGGAGGTGAGTCCGCTGTTCGGTGAAACCCTGGCCCGCTACGTCGACCAGGAGCGACGGCGGATTGGGGAGCCTTTCGAATTGGTCGAGGTGGCGGCGGGTTCGGGCTCGCTCCTCGGGCCGTTGCTGAAGACGATCGACGTCGAGGCCTGGGCCGTCGAGGCTTCACCCGCCGCCCGCCGGGCACTGGGGGCTGTCCTTCCCGAGCAACGGGTCCAGTCCGAAATGCCGTTTCGGATCCGAGGAGTGGTGATCGGCAACGAGCTGGTGGACAATCTGCCGATGGCACTGGCCCAGCGGGTCGACGGGGCCTGGCGAGAGCGGTGGGTCGACGCCGAAGGCGAGGAGGGGCTGGCCCTGGTCGATGCCAATCCCCGTCCGGAAGTGGTGGAGTGGCTCGGTCCTCATGCCGGCGAGGTGCTCGATGGTGGATGGGTCGAGGTCCAGCTCGCCGCGGGCGTCTGGGTACGTGAAGCCCTCGATCGTCTCGAGGAAGGCTCGGTCGTCCTCTTCGACTACGGGGACACGGCAGAAAACCTGCTCCCGAGACGTCAGGACGGGACACTGCGCACCTATCGAGCCCATCATCTCGGGCCTCATCCCCTCGACGAGCCGGGGGAGACCGACATCACGGCCGACGTCAACTTCTCCGCCCTGGCCGCGGCGGCCGAAGAGGCGGGCGCGTTCGTCGAACTGCACCGTCAGGACGACTTTCTCACCGGGCTCGGTCTCCGGGAACGACTCACCGAGCTGCGTCATGCCGAACTGGATGCCGCCCGGTCGGGGGATGAGATGGGGCGCCTGCGCCTGCGCACTCTCAAAACCGAGGCCGAAACCCTCCTCCATCCCAGGGGTCTAGGAGATTTCCGCGTGCTGGTCGCCCGCAAATGAGAAGCGGAGCCAGGTTTGGCTCCGCTTCTTTATGCAGGGCGTCACGCATGCGTGACGCCCTGCATTAGGTTCGTGGGCTTAAGCCCTATGGCCCCGCGTCCACCTCCACCAGCGTGAAGCCGAAGGTGGTGGTGCCGTCGGAGTGGGAGACGGCGCCGAGGTAGTCGCCGGGAGCGAGACCACTCCAGCCGATGTCGAGGCTCCCCTGGGTGTTGATCGTTGCCGAGGGCGGCACGGCGTTGATAGCCAGCGATCCCCCGCCGGCCGCGGCCGGGACCTGCCAGGTGTTCAGCCCGTAGCCAACTTCGATCCCGGTGGTCTGCCAGCCGTGCACATACAGGGTGTAGGTGTCGTTGCCCGGTGCCTCCAATTGGATGATCTCGTCGGTGCCGCCTGACCCCGATGATGCGACCTGCATGCCGGCCGAGTTGAACAGGAATAGGTCGATGTCGATTCCTGGCTCCGGTGGTGTCAGGTCTTCGGTGGTCAGCGAGATCCGCAAGAAGGCGGCATCGGTCACCACGATCTCGTGGGCGGTGGCCCCGTTGCCTACATCGGACGGAGCGAAGCTCTGATCCGGGTCCTGGGTAACCGTGCCCGCGACCTCGGTGTTCGGCACCAACCCATGCGGAGCCGCGGCGTAGGGACCGGTGTACCCGAAGGTCACCGGTATCGAGGCGGTGCCAGTGGCGCCGGTTCCACTCACCGAATCGGCGAACTCGAGGGCCGCCCCCTGGACGGCGATCGGGCTCCGCACCCGATTACGACCGGACTCCCAGGAGAGTGAGCCGAAACGCCACTCTCCGATCGGGGCGTCCTGGTTGACAAAGGTGACCTCGAAGCTCACCGACTCGCCGGGAGCCAGCGTGATCCGATCCGGGGTCACGGTCACGTCGTAACCGCGCGGCTCGTCGAGGCGTGCCCGATAGGACTCAGACTCGTCGGAGACATTGGTCACCGTGCGCACGATGGTCTTCGTCCCGGCCACCTCGCTCGCCGCGATCGACGGGTAGTTGAGATTGGTCGCCAGCGTCTGGAAGCCGGCCCCGGCCAGGACGTCGCAGGTGGCGCCGACCAGCAGCGGCACCAGGGCGCTCGCAGACGTGTCACAGAGAAACGCCACGTAGTCGATCGTGCCCACGTCGTAGACCAAGCCCGGGTTGAACAGTGAGCCGTCGCTCGAGACACGCCCCTCCGGATCGACATGACCGGCGCCGAAGTCGAAGGGGTCGGCCTTGGTCCGACCGTCCTCCTTGCGCACATCCTGTCGGGCCGTGGTCATCAGCGCCGACTTGGCCATCGCCGGGGTCCAATCGGGATGAGCCTGCTTGAGCAGGGCCATGAGACCCGCCACGTGCGGGCTGGACATCGAAGTTCCCGAGATCGACTGAAACAGCTCACCCGGAGCCCCGAGGGTCGGCGTCGGGCTGTTGCCGGCCAGGATGTTGACCCCCGGTGCGGTCACGTCGGGTTTGATGATGTCCGCCGAGGCCGGGGCCCCGATCGGTCCCCTCGACGAGAAGGTGGCCATGGTGTTGCCCCGCTGCCGCTGTTCCTCACCGTCGGTGAGCTCCACGGTGGCCTCGGCACCGTTGTCGGCGATGTACTGCTTGAGGGCGGTCCCGTCAGTGAGGTTGATGTGGGCCGAGGGCACCCAGTGGTTGTCCGTCACCAGATCCTGGACGTCGTCCGGGTTGTAGAGGACCATGCCCAGCCCGCCCTGTTCGAAGACGGCCCGGCTCTTCTCGACCCGTGCCTGCACTCCGCGCAGACAGAGCACGACGGCTCCGGTGATCTCCGGGGTGAACTGAACAGCCGGGTCACACAGCTCGTTGCCATGGCTGGCGGCATCGACGAAGGGCAACGGACCGCCGGTGCCCGGTGTGATCGAGGCGCCTTCGTACTTGCCCTGATCTCTCTTGAACCAGCGTGACCAGCGGCTCTGCCAACTGGTCGAGTCACCGGTGAGGATGTCGGCGAGGTAGGTCTTCTTCTGCGTGCTGGCGCCAACCGAGGTGACCCACGGCACAGTGGCCGGGCTACCCAGGGTGGAGGCGCCGGGTCCGGCGTTGCCAGCCGATGTGGACACCCACACGCCGGCGTTCGCCGCGAAGAGGAAGGCGATGTCGTCGGGCCCATCCAGACCCGGGGTCAGGCTGCCGATCGAGTAGTTGATCACATCCACCCCGTCGGCGACCGCCTGGTCGATTGCGTCGGCCAGGTCTCCGCCGAAGCATCCCTGGTCGCCACATGCGCTGTAGGCGGCGACCCAGGCGTCGGGGGCGATGCCGGACACCTCACCGAACTCGCGGCCGAAGATCGACGCTTCCACGTCCCGGTTGCCGGCGGCCGTGCTGGCGGTGTGTGTCCCATGACCGTTGTAGTCACGGGCTGTGCTGTAGGTCTCGGACCCGATGAACATCTCGTACAGGGTCCGCATGTCGCGGGCCCCGATCAGCTTGTTGTTGCAGTCGAAGGGGGCATCGTCCGGGTTGTAAGCGGTGTCGCCGAACTCACAAACCGGTGCTCCAGCCATCCATTCGGCCGGAGGGGCACCCAGTCCGGAGTCGGCGAATGACGGATGCTCGGGCCAGATCCCGGAGTCGACGACCCCGACGATGACACCGGCGCCGGTGTAGCCGGTGTCCCAAGCCCCGCCACGATCGTCGAGACCGAGGAAGTGTGGTGAGTCCGTGGTGTGGAGCTGGTGCAGCTCGTCAGGCTGCACTGAGAGCACGCCCTTTTGACCGGCCAGGCTCTGCGCCTCGGCCGGGGTGAGGACGGCACTGAAACCATTGGCCGCGTAGTCGTAGCTGGCGACGAGTGCGCTCGGGTCCACGCCCGCGCTGTCGAGCGCCTCTACCTTCTCCTGCTCAAGCTCGGCGACGTATTCCTCGACCGGAGCACTCTCCGGGTCTGGCGCCTCGGCGCCTTCAGGGGTGATCTCCTCGTTGGCGAGGACTGGTTCCTTCTCCATCACCACCACATAAGGGGCAGCGGCTTCGGTGGTCTGGGCGACTATGCCGACCGGGCCGGCTCCTACAGGAATAGCGGTGGCGAACGTCGTGGCCAGTGCGGCCAGGGCGACGAGCAGCTTTCGTCTCACGCAGGGGTCTCCTTGATTGTCCGTACCAGGACCGCTCCCGACGGTCCTCCACACCGATAGCGACCATGAGCCTGCCCGGGCGGCACCCTACACCAGCCCCGATGACCTGCGCAACGGTCGACCCGGGAACCGGCCCAACCAGCCGGGCGTCCTAGATTTGATGACGAATTCAATGAGGACCGCGACGCTTTTGATTGTGCTGGCCATCGCTCTTACCGCATGCGGAGCGGACCCCACGGCCGGCGTCGAAACCACAACGACGCGCCCCACCGCGAGCACCACCACGGAGATCGGGACCACCACGATGCCAACCACCGAACCAGAGCAGCTCCCCATCGTCGCCCCGGCCCGGGTCGACCTGGCCGATCGGCTCGGCGTCGAGCCCGAGGACCTGGAGGTGGTCACTGCGGAAACGGTCACCTGGCCCGACGGGAGCCTGGGTTGTCCCGAGCCGGGGATGTCCTACACCCAGGCCCTGGTCGACGGGTCCAAGGTCGTCCTCCAGCATGAGGACCGGGTCTACGTGTATCACGCCGGAAGTGACGATCAGCCGTTCCTCTGCCCCTCGGAGAACAGGGACGGCGGCCACGAGATGGTCCCTCCCCCCGGTTTCAACGACTAGGGGTCGGTCGGTGAAATATTGCCGCGGTGTCATCGAGGACCGGCGAGACTGCGTAGCTATTTCAGCGACGGGCCACTAGCCCCTTTAGCCCGGTATTACCGGTCGCTCGGTAGGATTTCTGCGATGAACAACTTGAAGACGGTCGCCCTGCTCGCCTTCATGACCACCTTGCTCTGGCTGGTCGCAGTCGCCCTGTTCCCCGACGGGGGCTTCGTGATCGGGCTCGTGATCGCGGTGGGTTTCAACCTCCTCGCCTATTTCTTCTCCGACAAGCTGGCCCTGGCCGCGAGCCGGGCCCGTCCCGTCACCGAGGAGGAGCTGCCCCAGGTCTACGCCATCGTGCGGCGTCTCGCCTTGCAGAAGAACATGCCCGAGCCGCGGATCTACGTGATCGACTCTCCGCAGCCGAATGCATTCGCCACCGGGCGCTCCCCGAAGAAGGCGGCGGTAGCGGTCACCACCGGCATCCTCGAGGTGCTCTCAGTCGACGAGCTCGAAGGCGTGCTCGCCCACGAGCTGGCCCATGTCAGCAACCGGGACATCCTGATCAGCTCGATCGCGGCCATGATCGCCGCGGCCCTGACCATGCTGGCCCGCATGGCCTTCTGGTTCGGGGGCGGGAACAACCGTGAGAGCCCGCTGGGTGCGATCGGCGCCATCCTGTCGCTGATCGTGGCCCCGATCGCGGCGATGTTGATCCGTCTCGCCATCTCGCGGACCAGGGAGTTCCAGGCCGACGCGACCGGCGCCGAGACCACGGGCCGCCCGATGGTGCTGGCCAGCGCGCTGGAGAAGATCTCGGCCGGCACCGCCCGGGTCCCGATGAACGTCAATCCGGCCACGGCGCAGCTCTTCATCGACAACCCGATGAAGGCGGTTCGGGGTGCCGGGATGATGAAGCTTCTCAGCACCCACCCGCCCACCGAAGAGCGGATCGAGCGGCTCGCCCAGATGGCGCAAGGAGTGCGCTAACCGGTTGGGCACTGCCCCCTGGGCTAGTTATCATCGAGAATCCCGAATCGAGCGTCTTTAGGCGTGCGGTTTGGCAGGCCGGGATGCCCGAGCGGCCAAAGGGAGCAGACTGTAAATCTGCCGGCTGACGCCTACGGAGGTTCGAATCCTTCTCCCGGCACCGGCGCCCGGCGCCTGACAACCCCAAGCCCCCTTAGCTCAGTTGGTAGAGCGCTTCCATGGTAAGGAAGAGGTCTTCGGTTCAAATCCGGAAGGGGGCTCCAGGCCGACGTAGTCGGCCGCACCGAGGCGGCGTAGCTCAGTTGGTGAGAGCGCTCGACTCATAATCGAGAGGTCGGCAGTTCGAGTCTGCCCGCCGCTACATCTAGATCAAGACCGCGGCGTAGGCTGCGGCGCCGAAAACCGAGAAAGGAACAGGGAGCCGTCATGGCGAAGGCGAAGTTTGAGCGTACGAAGCCGCATGTGAATGTGGGGACGATGGGTCATATTGATCATGGGAAGACGACGTTGACGGCGGCGATTACGCGGGTGTTGGCGGAGCGGGTTGGTGGTT
>JBOGEV010000338.1:0-4728 GCA_050742015.1 Acidimicrobiia bacterium
CGAAGGGGCCGACGAAGAGGAGTAGGAAACCTAATGCAGGGCGTCACGGATACGTGACGCCCTGCATAAAGAATGAACAGCAGGACCGCCTGTACCGGCGGTCCTGCTGATTCCACGGGCACATGGCTTCGCTAGCCGCTCATACGTCGACGGTCAGATGCACCTCGACCACGTCCCCCAACACGAGCCCTTCGGCGCGCGGCACCCACATCTTGACGGGCACGATGTGAGCGGGCCGATCGACGGACCGGACGGGTTTCTACGTTGACAGCAGTGCCTTGGTATCTAGCTTCTCCACCGGCGGGACTGGGCCGGCTGACTCTGCGCCGAGGTCCTGTCGATGAGCTACAACCAAGATCCGACCGGGAAGCGCTCGAACCGCCTCTCCCCGGACCAGCTGGCCCAAGAGGTTGCCAAGCTCCTCAAGAAGGACACCCCCGGCACGGGTCGTCGCCTGCCCCGGTTCGACGTCGTCAGCGTGAGCAGGATCGTCCTGGCTTTGGGAATCGTCTTCGTCGGTCTCGGGACCGCCTTCGCCGTTTCCTTGGTTGGCCGTCTCGGCGACTACGAGACAACGGGCTCCGTCTTGTCTGAGACACCGGTTTTCGGGTGCCCCGGCGAGCCCGAGTCAGGCGCTCTGTTCATCGGTGAGACCGTCCGGGTCATTGGTTTGTCCGACGACGGCGACTTTTACGCCTTGCGCGATGAGAGGGGCCCCGGAGACGTGGCCTACGCCGACGCAGCTGTCATCGGTGCCGTCGAGGCCCCGGACCGTCTGACTGCGAGGTCTTGCGAGCCGAGGAGCGCCGCTCAGGTGCTGGCCGCGGCGACTTCGGCCGACGCGACCACATCGGTCCCCAGCACAGTCTCCACAACCACGACCATCGCGCCCGGGACCACCATCGATTCGAGCACCACCACCGTCCCACCCGGCCGGCCACCGCGAAGAGGGACGTCCGGCCCGGGAACCAACACGACTACCACCGTTCCCGCCGGACCCGGGTCCCCGTCGACGACCGGTCCTAGCCCTTCGCCGACGACCAGCCTCCCCGGTGCGACGAGCAGTACGACTGGCCACGGCAGCACGACCACCACCCGCGCCGGCACCACCACGACCAGCACGACCACTACGACCAGCATCACAACCACGACCAGCACCACTACCACCACCACGCCCACAACGACGACCGAGCCTCCGTCTACCACCACGACCACGACCGAGCCATCCACCACGACCACCGAGACCCCGACGACCACCACCAGCCCGACTTTGCCCTGATCTCGAAATCGATTTGGCCCTAGTCAGCGGAGACACGTAGAATCTGTGCTTCGTCCGGGGCCGCTCGCTTGTTGAGCGCGACCGGATGGGCCGGGCACTTCAGTGCCCGGTACGCAAGGTTTCATAACAGGATCGGGGTTTCGGCTGCGCCCGTGCCCTTTCCTGGCGTTTAGGAGCAACATGCCGACGATCGAGCAACTTGTCCGCGAGGGCAGGAAGCCCAAGAAGAAGAAGGCCAAGACGGCCGCACTCGGCGGCGCCCCCCAGCGGCGCGGCGTCTGTACCCGCGTCTACACGGTCACCCCCAAGAAGCCGAATTCGGCTCTGCGCAAGGTGGCCCGGGTCCGTCTCTCTTCCCAGATCGAAGTCACCGCCTACATCCCGGGCGAAGGGCACAACCTCCAGGAGCACAGCATCGTCCTGGTCCGTGGGGGGCGGGTCCGTGACCTGCCCGGTGTCCGATACAAGGTGATCCGCGGTGCTCTCGACGCCTCCGGCGTCAACGATCGCCGACAGGCCCGCAGCCGATATGGGTCGAAGAAGGTCTCCTGATGCGCCGGGCACCAGCACAGAAGCGCAAGGTCGAGCCGGATCCGGTATTTCGCAGTGTCCTCGTCAGCAAGGTCATCAACAAGGTCTTGTGGAAGGGGAAGAAGAACACCGCACGTGACATCGTGTACAGCGCCCTCGAAGTGGTCGAGCAGCGCACCAGCCAGGACCCGAGCGTCATTCTGAAGCGAGCGGTGGACAACATCCGCCCCCAGGTCGAGGTGCGGTCCCGCCGGGTCGGTGGGAGCTCCTACCAGGTGCCGGTCGAGGTCACGCCCCGCCGCCAGGAGAGCCTGGCCATCCGCTGGCTGGTCAATTTCGCCAGACAGCGCCGGGAGCCGACGATGTCGATGCGCCTGGCCAACGAGATCCTCGACGCCTCCAACTACACCGGGGCGGCGATCAAACGCAAAGAAGACGTTCACAAGATGGCGGAGTCCAACAAGGCTTTCGCCCACTACCGCTGGTAGCCCCACGGTCCCAACGGAGTAGCTGACAAGAGATACCCCCGAACGTTCCAGCAGGCGGGCCCGACACCGAAACGAGCCCGAACCGCAGGACGTGGGACGTTCACAACCTCATAGCGAGTCGGAGTAATAGAAGAAGGACAATGAGCAACGGAAACGCTGCCATCTCACATCTGCGCCAAGTGCCGCTGAGCCGTACCCGAAATATCGGGATCATGGCTCATATCGACGCGGGCAAAACCACGCTCACCGAGCGCATCCTCTATTACACCGGCCGCAACTACAAGATCGGTGAAGTCCACGAGGGCGCCGCCACCATGGACTGGATGGAGCAGGAGCAGGAGCGCGGGATCACCATCACCTCCGCCGCCACCACCTGCGTCTGGCACGAACACTGGATCAACATCATCGACACCCCCGGTCACGTCGACTTCACCGTCGAGGTCGAGCGGGCATTGCGGGTTCTGGACGGAGCCATCGCCGTCTTCGACGGGGTGGCCGGCGTCGAGCCCCAGTCGGAGACTGTCTGGCGCCAGGCCGATCGCTACGGAGTGCCCCGCATCTGTTTCATCAACAAGCTCGATCGCACGGGTGCCGACTTCTACTTCGACATCCAGTCGATCATCGACCGGCTCGGCGCCCGCCCTCTCGTCATGCAGCTCCCGATCGGCACCGAGGGCGACTTCACCGGTGTCGTCGACCTGGTCGAGATGAAGGCACATGTCTGGAAGGGCGACGACGGGAAGCACTGGGACACCATCGATATTCCGGCCGACATGGCCGACCGTGTGGCGGAGTACCGCGAGAAGCTCCTCGAGGCCGCCGCCGAGACCTCCGAGCACCTGCTCGACGCCTACCTGGAGACTGGCGACCTGACCCCGAAGGAGATCCAGGAGGGGGTCCGCATCGGCACCATCGCCCGTGACTTCACCCCGGTGTTCTGCGGCTCCGCTTTCAAGAACAAGGGCGTCCAACTCCTGCTCGACGCGGTCGTCACCTACTTGCCCAGCCCGGCCGACCTTCCCGCCATCAAGGGCTTCAAGCCCGGAGACGAGGAATTGGTCGTCGAGCGCATGCCCGAAGACAGCGAGCCCTTCTCTGCACTCGCCTTCAAGATCATGTCCGATCCCCATGTCGGGAAGCTCACCTACTTCCGGGTGTACTCCGGTCATGCCGCCAAGGGCGACACGGTCCTCAACACGACCACCGGGCAGAAGGAGCGGTTGGGACGCATCCTGCGGATGCACGCCAATTCACGTGAGGACATCGAGGATGTCTTCGCCGGGGACATCGTGGCCGGCATCGGGTTCAAGAACACCACTACCGGCGACACCCTGGCCGAGCAGGGCCAGCCGATTCAGCTGGAGTCGATGGAGTTCCCGGCACCGGTGATCTCCGTTGCCATCGAGCCCAAGACCAAGTCGGACGAGGAAAGGCTGTCCGAGTCGCTCCATCGCCTCTCAGAGGAAGACCCGACGTTCCTGGTCCGCACCGACGACGAGACCGGGCAGACCATCATCTCGGGCATGGGCGAGCTCCACCTGGAGATCCTCGTCGATCGCCTCCTCCGCGAGTTCAAAGTCGACGCCACCGTCGGCAAGCCCCAGGTGGCCTATCGGGAGACCATTCGCCGGGCCGTGGAGAAGGTCGAGTACCGCCACGTCAAGCAGACGGGTGGCAAGGGGCAATACGCCCACGTGGTCATCGACCTCGAGCCCACCGGGCCGGGTGGAGGCTACGAGTTCATCGACCAGATCAAGGGTGGGCGCGTCCCCCGCGAGTACATCCCCTCCGTCGACGACGGAATCGAGGAGGCCCTCGACCAGGGCATCGTCGCCGGTTACCCACTGGTCGACGTGCGGGCGACCCTGACCGACGGATCGGCCCACGATGTCGACTCCTCGGAGATGGCATTCAAGATCGCCGGGTCGATGGCTCTGCAAGAAGCGGCCCGCAAGGCCGGGGTCAAACTGCTCGAGCCGGTCATGGAAGTCGAGGTGACCACGCCAGACGAGTACATGGGTGATGTCATCGGCGACCTGAACAGCCGCCGGGGCAAGGTCGAGGGGATGACCCAGCGCGGCAACAGCCAGGTGATCCGAGCCCAGGTCCCGATGTCGGAGATGTTCGGCTACGCCACAGACCTGCGCTCGAAGACCCAGGGACGGGCGACTTATTCGATGCAGTTTCATTCTTATCAGGACGTCCCCGACTCGATCGCAGAAGAGATCGTGGCCAGCCGACGCGGGCCGTCATAAACGGCCGAGATAGAACGATCAGGAAAGAGATAGAGGAGCCAAGAGGATATGGCGAAGGCGAAGTTTGAGCGTACGAAGCCGCATGTGAATGTGGGGACGATGGGTCATATTGATCATGGGAAGACGACGTTGACGGCGGCGATTACGCGGGTGTTGGCGGAGCGGGTTGGTGGTT
>JBOGEV010000339.1:0-8164 GCA_050742015.1 Acidimicrobiia bacterium
AACTACATCGACCGCGAGGAAGCGGGTCGCACCTCCGGTGACGTGAGGCGGTTCGAGAAGACCGCGTTCTATCTCAAGGTGCGGCGCGCCAAGCTGGTCAAGACGCGGGATCGGCTGCTCAACCGGCTGCCCGACTGACACCACACGCCGCTACCGTCAGGTCGTGCCCACACTCGCCCTGATCGACGGCAATTCCGTCGCTTATCGGGCTTTCTACGCTCTTCCCGAAGACCTCGCCACCAGGAGCGGACAGGTCACGAACGCGGTGTTCGGGTTCACCCGGATGCTGATCCGCCTCCTCAAGGATTATCACCCCGACGGCATCGCCGTCGCCTGGGATGTCTCCCGCCAGACCTTCCGCACCGAGTCGTATCCCGAGTACAAGGCGCAACGGGAGAGGGCGCCCGATCAATTCCGCAGCCAGTTGCCGTTGATGGACGAAGTGCTGCAGACCCTCCACATAACCCAACTCCGCGAAGAGGGGTACGAGGCGGACGACATCATCGCCACGCTGACCAAGAGGACGGTCGAAGCAGGTTGGGAGGTCTTGATCGTGACCGGCGATCGGGATGCCTTCCAGCTCATCGAGGGGCCGGTCAAGGTGGTGTACACCAGGCGGGGGATCAGCGACATCGTCCTCGCCGACGAGGCTTATGTGGAACAGCGGTACGGGATCCGGCCCGACCAGTACGTGGAGTACGCCGCCTTGCGCGGTGACACCTCCGACAACTTGCCCGGGGTGCCCGGGGTGGGGGAGAAGACCGCCTCCCGACTCATTGCCGAGTACGGGGACCTGGACAACCTCTATCTGTCGGTCACCGAGCTGACCCCCAAGCTGAAAGAGAACCTTGCCGCGCACCGGGAACAGGTCTTTCTCAACCGGACCCTGATGCAGCTGGTCGATGACATGGAGCTCGGGGTCCAGATCGAGGACCTGCGCACCAGGGAGTGGGACCGAAATCAGGTCAAGGACCTGTTCGATAGTCTCGAGTTCCACTCGATGTGGAACGATCTGGAGCAGGCGCTGCCCTCGGCTGTTCCCGAGTCCGAACTGGTCGAGGTCGACTCGAAGCTGGTCACCTCGGAAGAGGATGTGGCAGGTCTCGCCGAGCAATCTGTCCTGATCGCGGGTCTTGTCGTCGATGGGGGAGAGCCGTTCGGATTGGCTGTCTCCATCGGGCCTGGTGAGGCGGCGATCGTGCCCTTCGACGCTGCCGGGCCGATCCTCGAGGCCCTGGAGAGCGGCCAGGCTTCCCTGGCGGGGCACGACGTGAAGGATCTGGTGAGAGCGCTCCTGGAATTGGATCGGGATGTCGAGCGTCTCGACATGGACACCGCGCTGGCTGCGTACATCGTCAATCCCGCTCAGCGGACCTATGACCTCGAAGAGCTGGCTGAACGGCTGCTCGGCCTGGAACTCGTCTCACCCGACGACGAAGGTGTCGAAGCCGGGATGTTGCCATTCGACAGCGGCCCGGACCTGGAGGCCGAAGGGCGCAGGATCGAAGCGGTTCGCCGTCTCGTCGATGTCATGCGCTCGGAGCTGTCGGAGCGTGACGAGGGTGAGCTGTTCGAGGAGTTCGAGCTCCCCCTGATCCCGGTGCTGGCCCGGATGGAGCACACCGGCATCGCAGTGGATCGGGCCTATCTGGAAGACATGGGCGCCGACCTCCGCGAGAAGCTCACCACTCTGGATGCCCAAATCCAGGAGCTGGCCGGAGAGGAGTTCAACGTGAACTCCACCGATCAGCTCCGTTATGTGCTCTTCGACAAGCTCGAACTTCCAGTGATCAAGAAGACATCGACCGGCAAACCATCGACCGATGCCTCTGTCCTCAAGAAGCTGGAGCATCCGGTGATCGAGGCTCTGCTCGAGTATCGGGAGTATGAGAAGCTGCGCGGTACCTACGTCGACGGCTATCTCCCGCTGGTCGAGGCCGACGGGCGAATCCGAACCCGGTTCAACCAGATGGCGGCCACCACGGGGAGGCTGTCCTCGGACCGACCCAACCTGCAGAACATCCCGATCCGATCCGAGTCGGGCCGCACCATCCGTCGGGCCTTCGTGGCTGGGGAGGGGGCCGAGTTCCTGGTTGCCGACTATTCCCAGATCGAGCTGCGGGTCCTGGCCCACATGAGCGGCGACCCCTTCTTGGTAGGTGCATTCAAGGGCGGGTCCGACATCCACACCGCCACGGCAGCCCGGGTATGGGGCCTGGCCGAGTCCGACGTCACCGCCAACCAGCGTCGCACGGCGAAGATGATCAACTTCGGCCTGCTCTACGGGATGGAGGCATTCGGCCTCGCCGACCGGCTCGGCATCTCCCGTGATGAGGCCCAACAGCATATGGACGCCTATTTCTCCCAGTTCATCCAGGTGAAAGAGTTCATGTCGTCGGTGGTGACCCTGGCCCGGAATCAGGGGTACACCACCACCCTGTTCGGACGGCGTCGCTATCTGCCCGAGCTGAAGTCGGACAACTTCCGGATCCGGCAGATGGGGGAGAGGATGGCTCTCAACGCACCGGTGCAGGGGACTGCCGCAGACATCATCAAGAAGGCGATGATCGATCTCGACGCCGGCCTCCGCTCCGAGGGCCTGGCCTCCACGCTCATCCTTCAGATCCACGATGAGCTGATCCTGGAGAGCCCGCTCGAGGAGTTGGACATCGCCGAGAAACTGGTGGTCGAGACCATGGAGAGTGTCGTGGCCCTGGACGTGCCCCTCGAAGTGGACGTGGCCACCGGCCCCGATCTGGCCAGCGTGAAGACCTGAGACCCATTTCCGCTCCCGCCCAGCGAGGTCGCCCAGATCCCCCCTCCCCGCCTGCGGCGGTACTTCCCCGTCGGGGGGAGAGACGCGAGCACCGATATCCGTTGGCGGTTGCTCGAGAACCTGCGTACACTCGCAATTGCCTGCTCACCTAGCGTTTGCAGTGTTCCCTTCGGAGGTAACCACTCACACATGACAACCGAGTCACAAAACGCGCCCGCAAGCGCTCCCGAGACGGAGAGCGTCGAGGCGCCCGAGACCACTGAGATCGAGACGACGCCAGTCTCGGTCGAGGTGGAGGAACTGACCGAGGTTCCGGCAACAGAGGAGCCGATCGTCGTTCCAGAGCAGACATCGGGCCGAGAGGCCCTGGTCGCCCCGGATCTGAGTGATCTCCCCGATGACATCGCCGACGACTTCGAGCGCGCCATCGAGGCGACAGTGCTCGAGTTCAAGGAGGGCGACATCGTCGAAGGCACCGTCGTCAGCGTCGACGCAGACGGTGCGATGATCGACATCGGTTACAAATCCGAAGGTCTGATCCCAACCCGCGAGCTCTCGATTCGCAACAACGTCGACCCCAACGACGCCGTGACCGTCGGCGACCGCGTCGAAGCAGTCGTCCTCAACAAAGAGGACGACGAGGGCCGGCTCATCCTTTCCAAGAAACGTGCCATGTACGAGCGCGCCTGGGGCCGGATCCAGGAGGTCGCCAAGGAAGGCGGCACCGTGGAAGGGACCGTCATCGAGGTGGTCAAAGGTGGCCTCATCGTCGACATCGGCCTCCGCGGATTCCTTCCCGCCTCACTGGTCGACCTGCGGCGGGTCCGCGATCTCGACCCGTTCATCGGCGAGGCCATCACCGCCAAGGTGATCGAACTCGATCGGGCACGGAACAACGTTGTGCTGTCACGCCGGGCATACCTCGAGGAGGCCCAGGCCGAGGAGCGCAACGCCTTCCTCGATGGGCTGGCCGAAGGCGAGGTCCGGGAGGGTGTCGTCTCCTCTGTGGTCAATTTCGGCGCCTTCGTCGACCTGGGTGGCATGGACGGTCTGGTCCACGTCTCCGAGCTGTCCTGGCAGCACGTCAACCATCCCGGTGAGTTGGTCAAGGTGGGGGACAAGGTCACTGTCAAAGTGCTCGAGGTGGACCGGGAGCGAGAGCGGATCTCCCTGTCCATCCGTCAGACCAGCGACGACCCGTGGGACGTATTCGCCCGGGATCACGAGGTCGGCGATGTCATCGATGGCATGGTCACCAAGACCGTCCCGTTTGGGGCGTTCATCTCGGTGGCGGATGGTGTCGAGGGGTTGGTCCATGTCTCCGAGATCGCTATTCACCGCGTCGAGTCACCCGAGTTGGAGCTCTCGATCGGCCAGCAGGTCAAGGTGAAGATCACCGAGAAGGAAGACGAGCGACGCCGCATCTCCTTGTCCATCAAGCAGGCCTCTCCCGACTGGAAGGAGAGGGAGGCTCAGATGGAGGAGCAGAAGAAGGGCCGACGCCGTCCCCAGAAGGAGTTCGAGCGCGAGTTCGGGCCCAGCGAGGAGGAGCGTCCGCCGATGCCGGTGGATGCCTCGCTCGAAGCCATCCTCCAGGAGCTGAAGGAACGCGGCATCGGCCGCAACTGAGGGTTTCCCGAGGGGGACGTTCTCTGGCCAAGGCGTCGTGCCCGGGATCCCCCCTCCCCGGCTCCGCCGGTACTCCCCCCTACGGGGGGAGAAACAAGAGTCACGTGTCCTCCCCCGGAGGGGGAGGTGGCCCGGAGGACCGGAGGGGGTGGGCACCGGTCACGCGTAGAGCCGTTCCGGTGCCGGGCAATGGGGCGACCGAACTATGGAAAGAGTGGGGAAATCCTCAAGACTCTTCTCATACGGTCCGAATCATTCCTGTGGAATCGGACTTGAAGCACCGGGATGGCGCTTGCCCGTCGGTAGCATGCGAAAAGGTGTGCACCGGCGTCAGTTTGGCGGCATCCCTAGGGGACATACGAAGGGGACTCAATGGGTAGGAGAGCCATCGTCTTGTTAGTGGCCTTGATACTGGCCGGGCTCGCCGCTTGGGCGGTCTGGAACTATCTCCAGAACGTCGAGAACGAAATCACCGAGGGCCAGGAGATCGTCGAGGTCTACCGCGCCGGTGAGACCATTGTCGAAGGGACGGACGGAGCGATCCTCCTGTCCGACTTCAACAGTGGTGGCGAGTTGATCGAACTGAGCGAGGACCAGGCCGAGGACGTGCCTGAGGGCGCCATCACTTCTTCCGAGCAGCTCAACCAGGTGCTCTCGAGTCGTGTCGCCGCCGGACCGATCGCAGCCGGTTCGATCCTGACCGAATCACAGTGGACTTCGATCACCGTGGACATAATCCCGCTGGCCGAGGAGATTCCCTCGGGCAAGCAGGCGATGACCATCTCGGTGGACAACGTCAGAGGCATCAACGGCTTCGTCGAGCCGGGTGATCACGTCAACATGATCATCACCCTCGACATCGGCTTCGAGTTGCTGCCGCCCGACTTCTCCGGCGTCACCGTCGACCCCGGCACCGCGCCCGTCGAGGGCGAGGCTCCGGCCGAGGCGGAGGAAACGGTGGTCACCTACACCCGCTATGTCCTGCAGAACCTGCCGGTCATGGCGACCGGGCGTGACATCCGTCCCGATGAGGATGCCCCCGATACGGTCGAGGTCGACCCCGAGACGACAACCGGCACCACTCCCGAAGGCGCGCCCGTCGAGGAGGAGACCGGCAACGACACGATCTTTACGCTAGAGGTGACACCCGAGCAGGCAGAGCGCATTGCCTATGCCTTCGAGAACGGATCCATCTGGTTGACGCTGGTCCCCGGGGACTTCGTCGAGGTGGAGACCACCGGTGTCATCATCGACAACCTGTTCAGCGGCGATCTGCTGGACGACATATTCGGAAGCTGATTGGGGTTCGACCATGTCGGTGGCTGAGCACAACTTGCTGGTCGTGGACAAAGACGATGACTTCGTCTCTGCGGCCAAGGAGCTCTTCGAGGGCCGGCTCCCGGTTGCTCGCTCCATAGAGGAGGCGAGTCAAACCATCGAGTCGGGTGACCTGAGGATGCTCCTGCTCGGCCCTTCGTTCTCGAGCGACGAGTCGATGGAGCAGATCCGGGCCCTGCACAACCAGGACCCGGCTCTGATCCTGATGATGGTCGCCGAGACGGTCACCGCCGATCTGCTTCGTGGTGCGATGCGAGCCGGCGTCTCCGATGTGATCGAGGCGCCGCTCGACGAGCCCAAGATCGAAGCTGCCATCGAGCAGTTCGGCCACGACGTGCTGAAGCGACGCAGTGCGGTCAGGCCGCCGGCCGAGCCGGTGCGGTCCGAGAGGGGATCGATCATCACGGTCACCTCGGCCAAGGGCGGGAGCGGCAAAACGGTGACAGCCACCAATGTGGCCCTCCTTCTCAACCGCTTCGAGGACAAGAAGGTCGTCCTGGTCGATGCAGATCTCCAATTCGGCGACGTGTGCCTGTTGCTCCAGCTCGAGCCCAGGTTCACCATGGTCAACGCGGCCCACGAGCTACACCATCTCGACCCCGAGATGCTCGATTCTCTGCTCACCGAGCACCCGACCGGACTCAAGGTCCTGGCCGCTCCACTGGAGCCCGCCTTTGCCGACGACATCACCACGGCGGGCCTGATGCAGATGCTCGACCTCCTGCAGGAGAGCTACGACTACGTGGTGGTCGACACCGCCTCGATGCTCGACGAGCTGATCCTGTCGCTCATCGAGAAGGCAGACCACGTGCTCATGGTCGTGGACATGGACCTCCCGTCGGTCAAGAACGCCAAGCTCGCCCTCGAGACCCTTCGTCTCCTCAAGTTCTCCACGGCCAACGTGCAGCTGGTCATGAACCGGAGCAACTCGAAGGCCAAGCTGGACAACAAGGAGATCGAGAGCGCGTTGAAGATGGAGATCTCGGCTGCGGTGCCTTCCGACGCCGCGGTCCCCAACTCCGTCAACGAAGGGCGTCCGATCGTGGAGACCGACCCCAAGGGCAAGGTCGCAAAAGGGTTCGAGAGTGTCGCCGAGCTGATCGCCGGGAAGGTGCCCGAGGGCACCTCCAAGGGCGGGCTCTTCGGCAGGAAATAGTGGGAAAGGGAAATAGACGTGCCATCGCTTTCTGAGAGAGTCGCAGCCGCAAGGCAGACCGAAACGCAAGACGTCAGCAGCAATCGCTCAGACGCGATGAGCGAGCTGCGCGGGCGTCTCCACTTCAAGGTCGTCGAGGAGTTGGGCCCCACGCTCTATGACCGGCAGATGTCGGATGCCGAGCTCCGCCTCCGGGTCCTCGAGATGCTGGAGTGGGCCGTCGACCAGGAGCAGGGGCTTCCCCTCACCTCGGCCGACCGCCGGGCCCTGCTCAACGAGATCGCCTCCGACGTTCTCGGCTACGGGCCGATCGACCCGCTGCTCAACGACCCGGACATCACCGAAGTCATGGCCAACGGGCCCTATGACATCTACTTCGAGAAGAGGGGCAAGATCGTCCTCTCCGACGTCAAGTTCGTCGACGAGGTCCATCTCCGTCGCATCATCGACAAGATCGTCGGTCAGATCGGCCGGCGTGTCGACGAGGCCACCCCGATGGTGGATGCCCGTCTTCCCGATGGCTCCCGTGTCAACGCGGTCATCCATCCGCTGGCCATCGGCGGGCCGTTCCTGACGATTCGTAAGTTCGCGGTCGACCCCTACCAGGAAGCGGACCTGATCAACTTCGGCACGATCACCCAGCGGGTGGCCGACTTTTCCCGTGCCTGTGTCCGGGGACGACTCAACCTCCTCATCTCGGGTGGTACCGGCTCCGGTAAGACCACCACCCTCAACGTGATGTCCTCTTACATCCCCGGCGACGAGCGGATCGTCACCGTCGAGGACGCCGCCGAGCTCCAACTCCACCAGGAGCACGTGCTCACCCTGGAGTCCCGCCCGGCCAACATCGAGGGCAAGGGTGCAGTCACCATTCGTGAGCTGGTCAGGAACACCCTGCGTATGCGTCCCGACCGGATCGTCGTTGGTGAGGTTCGTGGCGCCGAGGCCCTGGACATGCTCCAGGCGATGAACACCGGTCACGACGGCTCGCTGACCACCGTCCACTCCAACAGCCCGAGGGACACGCTGTCACGTATCGAGACCATGGTCCTCATGGCCGGCTTCGACCTGCCAGTGCGAGCTATCCGGGAGCAGATCGCCGCCGCCGTCGACCTGATCATCCATGTGTCCCGTCTCAAGGATGGCACCCGCCGGGTGACTCATGTCACCGAGGTGGAGGGCATGGAAGGTGAGATCATCACCCTCCAGGACCTGTTCCTCTTCGACTACGGCATGGGTGTGAACGAGGAGGGTGTGTACAAGGG
>JBOGEV010000340.1:0-8998 GCA_050742015.1 Acidimicrobiia bacterium
CTTAGACGCGCCGAGGCGAACCCACATGAACGACAAAATCGAACCAGGCCCTGGGGATATCGAGCAGATCCGCGACGACATCGACCGGATCGACGCCGACATCCTCAAGCTCCTCGCCGAGCGGAAGGCGCACAGCATCCGCATCGCCAAAGAGAAGGGCATCCACGACCGACCCTCACGCGACCAGTTACGTGAGGAGGACCTGATCTCGGATCGCATCGCGTCCGGGATGGACCACGACCTCGACTCCGGATTGGTCAATCGGGTGTGGAGGGAGATCGTGAACGATTCGGTCCGCATCCAGCAGGAACATTTGGGGCGCACTGAGCGCTCGCGTCAGGCAGTGACCGTCGCCATCCAGGGGATCGAGGGCTCCTACAGCCAACTCGCCTCCCAGCAGTACTTCGACCACAAGGGAATCTCGGTCAACTATGTCCGGGCCCTGACCTTCGCCGACGCCATCTCGGCGGTGCAACGGGATGAAGCCGAAGTCGCAGTGCTCCCAATCGAGAACACAACGTCGGGGGCTATCTCCGAGGTCTACGACCTGCTTCTCGACAGCCGGCTCCATTTCGTGGGCGATGTCCGCTTCCGGATCCGTCATTGCCTTCTCGGCATCGAGGCGGCAACGGTGTCGGGTCTTCGCCGCATCTACTGCCATCCGCAGGCCGTGGCCCAGTGCTCTCAGTTCCTGGCCCAACTCGAGCATGTCGAGGTCGTCTACTTCTCCGACACTGCCCTGTCGGGGAAGAGGATCCGGGAGCTCGGTGATCCCACCATTGCCGCCATCGCCAGTGAGGAGGCCGCCCGGCTCTTCGGTCTGAGTGTGCTCGAGACCGGAATCGCCAACCGCGACGAGAACTTCACTCGGTTCGTGGTGGCGGCCACTCGACCGGCCGAGGTGCCCGCCGGTGTCCCTGCCAAGACCTCGATCGTCATGGCAGTGGGTAACCGTCCCGGAGCGCTCATGGAAGCGCTCGCGGTCTTCCACGAAGCAGACATAAACCTGGTCATGTTGGAGTCACGACCCATCCCCGACAACCCTCGGGAAGAGTTGTTCTACCTCGACTTCGACGGCAAAACCTCCGATCCGGAGGTCGAGGCGGTGTTGGAGACCCTGACCCGCCAGGTGCGTTTCTTCAGGGTCTTGGGGAGCTACCCCTCCCGTGACCTGCGCCCTAAGCCGGTCGAGCGCAAGGTGAAGAAGGTGGCGCCCGAAGGGCGTTCCGCCCTCACCCAACTGGCGCCGAGCGGGTCGAGCGCCAACGGATACAAGCTGGGGAGCCGCGGCCATAAAGAGCAGAACACCATTGTCGAGGTGTCCGGGGTGAAGATCGGTGGCGACGACCTGGTGATGATCGCCGGCCCCTGTGCCGTCGAGTCATGGGACCAGGTCATGGCCGCCGCCAAGGTGGTGAAGGAGGCCGGGGGCTCGATCCTCCGTGGTGGTTGCTTCAAACCCCGAACTTCCCCCTACTCGTTCCAGGGCCTTGGATACGAGGCGCTGGAGATGCTGGTCGAGGCGGGCAAGGCCTACGGTCTTCCCGTTGTCACCGAGGTGGTCTCACCCGAAGACGTCGAGGGGGTGGCCCGCAAATCAGACATCCTCCAGATCGGGACCCGCAACATGCAGAACTTCTCGCTGCTCTCGGCAGCGGGGAGGGCCCATCGCCCGGTGATGCTCAAGCGCGGGATGAGCTCCTCGCTCGACGAGTTGCTCCAGGCCGCCGAGTACATCTTGTCCGAGGGCAATCAGCAGGTGTTCCTCTGTGAGCGGGGGATCAGGACCTTCGAAACCTCGACCCGAAACACGCTCGACCTGAGCGCGGTGCCGGTGCTCCGGCAGAGAACCCACCTTCCTGTCATCGTCGACCCCTCACATGCGGCCGGTGATCGCGACCTGGTGGCGCCTCTGGCGTTGGCGGCGCAGGCAATCGGAGCCCACGGAATCATGGTGGAGATCCACCCCGACCCGGAGACTGCCTTGAGCGACGGCCCGCAGTCGCTACGCCTGGATCAATTCCGGGATCTGATGCTCGCCCTGGGCTTCGGTGGGTGAATCTGGCTCAGATCGTCGGGTAAGCGTGAACGGTATGCAGGGCGTCACACATGCGTGACGCCCTGCATTAGGTTGCGGATTCCTCAACCGTGGTCGGGAGCCAGTCGGCCCGGGTCGCCTCGTGGGCGGCGATGGTGTCGGCGTGGGTCAGGGTGACGCCGACTCCGTCGAGACCCTGGAGCAAACGCTCCTTGGCGGTCGGGTCGAAATCGAAATGCTCCTCGAGGCCGTCGGCGGTCACGGTCTGACTCTCCAGATCGATCCTCACCTCCGAGTCGGGGCTGGAGGCGAGCTCGATCAGCCGGTTGACCGCGTCCTGGGGCAGCTCGACGACGAGAAGACCGCTGAAGCTGGAGTTGTTACGGAAGATGTCCGCCGCCGACGGTGTGATGACCGCCTCGAAACCCCACTGCTGGATGGCCCACGGGGCATGCTCCCGTGACGAGCCGCATCCGAAGTTGGGACCGGCGACCAACACCTTGGCCCCGCGTCGAGCCGGGTCGTTGATGATGAAGTCGGAGCTGGGGGTGCCGTCGTCGGTGTGCGCCCAGTTGTAGAAGAGAAACTCGCCGTAGCCATCCCGCTCGATGCGTTTCAGGAACTGCTGGGGGATGATCTGATCGGTGTCGACATCCGCCCTGTCCAGGGGGACCATGGTGCCGTTGACGGTGCTCACCGGCTTCACGATGCCTCCCATTCCCTGACATCGACGAAATGACCGGCCACCGCCGCCGCCGCTGCCATCGCGGGACTCACGAGATGTGTCCTCGCGCCTCGTCCTTGCCGGCCCTCGTAGTTGCGGTTCGACGTCGAAGCGCAACGCTCGCCGGAGGGGATGACGTCGGGGTTCATCGCCAGGCAACTCGAGCATCCGGCATCGCGCCAGGAGAATCCGGCGGACTGAAAGACGTCATCCAGCCCCTCCGCCTCGGCCTGAGCCTTGACCTGCATCGATCCAGGAACGACGACAGCGCTGACCCGGGAGGCGACCTTGCGTCCCTCGATCACTTTGGCCGCCGCCCGCAGATCTTCGATCCGGCCGTTGGTGCACGACCCGAGGAACACGTGGTCGACGGCGATGTCGAGCATCGGCGTTCCAGGTCGGAGGGCCATGTACTCCAGAGCGCGCACCGCAGCGTCCCGTTGAAGTGGATCGTCATACGAGTCGGGGGAGGGGACCTGACCGGTGACGGGAACGGTCTGTGCCGGGTTGACCCCCCAGCTGACGTGAGGCACCAGGCGGGCTGCGTCGATCACCGCAACCTTGTCGAAGACCGCATCAGAGTCGGTCACCAGGCCCTCCCATGTCTCCACCGCCTCGTCCCAGCGCTTTCCGTTGGGGGCGAAGGGTCTGCCTTCGATGTAGTTGATCGTGACGTCGTCAGGAGCGATCATCCCGGCCCGGGCCCCACCCTCGATCGACATGTTGCAGATCGTCATCCGTTGCTCCATGGTCAGGTCGTGGATTGCCTGGCCCCGGTATTCGATGACATGGCGAGTGCCACCCGACACGCCGATCTGGGCGATGATCCCGAGGATCAAGTCTTTGGCGGCCACTCCCCAGGGAAGCGCGCCCTCGACCTCGACGGCCATGGTCTGCGGCCTGGCCTGCCAGATGGTCTGGGTGGCCAGCACGTGCTCGACCTCGGTTGTGCCGATGCCGAAGGCGAGTGCGCCGAAGGCGCCGTGAGTCGATGTGTGGCTGTCGCCACAGACGACGAGAAGACCCGGCTGGGTGAGGCCCTGCTCCGGCCCGACCACATGGACGATTCCCTGACGGGGGTCATCGAGCCCGAACATGGTGATCTGGTGGTCCCGGCAGTTCTGGAGCAGTGCATCGATCTGCTTCTTGGAAAGGGGGTCGCGGATACCGAGAGAGCGCCCGGTGGTCGGGATGCCGTGGTCCACGGTGGCCACAGTGAGGTCGGGGCGTCTCACCTTCCGTCCGGAGGCGTTGAGGCCGGCGAACGCCTGGGGAGAGGTGACCTCGTGGACCAGATGCAGGTCGACGTAGAGGAGGGTGGGATCGGAGTCGACAACGACATGGCTGTCCCAGACCTTCTCGAAGAGGGTGCGTGGGGCCATCAACGCGGGGCTCCGGCCGTCTCGGGCTCGGCCACCATCCCGGCTACCCGGTCACCGACTTCGGAGGTGCTCATGCCCATCTCCCCGGCCCGCAGCGAGGGGAGCGACCCGGCTACTTCACCCACGGCTGTCTCTATCGCCGAAGCTGCCGCAGTCTCACCGAGAACCTCAAGCATCATCCCGGCGGCACCGATGGCGGCCAATGGGTTGATCAGCCCGGTGCCTTCGAATCCAGGGGCTGTGCCCCCGATTGGTTCGAACATGGACACCCCGTTGGGGTTGATGTTGGCCCCGGAGGCGATGCCCAGCCCTCCCTGGATGGCGGCTCCGAGGTCGGTGATGATGTCGCCGAACATGTTGTCGGTGACGATCACGTCGAAACGACCGGGATCCTCCACCATCCACAGACAGGCTGCATCGATGTGGGCATAGGCGGTAGTCACCTGGGGATACTCGCTGCCTACCTCTTCGAAGACTCTCGACCACAAGTCCCAGGCGTACGTGAGGACATTGGTCTTGCCGCACATGGTGAGATGGCGCCTCGGTCTGGAGGCTGCCAGGTCGAAGGCGTATCGGATGCATCGCTCGACGGCGAACCGGCTGTTGATCGACTGCTGCACAGCCACTTCGAACGGCCCTCCTTTGGCGGTGAACTCTCCCTGGCCGACATAGAGACCCTCGCTGTTCTCTCTGACCACGACCATGTCGACATCTCCGGGAGCTACGTCGCGAAGCGGCCCGTTGACCCCCGGGTGCAGCTTCACCGGTCGCAGGTTGATGAATTGGTCCAGCTCGCGGCGCATGCGAAGCAGGATCTCCTGTTCCAGCACCCCGGGGGGGACGTCGGGGTGACCCACCGCACCGAACAGGATGGCAGCGGCGCTACCCAGGGCTTCGAGGTCGGCCCCGGTCAAGGTTTCCTTGGTTCGGAGGTATCGCTCACCCCCCAGATCGAGCCCGTTGTACTCGATTTCGAATCCATGCACCGTCGCGGCGACATCGAGGACCTTGACCGCTTCGGTCACTACCTCCGGGCCGGTCCCGTCGCCGGGCACTTTTGCGATCGAGTAGGTCCTCATTCGAAGGAGGCCGTTACCCCGTCGAGCACCTCTATGCCGGAGACGACCTCCTCGACGATGACCCGGATCTGATTCGGTGTCACCTCGCCCGAGTGATCCGCCACGTCCTTCATCTTGGTGAACGCCTCCTCGAAGGCTGCGCCGCTCACTTCGAGTCCGAGCTGGTCGAGTGAGTGCTTGAGAGCTGCTCGCCCTGAGTGTTTGCCCATCACGATCATGGAGTTTCCCATCCCGACGGCTGTCGGGTCCATTATCTCGTATGTCGTCCGCTCCCTGAGCACACCGTGCTGGTGGATTCCCGACTCGTGGGCAAACGCATTTCGGCCGACAACCGCCTTGTTGAACTGGACCGGGTAGCCGGTCTCCTCCGACACCATCCGCGAGGTCTCATAGATCTCCTCGGTGGTGACCCCGACACCGACACCGTAAGCGTCGGCACGTACCCGCAGGGCCATGACCACCTCCTCGATCGAGGTGTTGCCCGCTCGCTCGCCGATCCCATTGATGGCACCCTCCACCTGCCGGGCGCCGGCCGCGACCGCGGCCAGGGAGTTGGCAACGGCCAGGCCCAGGTCGTTGTGACAGTGGGTCGAGATGACGACATCCTTCTGGTTTCCCTTCACGTCCTGTACTACACGGCGGATCAACTCCCCGTAGTCACTGGGGGTGGCATAACCCACGGTGTCGGGGATGTTCACCGTCGCCGCTCCGGCATCCACCGCCGCCTGACACACGGCGATCACGAAGTCGGGATCCGATCGGGTCGCGTCCTCGGGTGAGTACTCGACGTTGTCCGTGTAGTCCCGGGCCCTGGCCACATTGGCCTTGACTGCTGTGATCACCTCGTCCTCGTTCATGCGGAGCTTGTGCTCCATGTGGATCGGTGAGGTGGCAAGGAACACGTGAATGCGGGGGTCGGCGGCATACTGGATCGCCTCCCACGCCCGATCGACATCATTGGCCTGGGCCCGGGCCAGGGCAGCGATGGTCGGCCCCTCCACTTCCTGAGCAATCCGGGTCACCGCCCGGAAGTCTCCCGGTGAGGAGATGGGGAACCCGGCTTCGATGATGTCCACCCCCAGCTTGGCCAACTGGGTGGCGATGGTCACTTTCTGCTCTGGTTCGAGGGCGATGCCGGGTGCCTGCTCCCCGTCCCTGAGTGTGCTGTCGAATATCCGTACTCGGTCTTCCATGGTGTCTCCTGATCTCGGTGGTCTTATCTGGGCGCCGGTCCGCCTGATGCGGCTTTCCGGCTAGATAAGAGCGAGGTTGAGGAGAGCCAGAAGTTGAAGGCCGAGGCCACGCGAGGACAGGCTCATTTGCCCGCTCCTGCCGCCACCGGGGACGGTGTCAGCTCCGACTCGCGCTTCATCGCGATGCGACCCGACTTGACGAGGTCGATCACCCCGTAGGGGCCGAGATGGTCGAGGAAGGTCCTCAGATGCTGCGGGGTGCCCGAGACCTCGAAGGTCATCGCCGAGGCGCTGATGTCGATCACCTTGGCATCGAACAGGGAAGCGGTGTCCCGCACCTCGCCACGGCTGGAAGGCTGGGCGCTGATGCGAACGATCATCACTTCCCGCTCCAGGGCCTCCGCCGGTTCCATCTCCTGTACCTTGATCACGTTGACCAGCTTGTTGAGCTGCTTCTTGAGCTGCTCCAGCTCCGGGGCATCGACCACCAGGGTGACCCTGGAGCGCCCCTCTTGGTGGGTTGGGCCCACGGCCAGAGAGTGGATGTTGAAGCCACGGTTGGAGAACATGGCCGAGATACGGGCCAGCACCCCGGGTTTGTCCTCGACGACGACTGTGAGAGTGTGTTGCATCAGAGGTCCTCGCGTCGCATCACGACCCGATCGTTGGACCCACCCGCGGGCACCATCGGGAAGCACATCTCTTCGGGGTCGACCAGCACCTCGAGCACGACAGGGCGGTCGTTGATGGTCAATGCTTTCTCGATGGCGGGATCGATCTCCGACGGGTGATCAACCCTGAACCCGACACAGCCCATGGCCTCGGCCAGCTTCGGGTAATCGGGGTAGGAGAAGCCGAGGTCGACCTGAGAGAGCCGGCCTCCGTAGAACAGGTTCTGCCACTGCTTGACCATCCCGTAGCCACCGTTGTTGAACACGATGATCTTCACCGGGATGTCCTCGGTGGTGGCGGTGATCAGTTCCTGGCACGTCATCTGGAAACAGCCGTCCCCGTCGAGGGCGATGACGAGGTCATCGGGCCGTGCCGCCTTGGCGCCGACCGCGGCGGGAACGGCGAAACCCATGGTTCCCAGCCCGCCCGAGTTGACCCAGGTCCTCGGGTTGCTGAAGCCCCAGAACTGGGAGGCCCACATCTGGTGCTGGCCAACGCCGGCTGCGATCACTGCGTTGCCACCCGTGATCGCGTGGAGCCGCTCGATGAAATGCTGCACCTTGATCGGACCGTCCGGATCCTGCTCGTAGGACAGGGGGTACTCCTTCTTCCACGAGTCGATCTGCTCGAACCACTCCTCGCGGGTCGGAGCGGGGGATGTGTCACGACGGGTGCGGATGGCGGAGAGGAGGTCGTCGAGGACGGCGCGCGCGTCACCGACGACCGGGACGTCTGCAGTGCGCACCTTTCCGATCTCGGCGGGATCGACGTCGACGTGGATGATCTTGGCGTCGGGGGCGAAGGCATTCGGGTCGCCGGTGACCCGATCATCGAAGCGGGCCCCGAGGCTGACCAGCAAGTCCGACTTCTGAATGGCGGTGGTGGCCGTGTAGACCCCGTGCATGCCGGGCATGCCCAGGGCCAGGGGATGGGTGTCGGGAAAGGCACCCCGGGCCATCAGGGTCGTAACCACGGGAATGTTGGCCGTCTCGGCGAATGCGAGGAGCTCGATTGTTGCGCCGGCTTTGATCACCCCGCCGCCCACGTAGAGCACCGGCCGCTCCGCCCTCTCGATCAGGTCGATGGCTGCTCGGATCTGCCTTGGGTGCCCGGACACGGTTGGCTTGTATCCGGGGAGGTTGTTCAGATGCGGCTCTAGCCAGGTGGTCACCTGATTGAGCACGTCTTTGGGGATGTCAACCAGCACCGGGCCCGGGCGGCCGGTCGAGGCGAGATGGAACGCCTCGTGGATCAGGTTGGGGATGTCGTCGGCATTGGTGGCCATGTAGGAGTGTTTGGTGCAATGCATGGCCAAGCCGGTGGTGTACGCCTCCTGGAAGGCGTCACTCCCGATCGCCGAGGTGGGCACCTGCCCGGTGATGGCGACGATCGGGGTCGAGTCCATGAGCGCGTTCTGAAGTGGCGTTATCAGATTGGTCGCTCCGGGCCCGGAGGTAGCCATCACCACGCCCACTCGTCCCGAGGCCTGGGCATAACCCTCGGCCATGTGCCCGGCGCCCTGCTCATGCCGGGCCAGGACATGTCTTATCGGACTGTCAAGGAGGGGGTCGTAGGCGGGGAGGATGGCACCTCCGGGCACGCCGAAAATGATTTCGACTCCTTCGTGCTCGAGGCTCCGAAAGAGTGAGTCTGCTCCGGTGAATTTGGCTGGTTCTGTCATGTCGGTTCGGGGAACAAAAAACCCTCCGGGCGGGAGGGTTGAGCGCACGCAAAGTTTTTTGCGCGCGCTACACGATAAGGAGGAGTACGTCGGCGGCGGTGAACAACTGCTTCATGTGCAGTTTCCCAGTAAACAACCTGGCGATTCCCATGTCAAGGTCATCGGCCGGAGTCGGGGTCTCCTGAACTGTTCTGGCGCGGCGATCCGACCCCATAGGGTCGGAGCGCCG
>JBOGEV010000341.1:0-6983 GCA_050742015.1 Acidimicrobiia bacterium
ACTCGCTCCCCTACGCGGACTATGTCACCTGGCCCACTCCTGACGAGATCGCCGCCGTAGTCCACTTCCTGCTCACCGACGAGTCAGGCGTCATCAACGGGGCCGAGATCCCGGTCTACGGCCGGGCGTAGGCCGCGTTTCCTCCCTACCTACGGTCGATCTAGCGACATTTGCGTCCGAGGTTGCATCCTCCGCCGCGCTGCGACCCTCGAGGCGAGCGCGTCGCCGATGACGGGCCAAGGAGCCCACATGAGGAGATGGAAGAAGGCGAAGGGCGGTGCAATAGGGTCGAAGCCTTTCGGAGCGTCTACGTCCATGATGTGGGCCCCGGCGACGTCGTACCAGAGGCCGGCTTCCGCCACCGCCACTCCCAGCACGGCAACGAGCCCGGCGAGCAGGGCAACCCAGCCGACGATCAGCCCGGTGGGGAGAGACCGCGTGGACGACGCGCGGCCACAAGTCCAATTGCGAAGAGCGCGACAATCGGCACAAGGAGCGTGACGCCGACAACGCCGCCTCTACCAGTGGCGAGCGAGAGTACTCCCCCGTCTCCTCCCCCAGGAGCGAAGCGACGTTGGGGGAGGTGGCCCGAAGGGCCGGAGGGGGTTCTGGGCCCCAGGATTCCCCCGTCCCTAGCTTCGCCGGTAACACCATCAGAAGAGCTCGATCCATTCTCCGTGGGGATGGGCCTGTCCTACTTCTCTCGGGCCCGAGCCGTCGTCGACGACGAGCCGGGCCCAGTCGTCACCGTCATCGAACACCTCCATCAGCACCCGGTGCACCGGTCGCCGGGCCCGGGCCCGGTCGGTGATCCCTTCGATCGTCGACCGCCCCTCAGGGCTGAACCCGGCAAAGGCGAACGAGTTCATGATCACCACCGGCTCACCTTCGGGTAGGTCGTCCAGAGCCTGAGGCAGTGTGTCGAGAGCGTCACCAGCCACCTTCGTGATCGGAATTCCCGACACCACCTCCAAACCATGTCGCAGCCGTTCTCTCCGTTCCTCCTGCTCGGGCCAGATCAGGGCGAGGAGCCAACGCCGGGTCTCCTCGTCCCTAGGGTCGAGAGGATTGAGGTCGAGACCGGTGCGGCTGAGGACATCGATGTCGTGGACCGGCAACGGTGCTCCCCGGGACTCGGCTGTGAGCAGCACCGGCGAGGCCGGTCCCCATTCCTGGCCGTCGTACTGGTAGTGATACCGGTCCAGACCGAGGTTGAGACCGGCGCTGGTGCCCACGTCGATCAGATGGAACCGTTCGAACGGGGCCATCATCACCATCGGGAGGAGAGCGACACTTCGCCGGACCTCGTTGGTCTGGGTGTAACGCGTGCTCCCGATCTCGACGATCTCGTCCTCGTGCTCCAGCACGAACCGACGGAAGCTCGGGCCGACCCCTTCCGGCGGAAGGGGATCAGCCACGATCGAGCGGTAAAAGCGGGCCAGCTCGGCATCGGCCCCATCCATCAGGAGAACTTGCACCCCGGCGAACACCAGGTTGGGTGGGGGCCGGTGCTCGACCCGGTTCATCACCCGCAGCAGCTCAGGGTCGTTGGCCACGACCTCGACCAGCTCGGCGTACAACGGGGAGCCGTGAGTGTGCTTGCCCCAGCTCCGCATGTACTCAGCAGTGACCTGAGGCGGTGAGGTCAATGGGTCCCCCGTCGATACGAGGTGGCCAGGGCATCGGCGTACTCGTTCCACCGGTAGCCGCTGTGTGCCTTGATCCACTGAAGACGGGCGCCCGGGCGTTCCTTGTAGAGAGCGTGTGCTTCCTTGACCAGTTCGAGGTTTGCGATCGGCCCCGACGACTTCTTGGTCCAACCCTTTGCCTTCCAACCATCGGCCCACTTGGTGACGATGTTGACGATGAGCTGGGAGTCGGTGTAGACGTCGACCTTGGCATCGGTCGCGATCATCTTGAGCCCGGCGATGAGAGCGGTGAGCTCCATCTTGTTGTTGGTGGTGTGGGGATCGGAGCCCTTCGCCTCGTCGATCACGTCGCCTTGGACCACGTAGACGGCGCCCCATCCACCGGGCCCGGGATTGCCCTCGGACGCCCCGTCGGTGAACACCCCCGTGTCTGGCCCCTCGGTGTAGGAGGCGAGCACCTCGGCCACAGTGAGGTCCCTGCCTTTGGTCCTGCTCGGGGCGGCCGCCGGCCGGGGAGCCGGGGCGGCTGAGGCCGTCGGCCGCCCACCTCGGTCCCTGCAGTCCATGCACTCTCGCGGCGTCCAGCCCGGATAGCGGTCGAGCACCTCCTGGCGAAGCTCGAACTCCTTGCCGCAGGTCTGACAGGTGAACACCGGCTACTCCCCGGCCTCGCCGGTCTTGGAGAACCGGGAGATGAACTGCGGCGACTTGAAGAGGTTGAACTCGTGGTGAGTCTCGGTCAGACCGTACGGCCCCATCAGACGACGCACCTTGGACGGTGACAGCCAGTGACAGTGGACCTGCCTCGCCTTGAAGGGCGTTCCGTAGAGGATCACCGAGGTGGGGATGGCATAGAGCCCCTGGATGGGCTCGGCGGGGTAGATGAAGAGAGCCTGCCCTCCTGGCCTGAGCACCCGTGCCATCTCCGAGGCTGCCTCCTCGAGCGGGGGGATGTGCTCGATGGCATGCACCGAGACGATGGCGTCGAACTCCCCATCGTCGAAATCGAGGTTCTCGGCCATCATGTGGAGCACTCGATCGGAGCCGGAGACCTCAGGTGCATTGAGGTTGGCGTCGATGCCGACCACGTCGACCCCTCTCTCGGCCAGACGGATGGTGAGATGACCCTGCCCGCACCCGACCTCGAGCACGCGCTGCCCGGGGAGCATGGGCAGCAGGCGGTCGATCCGCTTCAGGTGGGACGGGTCCCATCGGTTGACCACGGCGTAGCGACGCGAGTCGTACTCGGACATGAGGCCAGGAGGCTAGGAGAGGCTCTCGAGATGAGCGGAAACTGCGTAGTCGAGCAGCAGCGGGCCGCGATCGGTCAGCGCCACATGGGTGACCGAGGTGTTGGCCGGTGTGTACAGAGACTCGGAGTGGGAGTCGGTGGTCGAGGTGAACGACGAGACATATGACCTGATGGCCCCCCCGTGGGCAACGACCACGGTTGGCTCGCCGCTGGCCGGTGCCAGGCCATCGACGGTTGCCCGGAACCGCCCGGTCAGCTCGCCCCATCTCTCCCCGTCCTCGCCACGCCTCAGGTCGACACCATCGCGGTAGATGGTGCCCATGAGCTCGGGCCACTTCTCGTAGATCTCGTCCGAGGTGAGACCCTCCCATCGGCCCATGTTGATCTCCTTCAACCCGTCGACGGAGACCACACCGTTGGCGGCGACGTAGGTGGCGGTGGTGTGTGCCCGACCCAAAGGGGAGGCGTACACCGTGGTTGCGGTGCCATACCAATCGCGGAGGGCCGCGGCCTGACGATGGCCCAGCTCGTCGAGACCCCAATCTTCCTGGCCCTGCCACCGGCCTTCGGTGTTGGCCAGGGTTTGACCATGGCGGATCAGAGCCAGCACCGTCTGACCCTCGTCCAGATGCTCCTGCACCGCGGTGGGCCTGGGACCGAAGTGAGCCAGGTCGTTGAAACCGGCGAGCCGGGGCCGGTCCCAGGTCCAGATCAGCCTCGTGATCGAGGTGTTGCCGGCGAAGGTGTGGACCCGACGCCCCCGCCCCGCGAGGTGACGATGCAGGACCTCCTGGATGAACCCGCCATGGGTGACCACGGCCGCCCTGCCCTCCTCCCCCAGCTCCTCGGCAATGGCGTCGACCGCCCCGATGGCACGACGTTCGAGAGCGCCGAGACTTTCCCCGGTCTCTCCCATCGGCAACTCGCGCTCGAAGATCGCCTCCCGCAGGTACTCGCTGTTCTCGGCGAGGATCTCGTCCCTCGATCTGCCCTCCCAGCGGCCGATGTCGAGCTCGACCAGCTGCTCGGAGATCTCGAAATCGGACGCGAACGACTCGGCGGTGCGAGTGGCCCGTTGCAGCGGTGAGCTGACCACCAGGTCGAAATGGTGGTCGTGGAGCCTCTTACCGATGGCGTCGAGACTCGTTTCGCCTATGGAGCTGAGCGGCCCGTCGGCCTGGCCGCTCCAGACGTGGTCGCGATTGGCCTGCGACTCGGCGTGACGGATGAGGAGGATCTCGGGCATCAGAGTTCTAGGTCTTGGGCTCTAGGTTTTGGGTCTTGGGTCTTTGAGTCTCGTCGGTCGTGGAACGTACCGAGGGCTCATCATCCGACAAACGCCGAGGCGAAGATCAGGGAGACGATGGTCATCACCTTGATCACGATGTTCATCGCCGGGCCCGAGGTGTCCTTGAACGGGTCGCCCACGGTGTCACCGATCACGGCCGCCTTGTGACTGTCCGAGCCCTTGCCTCCGTACGCCCCCGATTCGATGAACTTCTTGGCGTTGTCCCAGGCGCCTCCGGCGTTGGCCATGAAGATGGCGAGGAGAAAGCCGGTGACCAGTGCCCCGGCGAGGAGGCCGCCCAGTGCCTCGACGTCGATGAACCCGACAACTAGTGGGAGGGCTATCGCCAGCGAGCCGGGGACGATCATCTCCCGCAAGGCGCCGGTGGTGGCGATGTCGACACAGGTTGTGTAGTCGGGGGTGGCGTCGGGGTGGCCTTCCCTCAGGCCCGGGATCTCCCGGAACTGGCGACGAACCTCGTCGATCATCTTGAAAGCCGCCCGCCCCACAGCATTCATGGTCAGAGCGGCGAACAGGAAGGGGAACATGGCACCGATGAAGAGCCCGATCGTGGTCTCGGCTCGGGCCAGGTTGATCTCGGTCAGACCAACCGCCTGGGTGAAGGCGGCGAAGAGGGCGAGTGCGGTGACCGCGGCCGATGCGATGGCGAAACCCTTGGCCACCGCGGCCGTGGTGTTGCCCAGCGAGTCGAGGGCGTCGGTCGCCTCCCGGACTTCGGCGGGAAGATGAGCCATCTCGGCGATGCCCCCGGCGTTGTCGGCGATAGGCCCGTAGGCGTCCACCGAGATGGTGATGCCCAGGGTGGCGAGCACGCCGATGGCGGCGATGGCGACCCCGTAGATGCCCCCGCCGTCGCCGAGGGCCCAGTCTCCGGCGAAATAAGAAACTCCAATCCCGACAGCCACCACGATTACCGAGAAGGCTGCAGATCGCATCCCTTCGGCGATGCCGGAGATGATCACGGTGGCTGGGCCGGTCTGGGACTGGCGGGCAATCTCCTTGACCGTCTTGTGGTCGTCCGAGGTGAACCACTCGGAGATCTTCCCCACCAGCCACCCGACGATGAGCCCGGCAAGGACCGCGATCCAGATCCCCAGGGGGTTGTCGGCCACGTCCCCGAACACCCAGTAGGAGAGCCCGAGGACCCCGACGCCGGTGGCGATCAAGGAGAAGTTGGTCCCGCGGTGGAGGGCGGCGGCAAGGTCCTCTTCGCCCTTGGCCCGCACCAGGAACGAGCCGATGATGGCGGCAAACATGCCGAGTGCGCCCACGGCGAGGGGGAAGACGATGGCTTCCTCGACAAAGGCCGCCGACCCGAAGACGAGGGTGGCGTATGCGATCGGGGCGACCAACGAACCGACATAGGACTCGAACAGGTCAGCGCCCATCCCGGCCACGTCACCGACGTTGTCCCCGACGTTGTCGGCGATGACCGCCGGATTACGCGGGTCGTCCTCGGGGATCCCCGCCTCGACCTTTCCTACCAGGTCGGCCCCGATGTCGGCGGCCTTGGTGTAGATGCCGCCACCCACACGGGCGAAGAGTGCGATCGAAGATCCACCGAGACCGATGGCGGTGACGATGTCGACCCAGTCGGGATCGGCCAGTGGCCCGTCCTCGCCGAAGAGCCAGAAGGCAAGTCCCAGCCCCAACAGACCGAGACCGGCCACCGTGAATCCCATCACGGCACCACCCCGGAAGGCAACGGGCAGTGCCGCGGGGGTCCCGCCGACACGGGCGGCCTCGGTGGTCCTGGCGTTTGCTGCCGTGGCGATCCGCATCCCCACGAAACCGGCCAGCCCGGAGAGGGCGGCCCCGAAGACGTAGGCCACTGCACCCCAGGGGAGACCCCACTCGAGGAGTACTGCGATCAGGACGGCCATGGCCGCCACGAAGACCGAGACCCAGATGTACTCCCGCTTGATGAAGGCCATCGCCCCTTGGCGAATCGCTGTCGAGAGCTCGACCATGCGCTCGTTGCCCTGTGGCGCCGCCAGTACCGCCCTGGTGTAGTACACGGCCAAGACCAGGGCCAGGGCACCGGCGACGAGCGCGATGTACAGAATGGTGTCCGTCATTTCAGTAGGCCCTCCGGGGAAAGATCAGGAAGATCGGAGCGTTGCGGGAGTATAGGGACGGCCCCGTGGCCAGCGCCAGACCGTCACCCGCGTTGTGATGACACCATGGTCGGCTGATCGAGCTGCACACCGGTTGTCTCATCCGGGTGCCGGGAGGGAAGTGTCAGCTGGAACACGCTCCCCTTATCGTCGGCGTGATAGGTGAGGTCGCCACCCATGAGGCGGGCCAGTTGTCGGGAGACGCTCAGCCCCAGACCGACCGACTCCGGTTGGGTCGGCCGCTCGTGGGCCCGCACATACGGTTCGAAGATCTTCTCCCAGTCGGCCTCGGCGAGACCGGGACCGTCGTCGGACACGGTCAAGACCGTGGCGTCGCCGTGGGTGGTGGCCTCGATCGTCACCATGGCTCCCCCGTAACGCACCGCGTTGGTGAGGAGGTTGCGAATGATCTGCCGGGTCCGGGTGGGATCTGCCCAGGCCTTGCCGGGACCACCCACCACATCGATGGTATTGGGGGGTTCCGTTCCCAGTGACGCCACCGCGACTTCCGCCTGTGCTCGCAGATAGACGACGTCGGGATGGATCGTCACGGTGCCGATGTCAGCCCTCGCCGCCACCAACAGGTCCTCGACCATGTCTGCCATGTCCCGGCTCTGCTCGGCGATCAGCTCCAGGATCTCGGTGGCCTCGTGGGG
>JBOGEV010000342.1:0-2406 GCA_050742015.1 Acidimicrobiia bacterium
GACCCTATGGGGTCAGATCGCCGCGCCAGAACGATGCTCCGGGTTCTCCCACACGATCAGCGCCGCCCAACCGTCGTCGGCCTCGTCCTCGAGATAGTTCTCGAGGAGACCACGCACCTCGAATCCGTGGGAGAGCTGAAACGTGAGCGTCGGGTCGTGCAACTCCCCGGCCACGACACGGGCGACGTACTCGTCGACCGCCATCGTGGCTTTGTGCTCGAAGTACCCGGGGAGCGACCCGCCGGCGATTATGCCGTGTTTCCCCTCCCGCACGACCAGGCCCTTGCGCTGCTCATACAGCATGCCGCCGATCCCGCGGCCCCTGAACTCAGGGAGGACCGTGATGTCAGTCCCGTAGTACCAGTCCCCGTCGGGATCGTGGTTGCCGCATTGATGCTCGCCGGTGATGCCGGCGATCGTGTGCTGGGGATGCTCGAAGTCGAAGTCGAGATAGATGCCCGCTCCCATCCCCACCGGCCTCCCTTCGACCATGGCCACGAAGTAGCCCTCGGGGAACACCCGGGCGTAGGCGACAATGTCCTCCTCGGAGAGAAGGTCCTCCGGGTTGGCCATCGGGAAGCAGATGAGCTCGATCTGCTCCAGGTCGGCTGCCATCCCGGGCTCGAGATTGACGATTGTGACCTCGCTCACATACGGAACGACTCCCAGGGGCCGTCTCCGGGTATGCCCCACACCGAGTCGAGACGCCGCTCCACGGTGTGGATCACCACCGCCCCGCATGTCGCTACGTCATGCGGAGAATCGGCGCGACGTGTGATGGACGGATCCGCGAAGAAGGCCTCGAGATCCTGAGCCAGGTCAGATCCCCGATCGAGACGGGTCTGGCTTCCCTCGACGTGCTCGGGGGTCCGGGTGCCCTCCTCGAGACGGGTGCCCGGATCGAGACAATGGTTGGTGTGGACGAACGGGTCCTCGCTGACCGGGGTCACCTCGATCGTCCCCGGCATCGCCTCGATGTTGGCCCCAACGCCGTCGGGCCCCATGATCAGATAGTTGTGGCCGCCGGCCAGGTCCGCACTGACCACGGCATCCACTGCTGCATCCAGGGTGGTCTGCTCCAGTACCGAGCGCACGACGAACGGCCAGGTGACCCCGGGCTTGCCGATCGAGGTGAGGTTGTTGATGCCGACTCCGATTCCTGCCTCGTTCATCCCGATCTGGCCCAAACACCCGGCTGTCGTCTGAACCACCGCCCCGGGCCCGGTCAGCGGGTCGAGCTTGAGCATCACCACGTATTCGCCTGCGGAAGCATGCATGTCCCAGGTCTGGGCCAACACACCGGTGCTCGGGTCGAGGAGGGCCGTGCAGTCGTCTTCGATCGGCGCCCAACCGTCGTGGGCCCTGACCACGTCCACCAGGTCGGTGAATCCCCCAACCACAACTGCCTGGGCCGGGGTTATGCCAGCGGCCTCGGCCAGGGCCAGCATCTCCTCGTACAGAGTCGGCGAGTAGTCCTGATGATGGGCAAGGGTCGTTTCGGCGAGGGCGAGGACCGTGTCGGCCCGGGCCGGGCGACCCGCCCACGTGGCGCCACCGGAGAGACCGAGGCGTTCGTCGAGGTAGTCCCGGATCATCGGCTTGCACTCAGTTCCGTGGATCCGCCCGAAATCGGACGCGTCGCCGTAGATCTCGAGCACCCGGAGCGGTCCGCTGTTCATCGGTCCAACGGTACCTGCCCCGCGGGAAAGCTCAGCCTGGGAACCGAGGCAGACGCCACCCACGTCCAAGCGCCAAGCCCCCGAAGGGGCGTGAGAGAGGAGAACAAACAATGAGACGACTGGCATTGATCCTGGCGACGGGTGTTGTCCTGGCAGCATGCAACGCCGGTGGTGAAGCAGCGGACACCACCATCGCTACGAACTTCTTGGCCGAGGAGGCGCAAGTGCCTGGGGCCGCGACTGCGACCACCTCGGCGGGGGGCGAGGCGGTCAGCGACGAGGACCGCGCCTTCACGGTGA
Source organism: Acidimicrobiia bacterium (assembly GCA_050742015.1). Taxonomy (GTDB): domain Bacteria; phylum Actinomycetota; class Acidimicrobiia; order Spongiisociales; family ZC4RG35; genus JARDZU01. Next base: position 1,980 of record JBOGEV010000342.1, read on the forward strand.
ATCTCGAGGTGGCTCAGGACCGGAAGGTGATCCGTCAAGCCCAGCTCGAGCTGGAGGCAGACGACACCAGGGCCGCGTTCGACCGCATCGTCGCCCTGGCCGAGACCGCCGGCGGATTCGTCGCCGATGCCACGGTCCATCCCGTTGAAGGCGAAGAGGACCAGCCGATGGTGACGTTGACCCTTCGCATCCCCGCCTCAGAGCTCAGCGCGACCATGACCGCGATCAAAGGGTCGGTGGAGAAGGTGGTCTCGGAGTCACAGGGCGCCCAGGACGTCACCGCCGAGTACATCGACCTCGAGGCCCGCCTCACCAATCTCGAGGCATTGGAAGTTGAGCTGAGGGCGCTGCTGGCCGAGGTGAGACAGCAACCCGAGGCCGATCCCGAGAAACTGCTCCAGGTCTTCAACGAGATCTCAACCGTCCG
>JBOGEV010000343.1:0-7494 GCA_050742015.1 Acidimicrobiia bacterium
ACCCCATAGAGTCGGATCGCCGCGCCAAAACGTATGGTCAGAGGGCGGCCAGGGCTTGTTTCATCGCCCGGGCCGTGAACACCTTGGCCAGATGGCTCTTGTATTCGACCGACCCGTACAGGTCCTCGAGGACAGTCACGTCCTCGAGGGCATGCTCGGCCGCGGCCTTCACCGCCTCGTCCGAGCCGTCGGTGCCGATCAGGGCATGGGCGACACCGAGGGCAAGGGAGGGCTTGGTCCCGACGCCGGTCAGGCCGATCCGGGCGTCCTCGACGGTGCCGTTGCTCTTCTTGACCCATGCCGCGGCGCCCGCCACCGCGTAGTCGCTGTGACCGCCACGCCTCCCCAGCTTGTCGTAGGCGGATGCTTCGCGGGGGCCCGTCTTGGGGAGCCGGATCTCGACCAGGATCTCGTCCGGCTCCAGGGCGGAGGTGAGGGCGTCGATGCAGAACTCCGACGCCTGGATCTCCCGGGTGCCGGATGCCGACCGGGCGATCATGGTCCCGCCCAGGGCGATCACCGCCGCCGGCTGGTCGGCGGCCACGTCGGAGTGGGCCAGAGCGCCGCAGGTCGTGCCCCGATTGCGCACCTGAACGTCACCCGTCAGCGATGCTGCTTTGGCCAGTGCCGGAGCGTGAGCGGCGATCAGTGGGTCCGACGCCGTGGTGGCGTGTCGGACGAGGGCCGGAAGGTTGATGTAATCCCCTTCGTCGGTCACTGCGTCGAGACCGGGGAGCCGGCCGATGTCGACCACCGTCGGCGGCGAGAAGAGGCGTGTCTTCATCAGCGGGATGAGACTCATCCCGCCCGCCATCACCTTCGAGCCTTCACCGACGGCTCCCAGGGCCTCGTCCAGGGTCGAGGGCGCTACGTAGTCGAACTGTCTCGGGTACATGTCAAGCCCTCGCTTCCTGCATCGCCTGCCACACCCGTCTCGGCCTGACCGGCATGTCGATGTGCTTCACGCCCATTGGGGTCAGGGCATCCACCACCGCGTTGACGATTGTGTGGGCCGAGCCGATCGTACCGGCCTCGCCGATTCCCTTGACTCCCATCGGGTTGATCGGAGACGGGGTCACCGTACGATGGAGATCGAACGAGGGCAGGTCCGCCGCCGTGGGTAGCGGGTAGTCGAGCAGCGACCCGGTGAGCATGTTGCCCGCATCGTCGTAGATCGCATCCTCGAACATGGCCTGCCCGATCCCCTGGGCGATGCCACCGTGCACTTGCCCGCTGACGATCATGGGGTTCACCACATGCCCACAATCGTCGACTGCGTGGTACTCGAGGAGCTCGACGTCTCCGGTGTCGGGATCGACCTCCACCATCGCCAGGTGGGTGCCGAACGGCCAGGTAGCGTTGCCCGGGCTGAACACGGTCTCGGCCTCGAGCCCGGACTCCAATCCCTCGGGGAGGGTATGGGCCTGATAGGCGGCTTTGGCTATGGCCGCCCACTCGATGCTCTTGTCGGGCGACCCGGCGACATGGGCCCCTCCGTCGGCGAAGACGATGTCGTCGGCCGACGCCTCGAGGACGTGGGCCGCGATCTTGGCGGCTTTCTCCTTGATCCTCTCCGTGGCCTGGAAGGTCGCAGTGCCGTCGACCGAGATCGAGCGGCTGCCGAAGGTGCCGATGCCCATGGGGTGGTCTCGGGTGTCTCCGTGATAGACCCGGATGTCTTCCACCGGGATGCCGAGACCGTCACCCACGATCTGGGCCCAGGTCGTCTGATGGCCCTGCCCGGTGGGCCCGGTCCCGATGACCACCGTCGCCGTAGCGTCGGGGTTGACCCGGACCAGACCGGTGCCGTTGAACGAGGCCGGCAGCCCGTACGCGGCCCAGGAGAACCCGATCTCGGCCAGCACCGCCGGACCGAAACCGCATACCTCGACGTAGGAGCCAACCCCAATCCCGACCAGCCGTCCCTCGGCGCGAGCCTCTTCCTGGCGTCGGCGCATCCCGGCGTAGTCGCTGACCTCGATCAACTTGTCGATTGCCGGCTCGTAGTCACCGGAGTCGAGCGCGAATCCGCATCCCATCGTCGCCGGGAACTCGTCGGGTTGCCAGAAGTTCTTCCGGCGAACCTCGAAGGGATCCATCCCGATCTCGTGGGCGAAGGCATCGACGGCCCGCTCCAGGTAGTAGATGGCCTCCGGGCGACCGGCGCCTCGATAGGCATCCGTCGTCATCGTGTTGGTGACCACACAGTCGACCTTCCACCCGACCGGCATCTTGTACTGGCCGGAGGCGATCCACAGGCCGAGCAGTGGGATGGCGACCGTGAAGTTCTGGGTGTAGGCGCCCATGTCGGCGATTGCGTCGAGCTTGTAACCGAGGAACTCGCCGTCCTTGGTGCCGACCAGGGTCGCCGTTCCCACCCAGCCCCGTCCATGAATCGTGGAGCCGGCGGCCTCGCGTCTGGTCTCGGTCCACTTCACCGGGTGCCCCAGCTCCTTGGCGGCCCAGGCCACCAGGATCTCGTCGTTGTAGACGTTCAGCTTGCAGCCGAACCCGCCCCCAACCTCGGGTGCGATAACCCTGACGTCGCTGGGCGACATGCCGAGGGTGGTCCCGATGGCGCCGGAGAGGGCGTGGGGCACCTGCGATGAGCTGTATACGGTGAACTTTCCGTAGCCCTTGTTGTATTCGGCCATGACCGAGCGGGGCTCGATGGCGACCGGGATAAGCCGCTGGTTCGTCATCTCCAGGCTGACCACCACCGCGTCATCCCGCTCCATGGCTTCGTCTACCTGGGGCGTCTGGTCTTCCAAGCCCAGCGCCTCCCAGTAGCCGTGATAGGTCCAGGTGTGGATGATGTTGGAGTCGAGGTCGTCGTGGACCTTGGTCTCGTCCGACGCCGCCTTCTTCAGGTCGATGACCGCTGGGAGGACGTCGAAGTCCACTTCGATGGCATCGGCTGCATCCTGCGCCTGGTACCGGCTCTCGGCGACGACCATGGCGATGGCCTCGCCGACGTGGTTGACCTCTCCCGCCGCCAACAGGGGACGAAGCTTCCCGATCGGCACCTGGGCGAGCAGGGGCCCGAGATGTGTGGTGTCGTCGTTGGTGAACACCGCGACCACTCCCGGCATCTTCTTGGCGGCTTCGGTGTCCAGAGAGGTGATCTTGGCCCGAGCCACCGGTGATCGGTTGAAGGCGACGTGGAGTAGCCCGACCGGCTGGACGTCGTCGGTGTAGGTGCCTGTTCCCTGGATCAGAGCCGGGTCTTCGCGGCGGCGGACGGCGCCGCCCATGACACTCGTCGTAGCCATCAGTGGGCCTCCTCCCAATCCGGAGCCGCCGGCTCCTCACCTCGCATCTTGGCCCCGGCGTACTCCACCGCCCGCACGATGTTGTGATAGCCCGTGCAGCGACAGAGGTTTCCCTCGATGCCATGCCGGATCTCGTCTTCGGTTGGGTTGGTGTTGTCGGCGAGCAGGGCCGCGGCCGACATGATCATGCCCGGCGTGCAGTAACCGCACTGGAGCCCGTGCCGCTCCCAAAAACCCTCCTGAACCGGATGAAGCTCGCCGTCGGTGGCGAGCCCCTCGATGGTCATGACATCGGCCCCTTCGGCCTGCACGGCGAACATGGTGCATGACTTCACCGGTTTGCCGCCGAGATGGACCGTACATGCTCCGCAATAGCCGGTCTCACATCCGACGTGGGTTCCGGTCAGGTGCAGGTTCTCCCGGATGAAGTGGACGAGAAGGGTTCTCGGTTCGACGTCGTCTGACACCGATCGTCCGTTGACCGTCATGGACACATTCATGAAGACCCCTTTCGGCCCGACTCCGGAACTGGGCCAAACATATCAAACCGAGCGGCGCCGTGTTTGCCTCCACCGGCGTCGGGCCGTACGCCCGTCGTAACGATTTCGTACCGGCCACCTTGTTGAGTCCCTCACGAACCACAAGAAAGGGAGGACGGGATGAGATATAAGGCTGGAACGGCTTTTGCGGTGCTCGGACTGGCGCTCGTGTCCGCGTGCGGCGGATCGGGAGCAGCAGACGGCACCATCGAGATCACCGGGCTGGACTATGGCTTTGCGGGGGTTCCGGAGACTGCCGCGACAGGCGCCGAGCTCACTTTCAGCAACGAGTCCGAGGCGGAGTTCCACGAGATGGTCGTGTTTCGCATCGCCGACGGGGAAGAGCGCCCGTTGCCAGAGCTCCTCGAGCTACCGGAGGAAGAGTCCGAGTCGCTGATCGAGTTCCAAGGTGTCCTGGTGGCGCTCCCTGGTGAGGACGGATTCAACCCGGAGGCGGATGGCACTTCGGTGGCCCTTGGTGAAGCGGGCCGCTACGCGATCGTGTGCTTCATCCCCCAGGGAGCCGATCCTGCCGCCGTCGAGGAAGCGATGGCCAACGCTACCGATGGCCCGCCCGACCTCGGCGACGGGACCCCACATGCTTTCCTGGGCATGGCTGCAGAGTTCCAAGTCGAAGAATGAGCTCAATGTGAGCAACCTGTAGTGGTGCCTCGCGCACCACTACAGGCACACCGAAAGGCGCGAATGAGACGTAGTCGACTCGCACCCCGTTGGGTGTGGATCGTGTGGTTGGCGCTGGTGGCGATCCTGTTGACAGGACTGGGGCTCTGGATCGTGCAGGGCGTCGTGCGCGGGGTTCCGGGACCGGTGCTGAGCGGGGTCTACGTGGATGGCCCGCTCGACGCCCTGATCGTCGTTGCATACGCCGTGAGCGGAGGAGTGCTGGCGTCGATCGGGGCAATCCTCGTCACCCGGGTCTCCCACAATCCGATCGGGTGGATCCTGGGGGCGGTGGCTGCATGGTTGTCCACGACCTTCCTGCTCATCATGGCGTTGTACTTCTTGCACTCGCCAAACGACCCGCAGACGGCCTTCGCCAACTGGCTGGGCAATTGGACCTTTGTCATCGCGGTTCCCACCAGCCTGGTCCTGTTGATCTTTCCCACCGGTGCCTTGCCCTCGCCTCGGTGGCGAATCATGCCCTGGCTGGCGATCGCCGGCATCGCCGGCTGGGTCACCATCGAGGCCACATCCGAGGTCATTGGATTGGGTCCGGTGATTCCGAACCCATACGCGAATCGGCAGCTCAGCCAGATCGCCAACCCCGTTTCTCTTCTGATCTTGCCGGCGCTCGTCGGGACGGTCGCCTCGCTCGTGGTCCGATATCGGCGGTCGTCACCGGAGGTTCGTTTTCAGATCAAGTGGGTTGCCCTCGCTGGTGCATTCCAAATCTCAGTCTGGGCGCTCGTGTGGGCGTTCGAGGCGTTCCGCCCTGCGGCTTTCGGGTCCGGGGCGGTCGCGGTGGGCACCCTGTCTTTGATCATCGTCCCCGTCGCATTGGGTGTGGCCATCTCGAAGTATCGGTTGTACGACATCGACCGTCTGGTGAGCCGCACCGTGTCCTACGCCGCTCTCGGTGTCTTGCTGGCGGGAGTATTCGTCGGCGGTGTGATCGGCACCCAAGCTCTGTTCGGTGTCAGAGATGACCTCGCGGTGGCGGTCACCACTTTGGCCGCTGCCGCCCTGTTCAATCCGCTGCGCCGCCGCCTTCATGACCTGATGGACCGGCAATTCAACCGTCGCAGATTCGACGCTGAGCGTGTGGTCGAGGCCTTTTCGTCCCGGATCAACTCGGTCACCGACTCCAATGAGCTCGCATCCGATCTGAGCGCCACGTTGGAGAGCACGCTTGCCCCGGCGTCGATCGGAATCTGGATCCGGGGATGACCTCTTCGATGACCATCCCGACCGCCCGCTGCGGTCTCGAGCGTTAGCCTCGCCAAAGGGAGAAAGTCACTCGAAAAAGGACCGGAGCCGGAATGACCGCCCCTATTGAGCCTGGGTCGACGAGCCGCGTACTCGCCTGGATCGGTGTCCTCGTCTATCTCGCCACCGGTGTGTTCCCCTACCTGGCGTCCGGTCTGGTCGCTCCCCTGTGGGGCATCGCGGTGCTCTGGGTGGGATGGCTGCTCGGATTGTGGGTGACAGCTGGTCTCGTTCGGCGCAGGTCGGCTTGGGCGTTGGCGATGCCCGTGGTCGCCCTGGCCTATTGGTGGCTCGTGATCACTTCCGGCGAGATGCTCTTCGACTGGACCGCCTGATAAGGGCCGATCGGGGGGACTACCGATATGCCCGCCACTCGAGCCGGTCACGCATGGCTCTAGTCTCAACACGCCCGTCGAGGGGACCGACCCGCTTGCGCTTTGAGACATCCATCGACATTGACGCCCAGCAAGACCGTGTCTGGGAGGTGCTGAGCGACCTTGAAGCGTGGCCGAGGCGTATCGAAACGGTCGACATCGTCGAGCTGCTCACGCCCCCTCCTGTAGCTCAAGGCAGCCGCGTGCGACTCAAGCAGCCGAAACTGCCGGAGGGTGTATGGGACGTCACCGTCTGGGAGGCGCCGTCCTACTTCGAGTGGCGTCAGAAGTCGGGCGGCGCAACCAGCGTCGCGGGCCATGGTGTCGAGGAGCTGGAGGACGGCCGTTCGCGCTTGACACTGAGCCTGGATATGCGAGGCCTGCTGATCCCGGTCGTCGCTTTGTTCTACAAGGATCTGACGAACCGCTACATGACCATCGAGGCTCAGGGAATGAAGCGCGCCGCTGAGTCCGCCGAGACATGAGCCCGCGGCCTGGACGGCGACCGGCTGAGGTACTTGCAATTCGATCTGCCGGTGGCAACCTGGATACGTAGACCTCGGATACAGGGAACGCCCCGCATCTTGGCCGGATCGATGATGATCCGCTCGAACTCCATACGGTGAGTGGTCAGCGGGAACGAGTGGATCCAGAGCTGGTCTCCCCGAGGCAATAACATCGGATGGCTGGGCCCGTAGCTCAATCAGGTCAGAGCAGCGGACTCATAATCCGTTGGTTGCAGGTTCAAGTCCTGCCGGGCCCACTTGGAGCAGACAGTCCTAACAGGTCGAGATCGATTCCTCGTCGTTGAAACGGGGCGCGGGTCCACTCGATCAGCTCGGGGATGAGCGGCGAGTCGAGCTCCACCAAGGGGACGTGATCTCGGCCCTTGTATCTTCGATAGTCGACCTGGTGTCCGTCGGCGCAGAGACTCTCGACATGGGCGTCCTGGACATCCGTCGTGATCAGGCCGGCACCGATCAGAGTCACCGGGAGGGAAAGGGGGGAAGCGGCCGCACGAGCACGTAGGCCCCGATGTCGAGCGCCGTCACTTCCAGGCGAAGCGGACCCAGCCGGGTACTCGTGAGGTCTGCGTCGAGCTCCGTCCCTCGCTGTCCGGGGGCTTCGATGTCTCTGGCGAATGCCCGAGATTTTCATCTACTGGTGAAAGGGTTGGCACACGTGGCACCCCGAGTACATTGCCGTTCCCGTGACCGCAGCCGTCTCAGTGACAGCGATCAGCATTTTTCCAATCAAGTCCTGTCGTGGCGTCTCGCTCCACAGTGCCGATGTGACCGGTATCGGCCTGGCCGAGGATCGACGCTGGCAGGTCCTAGGTACCGAGGAAAGGCGGGGCGTGAC
>JBOGEV010000344.1:0-11009 GCA_050742015.1 Acidimicrobiia bacterium
TAGGCACGACCAGCCAGTCCACGGCAACCCACTCCTCGCCGGTCCACACCAGGGGGTTGAGTTCGACCTCGTCGACACTGCCACCGATCATCCCGCGGCTGACCAGGCTCACGATTCGTGCCAGCCCGGCCCCGTCGGCAGCCGGACCGCCCCGATAGCCGTCGAGCAGACGACGCCCTCGCAATCGGTCGATCATGCCGGCAGCCGCCGATTCGTCGACCGGGGCGGGTGCGAAAACGACGTCATCCAGTAGCTCGGTGAGCACACCGCCGATCCCGACCGAGATCATTGGACCGAACATCGGATCGATGATGCCCCCGACGATGACTTCCAGACCGGGCCGGAAACGCTCCACTCTGACGTCATCCACGTCGAGACCCATGGCTCGGGCGGACTCGGTCACCCGATCGAAGGCCGCGGTCACCGCGGCGGCATCTCGAAGATCGAGGGCCACTCCTCCCAGCTCGGTCTTGTGGGCCAGACCCGGTGTGTGGACCTTGACCGCCACCGGGTAACCGAGACGCTCGGCGACGGCCAGGGCCTCGTCCCGGGTGACCGCCACCTCGCCCTCGACCAAGGCGAGACCCCAGCCGTCGATGGGACCGGTGATCGGCTCCAACGTGGGCGTCGGTCGGAGACCCGCCAGTCGGGTCAGGCCGGCCATGGCCCGGATCGCCGCTCGTGGCTCCTCGGCCACCGCGGCGCCCGCCTCGCGCAACCTCTCCAGACCCAGAAGTGCCTGGTCACCGGCCATCCAAAGATGGAGGATCGGGACGCCCACATCGATGTCGAGGAGTGCTGACACCCGTTCCTCCGTGTGAGCCGGGGGATGGGCGGTGGAGACGGCCAGAACCACGTCGTACTCACCGGAATCGGCGAGTGTCTCCACAACCTCGGCGAACCGGCCCGGACCGCCGATGATCCCGCCCATGTCGAGCGGATTGCCGGCCACACCGTGGTCCAGATGTCGGTCGAGCCGGGATCTCAGCCCGACCCCGGGCTCCGGCAGATTCAGATCATGACGCTCGGCGAGGTCGGCGAGATGGATAGCGATGCCGCCGGAGTGGGTGACGATGGCGGCCCTATCTCCTGCCGGCTTCGGAGCCGCGGCGACGAGCTCGGCGATCTCAAAGGCCTCACCAGGAGTCTCCCCGACGACAACCCCCAGAGACTCGAGCGCTCCGTCCAGGACTCGGTCAGGCAATGCCATCGCCCCGGTGTGGGTCGTCATCAGGGTCTTGCCCCTGGCGCCGGTGCCGATGCGACAGGCGACGACCGGCTTGCCCCGGGCGAGAGACGACCTGATCGACTCGATGAAGACCGGTCCGTCGCGGACCGTTTCGATCACGGCCAGCACCACCCGGACCTCGTCCAATGTGGAGACGGCATCGATGGCTTCCCCGAATTTGATGTCGATCTCGTTCCCGGTCGACAACGAAACCGCAAGCCCGGAGCCCCGTGCCGCGGCCAGATTGTGCAGGTAACTCCCGGTCCCCCCACTCTGCGTGACCACTCCGACCGGCCCCGACCGGATCTCGTCGGCCGGGCGGTCGAGACAGGTGAGGAAACTGGCGGCCAGACCTGAGGCGGGCCGGATGATCCCGCCACTGTTCGGTCCCAGGACCCGGAATCCGCCGGCCGTTGCATGCTCGGTGAGGTCCACTTCCCGGGCCCGGCCGTCGGCGCCCGACTCGCCGAACCCACCGGCGAACACGATGAGGCCACCGACTCCTTGCGAGTCCATCGCCACCTGGGGAACTGCAGCGGATGGGATGGCGCACACCACGAGGTCGGGCGGTCCCGGCAAGTCGCTGACCCTGGCCACGACTTCCAACCCGTCGACCTGGGGACGACCGGGGTTCACCCCGTGGATCTCGCCTGAGTATCCGAGATCGCGGAGATGGCTCAGCACACGGCCGCCGTGTTTGGACGGGTCGGCGGAGAGGCCGGCAATGGCGATCGATTTCGGATCGAGGAGTCGATCCAGGCCTCTCATCGCAGCTGAGGGATCACCTCGGAGGCGAACAGCTCGAGGCTGTCCCCCTCACCCATGTCGTAGAAGTAGAGGATCATCTCGGCGCAGCCCTCGTCGATGAACGATCCCATCTCCTCCACCGCCTGGGGCACGGTGGCGGCAAAGTGCTCGTCTGCAAACTCCTCCGGCATGCAGTGACGTCGTTCGGCGGCGATGTCGAGCTTGCGGCGGAGGTCGGCCTCGTCCCGTCCGATCACAGACATCCGATGACAGGTGCGCCCGATCGCGTCGTATTCCCGGCCGACAACCTCGCAGTGGCCGGCCAACACCATCGACTTGTGGCGGAACTCTTCGATGTTGTCACCGAAGTTCGAGAAGTCGCCGTATTTGGCCACGATGCGAAGGGTTCGCCTCTCCCCCCCTCCAGCCACCCAGAGGGGAGGGTGCGGCTGTTGCACGGGCTTGGGCCGGTTGATGGCGCCGTCGACCGTGTAGTGCTCCCCGCTGAACCTGGCCTCGTCCTGGGTCCACATCGCCAGCAAGACCTGAATCGCCTCCTCCAACATGTCGAGCCGTTCCCCATCGGACGGGTACTGATAGCCGTACGCCTCGAACTCCCCTTTCGACCACCCGGCGCCGATTCCGATATCGAGCCGCCCGCCGGAGATGACGTCGATCGACGATGCGATCTTGGCCAGATAGGAGGGGGGGCGATACAGGGCACAGGTGCACATCTGGCCGAGTCGGGCCCGGGTGGTTACCGCGGCCAGGGCGGCCATCAAGGTCCAAGCCTCGAAGGTGCTCTCCTGGCTGACGACGGGATGGGTGTGAAAGTGGTCGTATACCCAGATCGAGTCGTAGCCGGAGTCTTCGATCAGCCCTGCGAACCCGAGGATGCGATCCCACTGCTCATCGACCGGAATCCCGTTCTGGTCTCCCTTCCAACCCTGCGGCACGAATGTCCCGAAGCGCATGTCTCTCAGCTTTCCGGCCAGATCTTGACCACGCCCTCGTCCGCCAGCGCCCTGACCGCCCGCTCGTCGACGGCGAGACGCTCGGTCAGGACCTCGATCGTGTGCTGGCCCAGCATCGGCGCCGACTCGTTGGGGCTCTCCCACTCGCTGAACTTGATCGGGCTTGGCGGATACCGGATGTCGCCGAGAGTCGGGTGTTTGTAGGTGCCGACCATCCCGCGTGCCAGCACCTGAGGATCGGTGAACACCTGTTCCATGTCGTTGACCGGCGCGTTGGGGATGTCGTGCTCGTCGAGGATGGCCAGCCACTCGTCGTTGCCCTTGGTTCGGAAGACTTCGGCGAGGACGCCGACGACGTAGTCGCGGTTGGCCACCCGAGCCGAGTTGTTGGCGGTGCGTAGGTCGTCCTTGAGGTCGGGACGGCCGATGGCGTCGCACAGGTTCTGCCAGAACTTCTCGTCCCTTGCGGCCACCACCACGTAGCCGTCAGTCGTCTGGAACGCCTGCCAGGGGACCATGTGGGCGTGGGCGGTCCCGAGCCGGGTCAGCTTCCTCCCCGAGTTGAGATGATCGACCGCGTCGTAAGAAAGCAAGGAGACCAGGGTGTCGAGCATGGCCACGTCGGCGTGCTGGCCATTTCCATGCAACTCCCGACCCACCAGGGCGGCCAGCACCGAGATGCAGGAGTAGATGCCGCCGGCGATGTCGGCGATGGGGATGCCGACCCGGGCCGGGTCGCCGTCGGCCGGCCCGGTGATGTCGACGTGGCCGCTGTAGGCCTGGACGACCAAGTCAAAGGCGGCCTTGTCCTTGGCCGGCCCGTACTCGCCGAACCCGGTCACCGACGAGGTGATGATGTCCGGGTTGCGCTCCTTCAAGGCGTCGTGGTCGATCCCGAGCCGGGCCATGACCCCGGGTCGGAAGTTGTCGATCACCACGTCGGCCTGTTCCACCAGGTCGAAGAACATCTCCAGCCCCCGCGGGTCCTTGAGATCGAGCACCACGCTCTTCTTCCCCCGGTTCATGAACAGATGGATCGCGCTCTCGTCATGTAGGGGGGCGATGGTGGGGTTGCGAGCGGTGTCCCCGGTCTTGGGCTCGATCTTGATCACCTCCGCCCCGAGGTCGCCCAGGATGACACCGCCGAAGTTCCCGGCGATGACCTGCCCCAGTTCGAGGATGGTCACCCCGGACAGCATCCCGGCCATCAAGTCGCCCACAGCATCGGCACCACCTGCCCGATGGTGGCCGATTCGTCGACCGCCCGGGAGATGACGAGCACATCCATCCCCTCGGCCCCGGTGGCCAGGATCGGATCCGGCCGGCCGGTTCCGACACTGTTGATGAAGGCGTGGGTCTCCTCCTGCATCGCCCCGAAGTGCTCGCCCAGTGCCCAGTCCCCCGGCATGTAAGAGCCGAGCATCGCCACGTTCATCGAGGTGTCCGGCGTGTAGGGCGAAGGCACCGGCTTGTGGGAGGCCATGAGCACGTCACGGTGGTCGTCCTTCACCGAGATCACGCCGTCTCTTCCGAACAACTCGAAGTCCATCGACGCGACGTATGCCGGCCAGAACTCAGGAAGCTCCCAGCTCACCCCGAGATTGGCCACCATCCCGTCTTCGTAGGTGAGCACACACCAGGTGGAGTCGAGGGCCCCGTACTCGTCATGGATGCGGCCCTTGTTGGAACCGGCGGCATATGCCGTTGCCGGGAGGGTCCCACCCAGGTACCAGGTGAGCAGGTCGAAGAGATAGGTCATGGTGTTGACCGAGGGGGTGGTGGTCCCGGCCCGGGAGATCACCGAGCGGGCTACCGCCTGGGTGAGATAGATGGTGGCCTTGGCCGAGGTGACATCGCCGACGTAACCCTGGAGCACGTGCTCCTTGATCGCCAGGTAACGTCGCCGGAAGCGCTGGGTGAAGCCGGTGTAGATCGAGACGCCGTACTCCTCGGCGGCGGCGAGCAGCTTGTGCCCTTCGTCGGCGAGGATGGTGAAGGGCTTCTCCACGAGCACGGTCTTCCCGGACTGGACGGCGGCCATCGCCGGCTCGAAATGCGAGTCCTCGGTGGAGGCGATGATCACCGCGTCGACATCGTCCCGGGTAACGATCTCGACGGCATCGGTCGACCACACGTCCGCCTCGCAGGAAGTGGCGAGCCGGACTGCCTTGTCCTCGACGATGTCGCACACGGCCAGGAAGTCCACCGACGGGTGTCGGTGGGCGATCTCGGCACGCAGCGTGCCGATCGACCCCGACCCGACCACAGCGACTCCGACCCCATCTGCGATGTAACGAGTTCTGGCCATCAGCCCTCCTTGCCGGCCCTGGATGCCGCTTCGGCTCGGGCCAGCACCGCCCGGGCCACCCGGGCCACCGCGTAGTCCACCATCTTCCCGTCCACCGCGATCGATGCCTTGCCCTCGGCCTCGGCCTCCTCGAAAGCGGTCAGGACCTTGCGGTGGTACTCGACCTCGTCGGGGGCGGGGGTGAACACATCGTTGATCACTTCGATCTGGGCCGGATGGATCGCCACCTTCCCGATATAGCCCAGGGTGCGGGCCAGCTCACACTCGACCCGGAGGCCGTCGGGGTTCCGGAAGTCCATGAACACCGCCTCCATCGGGTAGGGAACGCCGGCAGCGCGCGCGCTGAGCAGCACCTGGGACCTGGCCTGCATCAGCCCGGTCCCTTCTGGAGTCCACACCACCCCGAGATCGGCGACCAGGTCACCCTGCTCCCCGCCGCCGAACATGACACACTCGACCCGGTCGCTGACCGTCGCCATCTCATAGGTGAGCCGGACCCCCAGGGCGGACTCGAGGAGGGGGATGACCGTGATCGACCCAATGGTCTTGCCGGCGGTCATCTCGAGCGCGGTCAGCGCTCCGTCGACCTCGCTGAGAACTTTCGGGTCCTCCGCCTTGGGAATGATCACTCCCACCGCGGGCGAGTTACCGGCCGCCACCACGTCCTCCCAGAGCAGACCGGTCTCGACCGCATTGGTCCGCACGTAATACGGCACCGGCGACTCGGGGAGCTGGGCGAGATTGTCCCGGGCGACCGGTTTCTGGTCGACCGAGACCGAGTCCTCCAGGTCGACGATCACCGCGTCGGTACCCGACTGCACCGCCTTGGCCAGCATGTCGGGCCGGTTGCCGGGCGTGAACAGCATGGAGCGAACCGGCTGCATCACTTGAGGGCCATCGGGTTGAGCGGGGACCCGACTGCTCGGGTGAATGGCAGCGGAGGACCACAGAACATGAACTCGTAGACACCATCGTCGGCGCAATCCTCGGCCAATGGATCGAGGTCGAAGATCTCGCCGAGCCAGAGACCCATGTGCACGATGAACACGATGTGCAGCGGCTGTCCCACATCGGGGGTTTCGTTGGGACGCACCTCGAGTCCCCAGGTGTCGGCGGCGAGAGCGGCGATGTCCCGACCCGCCACCCACCCGACGCTGTCCAGACCGAGGCCGGGGGCCTCCCCGCCGGCGTAGTCGCCCCACCCGCCGGCGGCCCGGGCCGAGGCCATGGCCCCGGTGCGCACGAAGACGAAATCACCTGGCCCGACCTCGACGCCGGCGTGTCGCTCGGCCTGTTCCAGCTCATCGGTGCCGATGGCGTGACCTGGGTCCAGCCAGTCGACGCCCAGGGCCCGGGGCAGGTCGAGAAGGACCCCCCGCCCCACCATGGACCCGGCAGCATTGGCCACGTCCCCCTTGAGGGCGCCCTTGCTGGAGACCATCTCGGCTCCGAACCCGTTGTAGATCTTGTCCTCGAACACGACGTGTCCGAACGCGTCCCATTGGGTCCCCGACTGGAGGGGCATGATGATGATGTCGTCGGTGCCCCGGAAGTGCTTGTCCACGCCGCCGTAGAAGTCCCGGATCGAAGTCCCGGCGATGGCGTCGGCGCCGTCCCGGATCATGAGGTGGATCGGGTTGAAGCGGCCCAGACCACCGTTCTGGGGTCCGTCTTCGTCATAAGGAAGGGCCATCGAGATGGTCTTACCCTGCCGGACCAGCCCGGCGGCGGCCACGATCATCTCGGGTGTCACCAGATTCAGGGTGCCCTTCTCGTCGTCCGGTCCCCAACGGCCCCAGTTGCTATGACGTTGGCTCAGCTCGCGGACGGTCTCGATGCTTGCAGTCACATTTCCTCACTGGGCGTCGGTTGTGCAGGATGCACGATATATGATCCGTACCCTCCGCACCCAAAGGAGCCGCCTTCCGCGATGGACCACGAATTCACACCCGAACAGGACCTGTTCCGGGCCACGGTGCGCGAGTTCTGCGAGAAGGAGATCAGCCGGGAGTATGTCAGGGAGTGCGACCGGGAGCGCAAGCCACCACGCGACCTCTATGACAAGCTGGGCGAGCAGGGTTGGCTCGGGATCAACATCCCCGAGGAGCATGGCGGTGCCGGTGGCGGGGCGGTCGAGGTGGCCATCCTGCTCGAGGAGCTGGGCCGTGCCTTCCTCGACCTCTCCTTTTGGGTGTTTCGAGCCGTCACCTGGGGCGGGCTCGCCATCAGCCGCGACGGCACCGACGAGCAGAAGGCCGAATTGCTCCCCCGGATTGCCTCGGGAGAGCTGACCGTCTGCTTCTCCCTGACCGAGCCCGACGCCGGCTCCGACGCCGCCGCGATCAGCCTGTCCGCCGTCGAGGACGGCGACGACTTCATCCTCAGCGGGCAGAAGGTGTTCACCTCGGGGTTCAAGGCCAGCGATCTCGACGTCGTCGCCACCCGCACGTCCTCGGAGGGGAGGAAGCATCACGGGATCACCAACTTCATCGTCGACACCAACAGTCCGGGGTTGGAGTGGCAGCCGATCGAAACCCTCGGCCACTGGCCGCTGGGGACCGCGATGCTCTACTTCACCGACGTCAGGGTGCCCAAGACCAGGATGCTGGGCACCCTCCACGAGGGTTGGGCCGATCTCGGGGTCTATCTCCGCTACGAGCGCCTCTGCCTGTCCGCGGCCCGGACCGGGGCGGCTGCGGCGGCCCTGGCCGACTCGGTGGCCTACGCCAAGGAGCGCAAGCAGTTCGACCGCCCCATCTCGGAGTTCCAGGCGGTATCCCATCGTCTGGCCGATATGCAGACGATGGTGGAGATCTCTCAGATGCTCGTCTACCGATACGCCTCGCGTCTCGACCGGGACCTCGCCACCACGCGGGACGCAGCCATCCTGAAGCTGTACGCCTGTGAGGCCTACAAGCAAGTGGCCGACATGGGGCTCCAGGTCCTCGGGGGCTACGGATACACGATGGAGTACGACCTGCAGCGCCACTTCCGGGAGTCGAGATTGGGAGTGATCGGGGCAGGAACCTCCGACATCCAACGCAACATCATCGCCAAGACGATGGGGATTTGAGTGGGCCACTCATGGGGGTGATCACCGAGGAGGCACGACAGTGGGCCGACCGCGAATACCCGCCCTTCGAAATGCACGTCACCGCCACCGACATCGCCAAGTTCGCCCATGCCACCGGCGAGACCAACCCGGTCCACTTCGACAGGGTGGCGGCCGAAGCGGCCGGATATCACGATGTCGTTGCACCGACCCTTTTCACCTACGTGGTGCGCATGCATGCCTCCGCCCTGGTCCCGGCCGATCAACTGGAGCCAGACGGGTCGCCCAGCGCCGACGTGCCGCCACTACCCACCAAGAGGGCGATGGCCGGCGAGACGACGGTCGAGCTCGGTGAACGGGTCGTTGCCGGTGACGTGATCACGGTGGAAAAGAGGCTCGCCGACATGTACGAGAAAGAGGGGCGATCCGGGCCCCTGGTCTTCGTCGATATGGAGTTCACCTTCACCAACCAGAGGGGCGAACTGGTGGCCAGGGAGACCTTCACCAGGATCTATCGATGAGTCTGCCCGAAGCCGGAGCCGAGGCGCCAGTCCAGACTCGCACTCCGACCGCGCTCGACCTGTTCATGTTCAGTGCCTCCAGCTGGCTGCTCCATCGCATCCACTACGACGCCCCGTTCACCGTCGAGCACGACGGCCATCCGGGGCTCCTCATCCACGGACCGCTGCAGGGTGTCTACCTGGTGCAGACCGCCGAGACCTGGCTCGGCGAGTCCGCCCGGCTCCGCTCCATCTCCTACCGTCACCTGGCGCCGGCATATCTGGGCGACACTCTGGAGTGTGGGGGAAGCGTCACGGACTC
This sequence comes from Acidimicrobiia bacterium, assembly GCA_050742015.1. Lineage (GTDB taxonomy): Bacteria > Actinomycetota > Acidimicrobiia > Spongiisociales > ZC4RG35 > JARDZU01. The sequence goes on from JBOGEV010000344.1 coordinate 9,132, forward strand.
CGATGACGAGGGCATCGAGTTGGAGCTGTGGGTCCGCAAGCCCGACGGCACCGTCACCACCACCGGAAAGGCCAGGTTCAGTTTCCTCCCCCAGGAGCGAAGCGACGTTGGGGGAGGTGGCCCGGAGGGCCGGAGGGGGCGTTTTCCGGCCGTGGGCGGGGAGAAACGATGACCACGACCGGGGCGAGGGTGCTGGCCGAGATGCTTGATGGCTACGGGGTGACCCATCTGTTCCATGTTCCTGCAGTGCTGCGTCGGACGATGGTCGAGATCGAGGCCCACACCGCGATCAAACGGCTCCGACCCCACGGGGAGAAACCCGCTGCCTACATGGCCGACGGCTATGCCCGGGCCTCGGGGCGACCGGGGATCTGCGCCGCCCAGGTCGTGGGGGCCCTCAACCTGGCCGCCGGGCTCCGCGACGCCTATCTGGCTCACTCCCCCGTGATCGCCTTCACCGGTGGACGGGACCCAAACACCAAGTTCCGCAAGGTGTATCAGGAGGTGGACGACGTCCCCGCCTTCGAGACCGTGACCAAGATGAACGCCACAATCGACGCCGTCGAGCGGATTCCCGACATGTTGCGTCAAGCGTTCCGTGTGGCCACCACCGGGGCACCCGGGCCGGTCCACCTCCAATTCGCCGGGAACGAAGGCCAGATCGACGCCGGGGAGGCGGAGATGGAGGTCTTCTGCGAGCCACAATTCGCCTCGGTGCCGCCGTTCCGGCCGGTCGCCCCTGACACCGATCTGGTCCGGGCACTCGACCTGCTCAGAGCCGCCGAGCGGCCGGTGATCGTGGCCGGGGGCGGAGTCCGGGCCTCGGGCGCCGGCCCGGCGCTGATCGAGCTGGCCGAGAGCCTGCGGATACCGGTCGCCACCTCTCTCAACGGCAAAGACGTCATCCCCGGCACCCACCCCCTCTCGGTCGGGGTGGTCGGCACCTACTCCCGGGGCTCGGCCAACCGGGTCGTGCTGGACGCAGACCTGGTGTTCTTCGTCGGGACCGAGACCGGGGGCATGACCACCCACTTCTGGAAGGTGCCGCCCTTGGGGACCCGGGCCATCCAGCTCGACATCGAGCCGGAGGCGCTGGGCCGCAATTACCCGCCCGAAGTGACGATCAACGCCGACGCCCGGACCGCCCTGACTCGCATGCTCGAACTGGCCGGCGAGGCCGACAACGACTCCGGGTGGGCGGAGACCGCCGCCGGTCACGTCACCGACTGGCGCCTCGAGTATGCGCCGCTGCTGGAGTCGGATCAGGTGCCGATGCGCCCCGAGCGACTCTGCGCCGAGCTCACCGATCTGGTCCCTGACGACGGGATCGTCGTCGTCGACACTGGTCATGCCGGGATGTGGATGGGCGGGATGTACGACCTGCGTACGCCGAGCCAGTCCTATCTGCGCAGCGCCGGTCACCTGGGCTGGGCCTTCCCCGCCTCACTGGGAGCCAAGTGCGCCCAACCCGACCGCCCGGTGGTGTGCTTCACCGGGGACTCCGGCTTCTGGTACCACGTGGCCGAGATCGAGACCGCGGTTCGCTGGGGGATCAACTCGATCACCGTGGTCAACAACAACCACTCGGGGAACCAGTCCAAACGCGGATTCGACCGGGTCTACGGCGGGAGACAGACCGAGAAGGCGCTAGAGATGTGGGTCTTCACCGAGGTCGACTTCGCCGGTCTCGCCGAGCACATCGGGGCGATCGGGATCAGGGTGGAGAAGCCCGCCGACCTCGCTCCCGCCATGGACCGCGCCCTCTCCGCCGACCGCCCGGTCATCCTCGACGTGGTCACCGACATCGACGCCCTGGCCCCGGTTGCGGTGGAGTGACGGCATATCCGTTTTGGCGCGGCGATCTGACCCCATAGGGTC